>DASUZD010000328.1:0-9510 GCA_036377055.1 Gaiellaceae bacterium | reverse complement strand
GCGCTCTTCCCCAAGGTGAGGGAGGCGGCCGAGGACACGCTCGTCGTCGCCGACGGGTTCTCGTGCAAGACACAGATCGAACAGGGCGTGGGCCGGAAAGCGTTCCACGTCGCGCAGGTGCTGAAGCTCGCGCGCGGCTGCGACCCGTGCGAGCAGCCTCGCGGACGCGGAGGTCACACCTTGTTGGTCGGCGGCGCGACGCTCGCGGCTGTCGCGGGCGGGGCGCTCGGCGCGTGGCGGCGCCGATGAGGACGAAGGAGCTCGGCAGCGGCCGCTTCGCGCTCGTCTTCGACAAGGGCGACGAGCCGATGTCCGAGCTCGAGCGCTTCGCCCGCGGCCGCGGTCTCACGGCCGCGTCGTTCACCGGAATCGGCGCGTTCGAGGAGGTCGTCCTCGGCTACTTCGACCGTGACACGAAGGAGTACGCGGAGATCCCCCTACGGGAGCAGGTCGAGGTCCTCTCGCTCGCCGGCGACGTGGCGGTCGCCGACGGCGAGCCGGCGGTGCACGCGCACGTGGTCGTCGGCAAGCGCGACGGCACGGCGCACGGCGGCCACCTCCTCCGCGCGCGCGTGTGGCCGACGCTGGAGGTCGTCCTGACGGAGTCGCCGGCGGAGCTCCGAAAGACCCACGATGCCGAAACCGGCCTCGCCCTCATCGACCTCGGCTGAACCGGACGTGTCAGGGGTCAGGCCGCCGCGCAGGTGGACGACCCCGCGATAATCGAGACCCTGGACGCGCTCGCCCTCGTATCTCTGCTGCCGGAACTGCCGACCGACCGCACGCGGCTGCTCGACAACCTCGGCCGCGTCCGGAGGGAGGTCGGCCCGATCACGCCAGAGCTCTCGGACGCGCTGGCCGACCACATGAACGTCCGCCGCGGCGAGGTGCACGAGGTCGTCTCGTTCTACTCCTTCCTCCAGGTGCCGATGGATGCCGTCCGTGTTTGCACGGGACCTGTCTGCGACTGCCTCGGCGCGCGCGACCTGCTCGCCCGACTCGAGGAGCACGGGCCGGTCGTCGAGGTGCCGTGCCTCGGACACTGCGACCTCGCGCCGGTGCACACGGTCGGCGACCGGATCGTCCCCGAGCCGACGTACCGGGCGAACGGCGGCTTCCTCGGACTCGACCGGGCCGACGAGACGCTCGCGGACTACGAGCGCCGGGGCGGCCTGGCGCTGCTGCGCGAGCTGCCGCCGGCCGATCGCGTGGTCGCCGCGCTGAAGGAATCGGGCCTCTCGGGGTACGGCGGCGCCGGGTTCCCGACCGGCGTGAAGTGGGAGGCGGTCCTGCGCGAGCCCGGGCCGCGAGTCGTCGTCGTGAACGCCGACGAGGGCGAGCCGGGGACGATCAAGGACCGCTACGTGATGGAGCGGCGACCGCACCTCCTGCTGGAGGCGACCGTGCTCGCGATGCGGACGATGGACGCGGCCGAGGGCTGGATCTACCTGCGCGAGGAGTACGCGACGACGCGGTCCCGGCTCGAGCGGGCGATCTCCGAGTTCCGCAGCGCGGGGCTCCTCGAGGGACTGTCCCTGGAAGTGACCGTCGGGGCCGGCGCGTACATCTGCGGCGAGGAGACCGCGATGCTGGAGTCGATGGAGGGCCGCCGCGGGATGCCGCGCCTGAAGCCGCCGTTCCCGTCGCAGTTCGGCTACCTCGGCCGGCCGACGCTGATCCAGAACGTCGAGACCCTCGCGCACATCCCGGCGATCCTCAGGGGCGACTGGACGCCCGTGCGACTCTGGTCGGTGACGGGCGCGGTGCGCGAGCCCGGCTGCTACGAGGCGCCGCTCGACGTGACCGCGCGGCAGCTGGTCGACGACTACGCCGGCGGTGCGACGGAGGAGATCGGCGCGATCGTCCCCGGCGGTGCGGCGAGCGGGATCCTGCCGCCGGCGGCGCTCGACGTTCCGCTCACGCGCGAGGCGCTCCGCGACTGGGGCGCCGGTCCGGGCTCCGCAGGCTTCCAGGTCTTCCCCGCGGCGTACCCGCTCCTGCGACTGCTCGCCGGGACGATGCGCTTCTTCGCCGAGGAGTCGTGCCAGAAGTGCACTCCGTGCCGGATCGGGAACCGTGCCCTCACGCACGTGGTCGAACGGCTCGCGGACGGAGAGGCCGAGATGCCGCGCTGGCAGGTCGACGAGTGGCTCGAGGCGATGGAGGCGACGTCGATCTGCGGGCTCGGGCAGGCGGCACCGTTCCCGGTCCGGAGCGTGTTCCGGCACTGGCCGGACCTCGCGGCGCCGCTCGGCGAGGCGCAGCCGGTATGAGCGACGTCGTCGAGTTCACGCTCGACGGCCGTCGGGTCGACGCGCCCGCCGGCGAGCTGCTCGTCCACGCGGCTGCGCGCCACGGCGTCTTCATCCCCACGCTCTGCCACGACGAGAAGCTCGACCCGTACGGCGGGTGCCGCATGTGCGTCGTCGACGTCGAAGGCTCGCCGCGGCCGCTTCCCGCCTGCGCGACCCGCGTGGCGGACGGCCTCGTCGTCTCGACGAACTCGCGGGTACCTCAGTTCCGCAAGACCCTCACGGAGATGCTGCTCGCCGAGCACCTGAACGCGAACCCCGGCGGCCGGCCGAACGAGCTCGTCGACCTCGCCGAGGAGCTGGGCGCGGAGGCGCCGTTGGTACTCCCCGACGCGAAGCGGAAGCCTTACGACGACCGCAACCGCCTGATGGGCTACGACCCGGACGCGTGCATCCTCTGCGCCCGCTGCGTTCGCTACACGCAGGAGGTGATGCAGTGCTCCGCGCTCTCGCTCGAGGGGCGTGGGCCCGAGGCGCGCGTCGTCCCGACCTGGGATCGCTCGTGGCTCGACACCGAGTGCGAGCTCTGCGGCGGCTGCCTCTCCGTCTGCCCGACCGGCGCGATCTACGAGAAGTTCCTCGAGGGCGCGCCGCCGCGGCAGGAGGAGCGCCTGCGCAAGGTCAAGACGACCTGCACGTTCTGCGGCGTCGGCTGCCAGATCGACCTGAACGTCGACCCGGAGACGAACCGGATCGTGAAGGTCACCTCCGAGCCGAGCTACGTCTCGAACGAGGGCAACCTCTGCGTGAAGGGCCGCTTCGCCTTCAACTTCGTCCACCACCCCGACCGCCTGACCGAGCCGCTCGTGCGCGGCGAGGACGGCGAGCTGCACGAGACGACCTGGGACAACGCGCTCGAGGTCGCCGCTCAGGGCCTGAAGGAGGTGAAGGAGCGGCACGGCCCGCAGTCGATCGGCGTCCTCGCGTCGGCGCGGCTGACGATGGAGGAGAACTTCCTGATCCAGAAGCTCGCGCGCACCGCCCTCGGCACCCACTCGGTTCACTCCTGCGAGGCAACCTGACACGCTCCGACCCTTTACGGCCTGGTCAGGTCGTTCGGCAGAGGAGCTAGCACCAACTCGATCCCGGAGATCGAGAACGACCGCTTCCTGCTCGTGATCGGCTCGAACACGACGGAGGCGCACCCCGTGCTCGCGCTGCGGATGAAGAAGGCCGTGCGACGCGGCGCCACCCTCGTCGTCGCCGACCCACGGAAGATCTGGCTGACGAAGATCGCCTCTCGCCACCTCCAGCTGCGCCCGGGAACCGACGTCTGGCTTCTGAACGCGCTTATGCACGTGATCCTCGAGGAGGGGCTCCAGAACGACGCGTACATCCGCGAGCACACCGAAGGGTTCGAGGCGGTCGCGGAGGTGGTGGCCCGGTACACGCCCGAAGAGGCGGAGCGCGTAACGAGCGTGCCCGCCGACGACATCCGCTGGGTCGCGCGCGCGTACGCGCGCGAGAAGCACGCCGGGATCTTCTACACGCTCGGGATCACCGAACACGCGTCGGCGATCGACAACATCTGGTCGCTCGCGAACCTCGTCCTCATGACCGGCCACCTCGGGTACGAGTCGACCGGGCTCAACGCGCTGCGCGGCCAGAACAACGTCCAGGGCCTGAACGACGCCGGCGCGAATCCGTCCTACTTCCCCGGTTACCAGGCGATCGACGACGAGACGACGCGGAAGTTCGAGGAGGCATGGGGAGTGCACCTGCCGGGGAAGCCCGGCTACCGGCTCGACCAGATCATCTCGGGCCTGCACGACGGCCGCGTCCGGGCGCTCTACCTCGTCGGCGAGAACCCCGCGCACACGGAGCCGAACGCGCACCACGTCGAGGAGGGGCTCGCGAACGTCGAGTTCATGGTCTGCCAGGACCTGTTCCTGCACGACACGGCGCGGAAGCACGCGGACGTGGTCTTTCCGGCATCGTCCTTCGCCGAGAAGGACGGGACGTTCACGAACACCGAGCGGCGGGTCAACCGCGTGCGCGCGGCCGTGCCGCTGCCGGGGAACGCGCGCGAGGACTGGCGGATCGTCGTCGACCTCGCCCGCGCGCTCGGCGCGTCGTGGCCGGAATACGCGTCACCGGAAGATGCGTGGAACGAGTTCGCCGACCTCGCGCCGAACTGGTCCGGGATCCGCTACGACCGGATCGAAGAGGTAGGCCTCCAGTGGCCGTGCACCGACCGCGACCACCCCGGCTCGATGTACCTGCACTCGCCCCATCCGGCGCGGCCGAACGGCAAGGGCAAGTTCTTCCCGGTCGAGTACCAGCCGCCGATCGAGGAGCCCGACACGGAGTACCCCTTCGTCCTCTCGACCGGCCGGACGCTCTACCACTACAACTCGGCGACGATGACGATGCGCGAGGACGGGATCGTCGAGAAGCAGGAGGACCCGTTCTTCGAGATCTCGGCGGAGGATGCCGCCGCTCTGGACGTGACCGATGGGGACTGGGTGCGGCTCGTCTCGCGCCGGGGATCCCTGGAGGCGCGAGCAGCGATCGGCGACCGAGTCTACCCCGGGCTCGTCTGGATGGCGCTCCACTTCGCGGAGGCGAAGGTGAACTGGCTGACGCACGACGTCGGCGACCCACTGATCGGCACGCCGGAGTACAAGGTCTCCGCAGTGCGCCTCGAGCCGCTGCAGCCAGGAGCCCATTAGCCATGGCGGCAGGCGAAGGGTTTCCGAGCAAGCGTCTCAACGTCACCCTTGACGGCGTGCGAGCCGCGAAGCTCGCCCGGCTCGCCGAGCGCACCCGCACGCAAGAAGAGACGCTCGCTCGGTCCCTTCTGTCGCGCGCGATCGACGAAGCTGACGCCGATGCGCCGGACATGGTGGGGTTGCTCGAGGGGATCCCGCACGCGTACGAGCGGGCGCAGCTCGGCCTCGAACATGCTCGCTGGAACAAGACGATTCAGTTGAACGATCTCTAGACCCGGCCGTCGCCGACCAAGCGGTCCGCCTCGGGCCGCCGCGTCTACTCGGGCCAGAGCTTCTCGACGGTTTCCGCGAGGAGCGCTCGCATCGACGTGCGCACGGGCCGGGCGTCGATTCCGCGCGCGATCGCTTCGACCGTCTCGTCGTGGAAGACGAGCAGGAAGTGCCGCTTGTCCTGCCATGACTGGGGATCGAACCGCTCGTGCACGCAGTTGATCTCGATGAGCGCTTCCAGCCAGCGAGAGTTCTCGACGACGTACGCGCCATAGCCGGCCAGGCCTCGCCCCTCGAGCGGGTGCCCGTGCAGCACCTCGTCGTTCGGCGGCCCGAGCTTCACTGCGACGGAACCTTCGAACTCGGCGAGCGCCAGCGACTCCACGGTCCCGTCGGTCGGATCGACAATGCGGACGTAGGTGCCGTCCCAGTTCGGATCGCGCTCCTCGAGGTAGAAGGCGACGAACGAGCGCAGGCCCGAGCTGAGTAGGTGGGGCAATGGCGCACCGCCGCTCCAGCGGACGCCGAGCTCGAACGGCACGGCGTACTCCTCGCCGCGCGCGGCCGCCAGCGCTCGCTCCGCCGCCAACTCCTTGTCGAGCGCCGCGGAGAACGCCGCGTCGGCGTCCGCCCCTCTGCCCGGCGGCTTGCGCATCGCTAGCTCGACGCGCCGCCGAGCCTCGGCGAGCTCGCTCTCCAAGCGCTCGAGCTCCACGCGGCGAAGTATCGCGAGCCGCACGAGTCCGCAGGGGCGGTCGCCGTACACTCCGCGCGATGGAGCTCTCGCCGGAAGGGCGCTTCGGACGGCCGTTTCGGTTCGTTCCGGAGTGCGAATCCACGCAGGACCTGCTGGGGCCGGACGATCCCGAGGGCGCGGTCGTCGTCGCGGACGCGCAGACCGCTGGTCGCGGGCGACACGGGCGGCGGTGGGTCGCACCGGCAGGGACGGCGATCCTCTCCTCGACGCTCGTCCGGCCGCCGCCGAAGCGGCGCCAACCGGAGCTCTCGCTCGTCGCCGGAGTCGCGGTCGCCGACGCGGTCGAGGAAGCGCTCGGCCTCAGCGCGCAGATCAAGTGGCCGAACGACGTGCTCGTGAACCGGAAGAAGGTCGCGGGGATCCTCGCGGAGGCGCGCGGCGACGCCGTCGTGCTCGGCATCGGCGTGAACGTCAACCAGCGGCGCGAGGAGCTGCCGCCGGACGCGACCACGCCGCCAGCCTCGCTGCGGACGATCGACGGCGTCGAGCGCGCTCGCGAGCCGATCCTGGCGCGAATCCTCGCGCGGCTCGAGCACCACTACGACCTGTGGCGCGAGGGCGGAATCGACGCGATCTACGATGATCTCGGCTCGCGCGACTTCCTTCGCGGGCGGCGCGTGGCCGTCGACGGCGTCAGCGGCACGGCCGTGAAGATCGACCGCCTCGGCCGCCTCGTGATCGACGCGGGCGGCGAGGAGCGCGCCGTGGAGAGCGGCGAGGTGACCTACGAGCGCTGACACTCCGGACGAAGGACTCCCTCAGGAGCCGGGGATCCCGGGAGCGAAGCCGCCTGACGAGGCGCCCGAGCCCTCGGGTCCCGCAGAGCCTGAGCCGCCGGACGGCTCGGAGCGGCCCGCCGCTCCGGAGGCGCCGGACGAGGAAGGACAGCGCCGGCAACGCGACGGCCCGGACTAACGCCCGGGCCGTCCCTCCCCCGCGTCCAGCCGGTCTCCCCGTCCGACGCCCTCAGAGCGAGCTGCCTAGAGTAGCATCGCATTACGATTTGTTTACGGAGGCGCGCCGCGGGCACGAAGCTCGCGGATGTCGCTCCGCGAACTGATCGCGCAGTGGCCTGTTCTGCGGCAGTACGCCGACGGCGACGTGCGCGGCCTCGGGCGCGCGGTCACCACTAAGCGGACACGTGAGCTGAAGCCCCGGACAGCCGACGCGCAACACGTCGTCGCGTCCGTCTGCCCGTACTGCGCCGTCGGCTGTGGCCAGCTCGTGTACGTCAAGGACGGCGCCGTCACGCAGATCGAGGGCGACCCGGCAAGCCCGATCTCGCGCGGGCGGCTCTGCCCGAAGGGCTCCGCGTCGAAGAGCCTCGTCACGAGCCCTACACGGGAGACGAAGGTCAAGTACCGCCGGCCGTACGCGACCGAGTGGGAGGAGCTGCCGCTCGAGCAGGCGATGAACATGATCGCCGACCGCGTGATCAAGACGCGAAACAAGACGTGGCAGCGCACGGACGAGCAGGGCCGCCAGGTGAACCGGACGCTCGGAATCGCGCACCTCGGCGGCGCGACGCTCGACAACGAAGAGAACTACTTGATCAAGAAGCTCTTCACCGGCGGGCTCGGGATCGTCTCCGTCGAGAATCAGGCCCGCATATGACATAGCTCCACGGTCCCGAGTCTCGGGACCTCGTTCGGACGAGGCGGCGCCACGGACTTCCAGCAGGACCTCGCGAACTCGGACTGCATCCTGGTCATGGGGTCGAACATGGCGGAGAACCATCCCGTCGGCTTCCAGTGGCCGATGGAGGCCCGCCACCGCGGCGCCAAGCTGATCCACGTCGACCCGCGCTTCACACGCACGAGCGCGATGGCGAGCCTGTACGTGCCGATCCGCGCCGGCAGCGACATCGCGTTCCTGGGCGGGATCGTCAACTACATCATCCAGAACGGGCGCTGGTTCGAGGAGTACGTGAAGGCGTACACGAACGCGCCGGTGATCATCCACGAAGACTTCAAGGACACCGAGGAGCTCGACGGATTCTTCTCCGGCTGGCAGCCGGAGAAGGGCACGTACGACACGACGACGTGGCAGTACGAAGGCATGGAGGTGCTCGGCTCCGGAGCGGGCGAGGAAGGCGCGCCGCACGGCGAGGCGGTCGGCCACGGCGGCCACGGCAGCGGGCTCCACCATGGCGAGCCGCCGGAGGAGGACTTCACGCTCGAACACCCGCGCTGCGTCTTCCAGATCCTGAAGCGGCACTACAGCCGCTACACACCCGAGCGCGTGGCCGAGATCTGCGGTTGCACACCGGAGCAGCTCGTCGAGGTCGCCGAGTCGCTCTGCGCGAACTCCGGCCGCGAGCGGACTTCGGCGTTCGTCTACTCGGTCGGCTGGACGCAGCACACCGTCGGCGTCCAGTACATCCGTACCGCGGCGATCATCCAGCTGCTGCTCGGGAACATGGGCCGGCCGGGCGGCGGGATCGTCGCGCTCCGCGGGCACGCGTCGATCCAGGGGTCGACCGACATCCCGACGCTCTACAACATCCTGCCCGGCTACATCCCGATGCCGCACGCCCACGCGCACGAGGACCTGCGCACGTTCGTCGAGCTGAACGCCGCGCCGACCGGCTGGTGGGGGCGCATGGACTCGTACACGGTCAGCCTGCTGAAGGCCTACTACGGCGAGTACGCGACCGCCGAGAACGACTTCTGCTTCGACCACCTGCCGCGCATCTCGGGCGACCACTCGGCCTACACGGCGATCTCCGAGATGCTCGACGGAAAGGTCAAGGGCTACTTCGTCATGGGCGAGAACCCGGCCGTCGGGTCGGCGAACTCGCGGATGCACCGGCTGGCGACAGCGAAGCTCGACTGGCTCGTCGTGCGCGACTTCTTCGAGATCGAGACGGCCTCGTTCTGGAAGGACGGCCCCGAGATCGAGACGGGCGAGCTCGTCACGCGCGAGATCCCGACGGAGGTCTTCCTCATGCCGGCCGCAGCACACACGGAGAAGGACGGCACGTTCACGAACACGCAGCGGCTCCTCCAATGGCATCACAAGGCGCTCGAGCCGGCGGGCGACCAGCGCTCGGAGCTCTGGTTCGTCTACCACCTCGGTCGGAAGATCCGGGAGAAGCTCGCCGACTCCGACGACCCGAAGGACCGGCCGCTCAAGGAGCTCGCCTGGGTCTACCCGACCGCGGGTCACCTCGAGGAGCCGAGCGCGGAGGCCGTGCTGCGAGAGATCAACGGCTGGAACGAGAAGGGCGAGGCGCTCTCGGGGTACCCGGAGCTGAAGGCCGACGGTTCGACGAGCTGCGGCTGCTGGATCTACTGCGGCTGCTTCGCGGACAGCGTGAACCAGACGGCGCGGCGCAAGCCGCACTGGGAGCAGAACATCTACGCGCTCGAGTGGGGCTGGGCTTGGCCGGCGAACCGGCGGATCCTCTACAACCGCGCGTCAGCGGATCCCGAGGGGAAGCCGTGGTCGGAGCGCAAGCGGCTGATCTCGTGGAATGCGAAGGCGGGCAAGTGGGAGG
>DASUZD010000327.1:0-2888 GCA_036377055.1 Gaiellaceae bacterium | reverse complement strand
GTCGTACTGCCGCACGTCGCCGTGGAGCCAGTTCGCGAGGTAGAGGAACCGGTCGTCCATCGAGAGCACGAGGTCGGTGATCAGCCCTGGCACCGGGAACGGCCACCCCTCGAGCGGAACCGGCTCCTCCTCGATCACGGGATCCGCCGCCCACGATCCGTTCGAGCGGTAGAGCCGCCACATGACGCTCGAGAGCGCGGCCCCGACGAAGCCTTCCTCGGCGTCCGGGTCGTGACGCCAGCGGATCTCGAGCGGGACGAGGCCCTTCTCTCCGAGGTCGATCGACTGCTCGCGCTCGCGCGTCTCGAGGTTCCAGAAGTGGACGCGCTGGCCGTACCGCCCGGCTTCGACGTGCGCCGGATCGAAGCCGTTCTCGTAGGCGTTCGGCTCGCCGAACTCGCTCGAGACGAGGACGTTCTTGCGCGGCTGGTACCAGAAGTCGTAGTTGAAGGACGGCACCTCGCCGCCGTTCTCCCAGCGGCCCTGGACGTCGAAGGTCTTCGCGTCGATGACCGCGAACCCACCCGCTCCGTTCCCGTCGGCGTCGCCGAGCATCGAGAGGACGACGTTGTCGCCCGGCATGCAGTGGACGGTGTGCGGCCGCGTGTAGCCGGTCTTCGCGATCACCTCCTCGGGCTCGATCACCTTCTCCATCCAAGGGCGCCGCGGGTCGTCAGCGACGTTCACGACGTGGATCCGCGACGAGCGGAAGCCCGGGATGATCAGGTGCGAGCGATCGGGCCCGTGGCAGGCCGAGGAGCAGCGGTTCCAGCCGAAGTGGTGGAGCTCGTCGCCGACCTCGGGCATCGGCAGCTCGTGGACGATCTTGCCGTCGTCGGCGTCGACGACCGCCAGGAAGTCCGGCGCGTCGACGCCCGTGCCTTCGTGCAGGCAAGCGAGGTAGAGGAACTCCTCGCGAGGCGCCTGCATCGCCTCCTGTGGGGAGCGGTGGAGCGAACCGTTCTCGGCCATCCTGGATCTCCTCTCGCTGAGTGCCTAAGTCAAGCGCCTTAGGCATTTGACTAAATCGGGAGGTGTCTGTCAAGGCCCTAAGCTCCTCCCATGCGGTGGCCGAGGAAGAACGATCCCGCGTCGATCCGCGCGCGCCAGCAAGCGCTCGGCCTCGACGGGGAGGTGGCGTCCCACGACCTCGCTCCCTTCGCGGGCGCGCAGGAGTCGCTGACAGGAGTGGCCGTGACGCCGGTCTCCGTCGTCGGGCCGCTCCGGGTGTCGCTTGGCTCGTACGAGCTGACCGAGCCGGACGGGCTGGTCGAGGAGCGCGGCCGGGCCGAGGAGGAGGTTTACGTCCCGCTCGCGCACACGGAAGGCGGCCTCTCGGACTCGCTCTACCGGGGTGCGCGCGCCGCGGCCGAGTCGGGCGGCTTCCGGACGTTCGTGCTGGCGGACCGGATCACGCGCGCGTCGTGCTTCGTCTGTCGCGATGCGGGCGAGGCGGTCGCGCTCGCGCGTTGGATCGAGGACGAGCTGGGCGCCATGCGCGAGTGGCTCGACGGGCTCGAGGATCCGTCGCGGTCGCAGTTCGCGCGCCTGCGCGAGGCGAAGACGCTCGTGGTCGGCCCGATGTGCCACGTCCTCTGGCGCTGGACCACCGGGGACGCGGTCGGCGCGAACATGATGACCCGGAACGCGTACCTCCTGAACATGGGCTACGTGATGGAGCGCGCGCCCGTGCGGCCCGAGCGGGCGATCCTCGAAGCGAACATGGGCGGCGACAAGAAGCCTTCGTACGAGTACTTCCAGTCGGGTCACGGGAAGACGGTGCTCGCCGAGACGACTCTGACCGACGAAGCGGTGCGGCGCGTGCTGCGGACGACGATCGACGACCTGCTCCAGCTGTCCTGGGCGGGCACGCACGGCGCTGTCGCGTCCGGGATGCAGTCGGTCGCGTTCACGCCCGCCTCGGCCATCGCGGCCGTGTTCGCGGCGACCGGGCAGGACCTCGGGATGGTCGGGACGAGCTCGATGGCGCACGGGACGGGCCGGCGGGTCGACGGCGGCCTGCACGTCGCGCTGCGGCTCCCTGGGCTCGAGGTCGCGACCGTCGGCGGCGGCACGGGCCTTCCGTACGCGCGGACGTGGCTCGAGCTGCTCGGATGCGTCGGGACCGGCAAGGTCTACCGCTTCGCGCAGATCGTGGCGGCCGCGACGCTGGCACTCGAGATCTCGGCCTCGGCTTCGATGGCCACGGCCGGGTCGGAGAACTTCTTTCGCGCGCACCACGAGCGCGGCGGGCTGCGGTGAACGTCCCGCCGCACCACGACGCCGGGTGCTGGGGCTGCGGCGAGAGCCCGCTCGGGCTCGCTCTGCCGGTTCCGGAGGCGGAGGGACTCGAGGAGTACGAGGCGTACGTGTCGTTCGACGAGCGCCACCAGAGCGGCCCCGGACTCGTCCATGGCGGCCTCGTCTCGGCGGCGCTCGACGAGGCGTGCGGCCTGCTCGCGACGTGGTACCGCTTCCCGACCGTGACGGCGCGGATGTTCGTGCGCTACCGGCATCCGGTGCCGATCAACACGGAGCTCCTGCTACGGGCCGAGCTGGAGTCGGCGCGAGGGCGCCGGATCCAGGTGCGCGGCCGGCTGACGGACGGCGGCGAGATCCTCGCCGAGGCGCGCGCGGGCTTCCTCCACGTCCCGCTGGAGCACTTCCTAGCGACGCCGGAGGGCCGAGCCGCGGCCGACGCCTGGCGCCGCCGGCTCGCGTCCACCTAGGAGCGTGCGGCCACGTCCGGGGTCTGGAGCTGCTAACGGAATGAGTCGAGCGTGTTGTGGATGGTGAGGGCGGCGGCGATTTGGATGACGGCGAGCCAGTGTTCGGGTCGCCGCTCCCAGCGGGTGTCGACGCGGCGCCAGGCGCGAAGCCAGCTGTTC
>DASUZD010000326.1:0-2351 GCA_036377055.1 Gaiellaceae bacterium | reverse complement strand
CGAGATCGACGGGATCGTGATCAAGGTCGACTCGCTGCCGCAGCAGCGCGAGCTCGGCTCGCTGCACGAGCGGCCGCGCTGGGCGCGCGCGTTCAAGTGGGCGCCGATGACGGCGGTCACGCGACTGAACGAGATCAAGATCCGCGTCGGCCGTACCGGCGCGCTCAACCCGTGGGCGATGCTCGAGCCCGTCGAGGTCGGAGGCGTGACGGTCTCGCGCGCGACGCTCCACAACGAGGAAGACGTCAACCGCAAGGACATTCGCGAGGGCGACGACGTGATCGTGCAGCGCGCCGGCGACGTCATCCCGCAGATCGTCGGGCCGGCGGGCGCGCACCGGCCCGGCACCAAGCCCTTCAAGATGCCGAAGCGCTGCCCGCTCTGCGATGCCGAGATCGTGAAGCCCGAGGGCGAGGCGATGCACCGCTGCCCCAACCGGGCCTGTCCGTCTCGCGGGCTGGAGTCGCTGATCAACTGGGTCGAGGCCGCCGCCGACATCGAGGGCGTCGGGGAGCAGTCGATCCGCCGCCTGTGGGACCTGAGGCTCGTCCGTTCGATCCCCGACCTCTACCGGCTGACGAAGGATCAGCTGATGGAGCTCGACGGGTACGCCGAGATCTCGGCCACGAACGCCGTCGAGTCGATCGCGGCGTCGAAGCAGGTGCCGTTCTCGCGCGTGCTCTTCGGGCTCAACATCCCGAAGGTCGGCTGGATCATGGCGCAGAACGTCGTCCGCCACTTCGGCACAGTCGACCGCCTGCTCTCGGCGACGCAGGAGGAGATCGAGGAGGTGGACGGGATCGGGCCGGAGCGCGCGGAGATCCTCGTCGAGTGGTTCGCCGACGAGGAGAACCGCGAGCTCGTCCGCGAGCTGCGCGAGCTCGGCCTCCGATTCGAGGCCGGCGAGGAGGAGCGGCCGGTCGAGGGGCCGCTCACCGGTCGCGCCTACGTGATCACCGGCATCCTCGAGCGGTTCTCGCGCGACGAGGCGCGGGCGGCGCTCGAGGCAAAGGGCGCCAAGGTCTCCGACTCCGTCTCGTCGAAGACGACCGGCGTGGTCGTCGGCGAGGAGCCCGGCGCGTCCAAGCTGACGAAGGCGCAGCGTGCCGGCGTGCCGCTCCTGACCGAGCAGGACCTGCTCGAGCTACTGGGCGGCTAACACCGTCGCGAAGCGGTCCTGCGCGACGCGCGCCCACGCGTACGCGAGCGGGTGGCCGTTGTGCAGGACGGCGAAGACGTAGCGATCGCGGACGAACCCCGCGAGAGCGGACGCCTGGCTCGTCGTGCCCGTTTTCGCGAGGACGTTCCCTCGCGCCGGCGCCCGCCGCATCCGGTCTTCGAGCGTCCCGTTGACGCCGGCCACCGGAAGTGCGGCGAGGAGCGGCGCCCGGACGCGCGGGTCGGCCCACGCCGCCTCGAGCGTTCCGACCAGCGCCTCGACGGTCAGCCGGTCGAGGAGCGAGAGCCCGGAGCCGTCGACGATGCGGACGCCTGCCATGGGCACCTTCGCCGCCGCGAGCTGCCGCATCACGACGGCCGCGCCTGCCGCCGTCGTGCCGCGGCCGGCGACGACGGCGCCGAGCTCCTTCAGCAGCAGCTCGGCCGTGAAGTTGTCGCTCTCGCGGTCCATGAACCGGACGATCGCGCCGAGCGTCGGCGACTCGACGAACGCGAGCGGAAACGCGTCCGGATCGGCTCGGCCGGTGACGACCTGGCCGCCGACGGAGATCCCCGCCTTGCGGAGCGCGTCGCGGAAGATCAGCGCCGCCGCCAGCGCGGGATCGCGGGAGACGTGGCCGCCGTAGCGAGCGCGGTCGACGGCGAGCGCGGAGAGCGGCGGCGACTCCTCGATGTAGAACGACGGCTTCCAGCCGGGCGCCGTCCGGCGAGAGTCGAACCACGACTCGTCGCCGACGATCGAGCCGGCCACGCGCCGGATGCCGTTCGCCTGGAGCTGCGCCGCGAGCTGCCGCAGGTTCGCCGTCGAGAGCGTCGGATCGCCGTGGCCCTGGAGGACGAGGTCGCCGCGCCAGACGGCTCCGACCTGCTCGCCCTCGCCTAGGACGTCGGTCTCGATCCGATAGCCGGCGCCGAGCACGACGAGCGCTGCGTAGGTGACCGGAAGCTTCTCGGTCGACGCGGGCGCGAGCGGCGCGGTCGCGTTCCGTGAGAAGACGGGCTGCGCCGTGTCGAGCTCGACGGCCAGCGCCGCCGAGGTCCGCGGGACGTGCGGGACCGCGAGCGCGCGGGCGAGCCTCTGCTGGAGGCTGCCGTCGGCGCGCGTCTGCGCTGCCGCGGTCGCAGGCAGGGCCGCGAGGACGGCGGCAGCGAACGTGACAAGGCGGGCGGGG
>DASUZD010000325.1:0-5951 GCA_036377055.1 Gaiellaceae bacterium | reverse complement strand
GTCCGGTCGTCGCCGAATCCGTTCCGGAGCGCCTCGGCCTCGGCAGCCTCCACACGCGCGATCAGCGCGCGCAGCGCCACCGCGCGCGTGCCATCCGGGTCGAGCTTCGGATTCCATTCGACGGCAGTCAGCCTGCCGTGGAGCTCGTCTAGGAGCTGCATGCGCCAGAACTCATGCAGGGACGCATGATCGAGTGGCGACAGTCGCCCGTTCGCGAGCGGGTCCATGGCCGTCATCGGCCGCCGGCGACGGCGGCGCCGTCGATCTCGACCGGAATCGCATCGGCCGACGCCGTGCTCGTCCTCGCGACTCCGGTCGCGTGCGACTTCTTCGCGCTCGCGCGGCCGGACCCGCGCCGCGCCACCACGAGACCCGCGTCCCAACCCGGAGCGCGCCCGCCTGCGGGCAGACGGACGGCAGCGAGGTCGAGGCCGCCGCGTGCGATGAGCCAGGAGACGAGCGAGTTGCAGTTCCACATCTCGCCGGCCCCGAGCTCGTCGCGCCCCCAGACGGGTGTGGGAACCGTTGGCACGAGCTCGAGCACGCGTCGCGCGAGCCGCACGTCGCCGGTCAGCCGCTGCGGGCTGTCGACCGCCTCGTCGACGTCCGGGATGGCGCCGTCGCGCCAGCGGCGGACCTCGTAACGGAAGATGCGCCACCGTCGAGCCCAACGGCTTCCGACTGCGCCCTCGGCGGCGACGCCTCGACGCGCCCCGTCAGCGTCACGGATGGGCGCCATCTCGATGACGAAGTCGCCTTCGGGCACGCTGACGATGAGCGCGGAGTGGTAGAGGTCGCAGGCCGGTCGCTTCTCGAGCCGCGACGCTACAGCCTCGAAGACACGACCGTTCAGCCGCACCGAGTGACCGCCGGCGCCCAAGGGCAGCCAGTAGAGGTTCACGCCTGGTTGCGGCTCAGCGGCCATCGCGACTCCGCGGCTCGAGCTCCGTCCAGAGGCGGCGGAGCGCGTCCTGCTCGAGCGCTCGCGCGCGCTGGGGCGAGAGCGCGAGCTCTTCGGCGAGTTCGACGAGCGACCGCTCGTCGCCCGCGAGCCCGAAGTAGGCCTCGATCACGCGTCGCTGTCGCGGCGGCAGCTTCTGCACCGCGCCGGCGACGAGCTCCGATCGCTCGTGCGCGAGCGCCTCGACCTCCGGCCGGGGCGCCGCCGGGTCCTCGACGAGGGACTCCAGCGCGGGGCCGCTCTCCGACAGCGGCTCGTCGAGCGACGCGATGCCCTCCCGCGCCGCAGCGGCCTCGGCGACGACGGGGAGGGGGAGGCCCGTCGCGGCCGCGAGCTCCTCCCGCGTCGGCTCACGGCCCGTCTCCGCACGGAAGCGAGCGCTCGCCTGCGCGACGGCGCGGTGGCGCTCGACGACGCCCTTGGGGAGCCGCACGAGCCGTCCGTGGTCGGTCAACGCGTGCGTCACGGCCCTGCGGACGCACCAGCGTGCGTAGGTGCTGAACGACGCGCCGCGATCGGGGTCGAAGCGGTCGATCGCGGCGAGGAGGCCGATCGCGCCCTCTTGGACGAGGTCGTCGAGCGGAAGCCCCAGGTCGCGGTAGCGGGACGCGACGTTCCGGACGAGCCCCATGTGCAGCTCGACCAGGCGCTGGCGCGCGCGCCGGTCGCCCCCTTTCGCGGCGCGCAGCAACCGCCGTTCGAGCGCGCGGTCCGCCGGCCGCCTCCAGCGCTCCCGCCTCTCGGCGGGCGGCCTCCTGCGCACATACCGCGGTCGTCCCATAGACCCTCCTTGTGCTCCGAACGTAGCGTTGCCTCCGCTCGACGCCATCGGGAGAAATCCGCACCGCGAATCCGCACCCACGCGGAGGTAGCGACCCGAGCGTGGGGTGACACTGGCCATACGCAACCGGAGGTGAGCGATGGCCGTCGCCCAAACAACCCGAAGCGAGCACGCAGAGGCGCCGCGCGCTGCGACGACGAGGCTCCAGGCGGTCGACGTCGGCGAGCGCTCGCTCGCGTCGTACTTGAACGTCGCGCCGATCCACGTCCTCGAGGCGCTCGAGCGCGAGGCCAAGAAGCTGCGCGGTGCGCGCATCCTCCACCTGAACGCGACGCCGTACGGGGGCGGCGTGTCCGAACTCCTCCGGTCGACCGTGCCGCTGCTCGCGAACCTCGGCCTGGAGGTCGAGTGGCACGTGATCAGCGGCGACGAGCCGTTCTTCCGCGTGACGAAGGCGATCCACAACGGTCTCCAAGGTGACGGGCGCACCTTGACGGACCACGAGCGCCAGGCGTATCTGAAGACGTCCGCGCGGAATGCCGAGCTGCTCGAGGACGGCTACGACTTCGTCGTCGTCCACGACCCGCAGCCGGCTGCGATGCTCCCGCTTCGCGGCAAGGGCAACGCGCGCTGGGTCTGGCGCTGCCACATCGAGACGAGCCGTCCGAACCCCGAGACCTGGGAGTTCCTGCGCGGGTTCCTCTGCGACTACGACGCCGCGGTCTTCACGCTCCGCGAGTTCGTCCCGCCCGACCTGCCGATCGAACGAGTGGCGATCGCGCCGCCTGCCATCGATCCGCTGAGCCCGAAGAACCTCCCGCTGACGGGCGTCACCGCGCGACAGGTGCTCGACTGGATCGGCGTCCGGCTCGGCGTGCCGCTCGTCACCCAGGTCTCGCGGTTCGACCCGTGGAAGGACCCGCTCGGCGTGATCGAGGCGTACAGGCTCGCGCGCACGGAGATCCCCGACCTCCAGCTCGCGCTCGTCGGCTCGATGGCCCTCGACGACCCCGAAGGGTGGGACCTCTACCGCCAGCTCCAGCGCGAGGGCGCGGGCGACGACGCGATCAAGCTCTTCACGAACCTGACCGACGTCGGGAACATCGAGGTGAACGCATTCCAGCGCCTCTCCTCGGTCGTCGTCCAGAAGTCGATCCGAGAAGGGTTCGGGCTCGTCATCTCCGAGTCGCTGTGGAAGGGCACGCCCGTCGTCGCAGGAAGGGCCGGCGGGATCCCGCTTCAGATGGCGGACGGCGCCGGCGGCGTCCTCGTCGACTCGATCGAGGAGGCTGCCGCGGCGATCGTCGCGCTCGTGCGCGACCGCGAGCGCGCTGAGGAGCTCGGCCGCCGCGGCCGCGAGCGCGTCTACGAGCACTTCCTCCTGCCCCGGCTCCTCCTCAACGAGCTCGTGCTGCTGAACGAGGTCGCCGGCAACGGCCCGGCGGAGGTGCGGCACGACCCGGTCTGCGGGCTCGTCCTCGACCCCGACCAGCAGCGGCCGGCGGTCGAGGAGCACGGCATCCGGTACGAGTTCTGCTCGGACGACTGTCGACGCCGCTTCCTGACGGGCGGCGTCGCGGCTTCGACCGAACCCTGAAAGAAGGGAGGTGTGAGATGACGCTCACGCGAAAGGACGCGGCGGCGACCGCGCTCACCGCGCTCGCCGTGCTGGTCTTCGCGGCGACCCACGAGGGCTGGAACGTGTGGCTCGTCGGCGACAGCCGTCGCTGGGCGGCCGGCGTGATCTTCGTGCTCGGGGCGCTCACGTGCGGCCAGGGCTCACCCGACCGGAGCTTCGCGGCGAAGCTGTGCGCCGCGCTCGGCGCGCTCGCGCTCGTGCTCGCCGTCGTTGCGATCGCGACCGGGTCGCTGACGGCGCTGTCGCTGCTCGTCACCGACATCGTCGTCCTCTGGGGCGTCTCGACCGTGCGGCACATCGCGGGCGAGCCGCATCAGCCGAAGACGGTGTAGGGCGGTGGCGGCGGCGGGCGTCTTCCTCGCCGCCCTCGCCACCGCGCTCGCGACGGGTCTCGGCGCGGTGCCGTTCCTGTTCTCGAGGTCGGTCGGCGCGCGCTCGCTCGCCCGCGCGAACGCGATCGCCGCAGCGGTGATGCTCGCCGCGAGCGCGAGCCTCCTGGTGGAGGCGTCCGGCCGAAGCGGAGCGCGGACGGCCGCCGGCTTCGCCGCGGGCGTCGTCTTCGTCACGGCCGCGCGTCGCGCGACACGCAGCTGGAAGGAGGTCGGGATCGCGCAGCTCCACGGCGCCGCCGCGCGCAGCGGGGTGCTGATCGTGGCCGTGATGACGGCGCACTCGTTCGCCGAGGGCATCGGCGTCGGCTCGTCGTTCGGAGGCGGCGAGCGCCTCGGGATCGCGATGACGCTCGCGATCGCCGTCCACAACATCCCGGAAGGCCTCGCGATCAGCCTCATGCTCGTGCCGCGCGGGGCACGCGTCGCGTCGGCCGCGTGGTGGAGCGTCTTCTCGAGCCTGCCCCAGCCGCTCGTGGCCGTTCCGGCCTACCTGTTCGTCGAGGAGGTGCGCGGCGTCCTGCCGCTCGGGCTCGCGTTCGCCGCCGGCGCGATGGTGTGGATGGTCGTCCGCGAGCTCCTGCCCGAAGCGCTCGGCGCACGCTACGGAAAACCCGCAGCGCAAATCGTCGCGTCCCCGGATCTAACTCGCGCGCCCTCGGCGGAGAGCTGGGAGAGCGAGCCGACCAGGAGGTGCGTGATGGACGAGAACTCGATCCTCGTCGCCGAGGACGTCCGCAAGGTCTACCGCTCGGGCGCCGACGACGTCGTGGCGCTACATGGTCTGGATCTCGAGGTCCCGCGCGGGCAGTTCGTGGCCGTCATGGGCCCGTCGGGCTCGGGCAAGACGACGCTCTTGAACTGCCTCTCCGGCCTGGACGAGATCGACCGCGGCCGGGTGGTCGTCGACGGGAAGTCGATCCACGAGCTCTCCGATGCCGAGCGAACGCGGCACCGAGCCGCCGAGATGGGCTTCATCTTCCAGGCGTTCAACCTGATCCCCGTCTTCACCGCGACGGAGAACGTCGAGCTTCCCCTGCTGCTCGTCGGCGTGGCCGAGCGAGACGCGAGGCGTCGCGCCCAGGAGACGCTCCGGCGCGTCGGCCTCGGGCACCGCCTCGACCGGCGACCGACGGAGCTTTCGGGCGGCGAGCAGCAGCGCGTCGCGGTGGCGCGCGCGCTCGCGGGGACGCCGAGCCTCGTGTGGGCCGACGAGCCGACCGGCAACCTCGACTCCGAGATGGCGCACGCCGTGATGGAGCTGCTCGCCGAGCTCCACGCGGAAGGCCTCTCGATCGTCCTCGTCACGCACGACCGGACCGTCGCCTCATACGCGGACCGGCTGCTGACCGTCCGCGACGGCCGCCTCGTCGGCGACGAAAGGCTCGGGACGACGGTCGAGCCCGAGCTCGTGACGGCGGGCTGAGGGGAGCGGATTGCCATGCTCGCGCTCGCACTCTCGATCCTCGTCACCGTCCCGTTCGCCTGGGTTCTCACCCGCAGGCGCGTCCTGCGCCGGCTCGCGCTCCGCAACGCGACGCGCCGCCCGAAGGAAGGCCTGCTCGTCGTTCTCGGCTCGCTCCTCGGAGCGGCCATCATCACCGGCTCGTTCGTCGTCGGCGACACGATGGACTCCTCGATCCGCCAGCTCGCGCGGGCGCACCTCGGCCCGATCGACGAGCTCGTCGTCGCCGACGGACGCAGCCAGTGGACCGACCTGATCAGCCGTCTCGGCCCTGCCCGGAGCGGCCAGATCGACGGCGTGCTGCCGCTCGCGCGCCTCGACGCCGCAGCCGTCTCGTCCTCGTCAGGGACGCTGCGCACGGCGCCGCACTCGCAGGTGGTCATGGTCGACTTCGCCGCGGCTCGCGGCTTCGGCGGCGATCCGCACGCGACCGGCATCAGCGGTCCGACGCCCTCCGGCGACGAGATCGCCATCACGCGGGACCTGGCGGACGAGCTCGACGTCGGCCCGGGCGGCGTCATCGACGTCTACGCGTACGGCGCCGCGACGCACCTCGTCGTCGCGAGCGTGCTCCTGCGCCGCGGCGTCGCCGGGTTCTGGCTGGACGAGGAACCCCAGTCGCTGAACGTCTTCGTCGCGCCCGAGACCTTCGAGAGGATCATGCGCAACGGCCTCAAGCCGGGTGCGCCGCCGCAATGGGCGGTCGCGATCTCGAA
>DASUZD010000324.1:0-3269 GCA_036377055.1 Gaiellaceae bacterium | reverse complement strand
TCCCGTCCTGTGGAGCGAGTGGAACGGCCTCTACCGCGACACGATGCGCGACTTCTGGCGCGGCCGGACGCCGGTCGCCGACTTCGCCTCCCGGTTCACCGGCTCGAGCGACCTCTACCAGAGCGACGGCCGCAGGCCCTTCGCTTCGATCAACTTCATCACGGCGCACGACGGCTTCACCCTCGCCGACCTCGTCTCGTACGAGCAGAAGCACAACGAGGCGAACGGCGAGGACAACCGCGACGGAAGCGACGACAACCGCAGCTGGAACTGCGGCGCCGAGGGACCGACCGACGACCCGGAGGTGAACGCGCTCCGTCGGCGGCAACAGCGGAACTTCCTCGCGACGCTCTTGCTCTCGCAGGGCGTCCCGATGCTCCTCGGCGGCGACGAGCTCGGCCGAACGCAGCACGGCAACAACAACGCGTGGTGCCAGGACAACGAGCTCTCGTGGCTCGACTGGGAGCACGCCGACCTCGAGCTCTACGAGTTCGCGAAGCGGCTGATCGCGCTGAGGCGGCGCCACCCGGTCTTCCGGCGGACCGACTTCCTCGCGGGGCAGGAGATGGGCTCGGGCCTGCCCGACGTCTGGTGGTTCCGCCCCGACGGGCGCAGGATGACGAAGCGCGACTGGCAGGACGGCGGGCGCCGGCTCGGCGTCTTCCTGAACGGCCAGGAGATCACGACGCGCGGCGCGCGCGGCGAGCCGATCGGCGACGACTCGTTCCTGCTCCTCTTCAACGCCGACGGCGAGGCGTGCGACTTCGTGCTCCCGCCGCGGCGGTTCGGGCTTCGTTGGGCCCTCGAGCTCTCGACCTTCGACTCGGCCGCGGACGGCGGGCTCGTGCCGTTTCGGGCGACCGTCGACGTGGAGGCCCGGTCGCTCCTGCTTCTGCGGCGCGACTTCTAGCGCGCGTCCGTGCGCGCGGTCTATCGCCTTCAGCTCCGGCCTGGCTTCGGGTTCCGCGAGGCGCGCGCGCTCGTTCCGTACCTGCGCGAACTCGGCGTCAGTCACCTCTACCTCTCGCCGTCGCTCCAGGCGCGGCCTGGCTCGGAGCACGGCTACGACGTGATCGACCCGACGCGGATCTCCGACGACCTCGGCGGCGAAGGCGCGTTTCGCGACCTCTGTGCGGCCGGCCTCGACGTCCTCCTCGACATCGTCCCGAACCACATGGCCGCGGACGACGCGAACCCGTTCTGGCCCGACCCGAAGTTCTTCGACGGCGACCCCGAGACGGGATGGCACCGGCGCTTCTTCGACATCGACGACCTCGCGGGCGTGCGGCAAGAGGATCCGGAGGTCTTCGAGGTCACGCACCAGAAGGTGCTCGAGCTCGTGCGCGAGGGGCTCGTGGACGGGCTTCGGATCGACCACGTCGACGGGCTCGCCCGGCCCGGCGAGTACCTCGATCGCCTGCGCGACCGCGGCGCAGAGCGGGTCTGGGTCGAGAAGATCCTCGAGCCGGACGAGGAGCTGCGCTACTGGCCCGTCGAGGGGACAACCGGGTACGAGTTCGCGAACGACGTCACGGCGCTCTTCGTCGACCCGCGGGGCGAACGGCCGCTGACGGAGCTCTACGGAGAGCTGACGGGCGAGCGGCGGAGGTTCGCCGAGGTGGCCGACGAAGCGAAGCTCGAGCAGGCGCGGACGACGTTCCGGCCGGAAGTCGAGCTCCTGTCGCGGCTGTCGGGGATCGCCTTCGACGAGCTGGCGGGCGCGGTCGCGAGCCTGCCGGTCTACCGCACGTACCTCGACGGCGGCGTCGAGGCCGACGACGAGGACGTGATCGGCGGGTCAGCGATGTCCGACCGCGTCGCGCACCTGCTCGTCTCGCAGCCGAGCAGCGAGTTCACGACGCGTTTTCAACAGTTGAGCGGCGCGGTGATGGCCAAAGGCGTCGAGGACACGGCGTTCTACGGCTGGCTGCGGCTCGTGGCGCTGAACGAGGTCGGCGGCGACCCCGGCCGCTTCTCGCTGCCGGTCGAGGAGTTTCACCGAGCGAGCCTGCGGCGGGCGGAGCGGTTCCCTCGGCATCTAGTCGCGACCCAGACGCACGACACGAAGCGGAGCGGCGACGTCCGCGCGCGGATCGGAGCGCTGGCGGGCTTGGCCGACGAGTGGGCGGAGCGCGTCCGGCTGTGGCGCGCCCTCGACGACGCGAACGGGGATTACCTCCTCTGGCAGACGCTCGTCGGGGCTTGGCCGATCGAGCGCGACCGGCTCGAGGCGTACATGGAGAAGGCGCTCCGCGAGGCCAAGGTGAACACGAGCTGGACCCGGCCGAACGAGGCGCACGAGGCGCGCGTTCGGTCTGCGATCGGGCGTCTCTACGAGCGGCTGCCGGACGACTTCGAGCCGTTCGCGGCGCGGGTGGCGGAGGCCGGCCGCCACGCGTCGCTCGGCCAGACGCTCCTGAAGCTGACGGTGCCGGGCGTCCCGGATGTCTACCAGGGCGACGAGCTCGAGTGCCTCTCGCTCGTCGATCCCGACAACCGGCGTCCCGTCGACTGGGAGCGGCGGCGCCGACTGATCAGCTCCGAGGAGCCGTCGAAGCTCCTGCTGATCCGGCGGACGCTCGCGCTGCGTGCTCGGCGCGAGGAGGACTTCGCCGGCTCGTACGAACCGGTCGACGCCGGGCCGGACGTTTGCGCCTTTCGCCGCGGCGACGGCGTGTTCGTCGCGGTGCCGCTGCGCCCCGGCGTCGCCGCGGACGCGGGGCCTTCGGGGCCGGGGTGGGTCGACCTCCTGCCCGAATTTCCGGGTCGGTTGTGCGAGCGGCAGTGATGGTCATACTTCCGTTGTGACGCAGGACTCCTGGCCTTCCGTCGAGCCGCCGGCCCAATCAGGCCTGCCGCGCGTCGAAGACCTGCCGATCGTGGAGCAGGGATTCGACCAGGAGCGCGTCCGCGAGGCGTTCGACTCGTTCTACCGCCACCTGGCCCGGCTCGACACGACGCTCCGAGCGCTCGAGGCGGTCGACGCCTTCAAAGCCCAGGCGACCGAGTTGCGGAAGGAGCTGCGCGCGCTTCGGATGGGCGGCTGGACGCAGCAGCCGTGGCAGCCGTACGCGTCGGCGCGGCCGGCGATGCGCACCGGCCTGCCGGAGGCGGTGCCCCGGCTGGCCGTCGAGACGATCTTCATCATCGGCGTCGCGGTCGGCTCGTACGAGGCCGGGCTTCGGCCGCTCGTCCTCGCCGGCGTGATGGCGCTCGCGGTGCTGATCGTCGGCCTCGTCGAGTGGGCCGCGTCTCGGGAGCGGCTCGCC
>DASUZD010000323.1:0-7632 GCA_036377055.1 Gaiellaceae bacterium | reverse complement strand
GACGCGGAGCGACGGGCGCAGCAGTTGATCGCGATCAGCTTCTTCGTCCTGGCCGCGTACGTAGCGGTCGAGTCCATCCGAACGCTGCTCCTGAACGAGCGCCCCGGGGTGAGCTGGGTCGGGATCGGCCTCGCGCTCTTCACCGCGCCGACCATGCCTCTGCTCGCGCGCGCGAAGCAGCGTGTCGGTGAGCGCCTCCGCTCAGCTGCAACCGCCAAGGAGGGGCGGCAGAACATGGTTTGCGCCTACCTCTCGATCGCGCTCCTCGTCGGTCTCGGGCTCAACGCCCTCTTCGGCTGGTGGTGGGCCGACCCGGCGGCCGCGCTCGTGATCGCCGCCGTCGCCGTCCAGGAAGGACGCGAGACTTGGCGCGGCGAGGGTTGCTGTGACCACTGCTGACGCGACGAGCGAATGAGTCACCCGCACCGCGAACACCGCGGCGGCCATTCGCACGTGGCGAGCCCCGATGCGGACAGCAAGTGGCTGTCGATCGCGCTCGGCCTGATCCTCGCGTTCATGGTCGTCGAGGTCGTCGTCGGCATCCTCGCCCACTCCCTAGCGCTCCTCTCCGATGCCGCACACATGCTCACCGACGCCGGGGCGCTGATCCTGTCGCTGGTCGTGATTCGCCTCGCCGCGCGCCCCGCGAAAGGGAATCTCACCTTCGGCTTCAAGCGCACTGAGATTCTCTCCGCTCAGGCGAACGGCGCCACGCTCCTCGTGCTCGCCGGCCTGATCGTCTACGAGGGCATCCACCGCCTCGTGTCGCCGCCCAAGGCCGACGGACTCGCGATCCTCGTCGTGGCGCTCGTCGGCGTCGCCGTGAACCTCGCCGCCATCTTCGCGATCTCGTGCGCGAACCGGCAGTCGATGAACGTCGAAGGGTCGTTTCAGCACATCCTCACCGACCTCTACGCGTTCATCGCGACCGCGATCGCCGGCGTGGTGATCCTCGCGACCGACTTCACCCGCGCCGATGGGATCGCGGCGCTGTTCGTTGCCGTGCTGATGCTTCGAGCTGCGTACGGGCTGCTCAAGGACTCCGGCCGCGTGTTGCTCGAAGCGGCGCCCGAGGGGATGAGCGTGGAGGGCATCGGCGAGGCGCTCGCCGCCCATCCGCACGTTGCGAGCGTCCACGATCTGCACGTCTGGCAGATCAGCACCGGCTTCCCGGCGCTCGCCGCGCACGTCCTCGTCCACCCGGGAGACGACTGCCACGCGATTCGCCGGGAGCTCGAAGGCCTGCTCGCGGAGCGGTTCGGCATCGATCACACGACCTTGCAGGTCGATCACGAGGTGTCGTCGTCCCTCCTCTCGATCGGCGGGCCGACGCGTCGTCGAGTGTGAGGGATGCGCCTAGCTCGTGAGCGCGATCGACGAGCAGATCGACCGCCTCTACAGCCTGCCGCTGGACGAGTTCACGCGCGCGCGCGACGAGCTGGCGCGGGTTGCCCGGCAAGAAGGCGACGGTGCGCGTGCGGCCGAGGTCAAGCAGCTGCGCAAGCCGTCCCTGCCGGCGTGGGTCGTCAACCAGCTCGCGCGCCAGCGGGAGCTCGACATGCAGCGCCTGGTGAAGGCCGGCGAGCGGCTCGCCAGCGCCCAGGCCGAGGCCATCCGCGCGCAGAGCGGCGATGCGTTCCTCGAGGCCCGGCGCGACCAGCAGCACGCGCTCGAGGCCCTCGCGGCGCGCGCGCGAGAGATCCTCGCCGAGGCCGGACGCGGCAGCGCGATGGTCGACCGCGTGCTCGCGACGCTCCGCGCCGGCTCGTCGACCGAGGACGGCCGCCCGCTGCTCAAGAGCGGTCGCCTCACGGAGGAGCTCGAGCCGCCGGGGTTCGAGGCGCTCGCGGGCTTCGACCTGCCGCCGGCGCCGCTACGGCCGCGCCCGGCGAAGAAGGCGGCGCCGACGCCGGCCGTCCCCAAAGCCCCACCGCCGAGCCCAGCGGCGTCCCAGCCGAGGCGCGCGCAGGTCACCGATGCGCGCCGCCGCCTCCGCGACCTTCGGGAAGACCTGCAAAGAAGCGAGAAGCGAGCCGCAGCGGCCGAGCGCCGAGCGGCGCAGCTGAGGGAGCAGCTCGAGGCCGCCGAGGCAGATGCAGGCCGGCTGGACGAGGAGCGCCGGCGAGCCGAGGAGGAGCTCGCGGCCGCCGAACGCGACCTCGAGCGGCTGACGGAAGAAGAGTGAACCGACCCTCCACCAAGGGCGTGACCGTCTTCGAGATCGACACTCCTCACGGGCCCGGCCGCGCGCACCTGCACACCGTCGAAGATCCACGCGCGTTGCTCGCGCTTGGCCACGGAGCCGGTGGAGGCGTGGGAGCGCCCGATCTCGTGGCGGCGCGGGAGGCGGCCCGCTCCGAGGACGTCACCGTCGTGCTGGTCGAGCAGCCCTACCGTGTCGCCGGCCGCCGCTCGCCGGCCCCCGCCTCACAGCTCGACGCCGCTTGGCTCGCGCTCGTCGAAGGCGTGCGCGCGCGCGGGCGTGGCGACCTGCCGCTCATCGTCGGTGGCCGCTCGCTCGGCGCCCGCGTCGCCTGCCGCACCGCGGAAGCGACCGCCGCCGTCGCGCTGCTCTGCCTGGCGTTCCCGCTCGAGCCACCGCGGCGCGCCGGCAAGCCACCGCAGAGCCGCCTGCCCGAGCTCGACGCGGTGACGCTGCCGACGCTCGTCGTCCAGGGCGAACGGGATCCATTCGGCATTCCGCCCGCCGGACGGTTCCGCGAGGTGGTGACGGTACCGGGCGATCACGGCCTCAAGGCAGATCTCGAGGCCGTAGGCGCCGCGGTGCGCGCGTGGATCTCCGGCGTCATGGCGGCCGTGCCGCCCGAGCGTTAGCGCGGCTTGCCTTCGGCGTAGCGCTCGAGGCCGTCTTCGGGGATCGGCTCCCATTCGCACGCGTAGTCGACGAACGTGCGCCACTTCGGGCGGATGTCGTGGCCCGGATCGAAGAGTCCCAGGCGCACGCTCCCGACCTCCCCGGTGTCGGGATACTTGCTCCAGAGGGCGCTGCCGCAGACGGAGCAGAAGCACTTCGGCCAGCCGTCGCCGGGCGCGTACTCGCGCACGAGATCCTCGCCGGCGAGAAGGCGGAAGGATCCGGGACCGAGCCGCGCCTGGGCCGACGCCGCCGTGCCGGTCCGGCGCTGGCAGCGGGTGCAGTGGCAGTAGCCGGCACTGAGCGGCGCTTCCGTCACCTCGAAACGGACGCCGCCGCACATGCAGTGCCCGCGGTAGGGAGGCCCGGCCACGATGCCACGATACCCGCCCCGCCGGAGCAGGCACACGAGGCGGTTCCGCGTTGACAGCGGGGGCCGGCAGGAAGAGACTCGTCCCGGTCGGAGGAGGGAGACGAGGGTGACCTGGTTTCCGATCGGGCCGGACTTCATCTACACGCCGCGTGACCTCGCGCAGCTTCGGCTGTCGCGTCGGAACCAGTACGCGCGCCAGTGTCAGATCTGGGGGATCGCCGTCGATCCCAACAACTCCAACGTCATCTACACGGTCGATCAGGACGTCTACAAGGGTCTTCCGATGCCGAAGGGCGGGAGCGGCGCGTTCCGCACGGACGACGGCGGGAGCTCGTGGGTTGCGATCAGCGACTCGCTGCAACAGGCCAACTTCGCGTTGAACCCGTCATGCATCGCCGTTCATCCGGTGAACGGCAACTACGTCTACATGGGCACGGACACCGGCGAGATCTACGTGTCCAGCAACAAGGGCGGAGCGTGGGGAGCGCCCGTCACCCCGTCCACCAGCATCAAGCAGATCGTCGTCGATCCCCGCAATGCAGCCAATCCGGCCACGACCACGATCTACGCCGGCACGCCGACCGGGGTGTTCGTCTCGACCGACGGCGGCGCCTCGTGGGGCGCGATGCCTGTGCTGGCCGGCGTCGTCTCGTCGATGGCGTTCTACCTGCCCGCCGCCGGGACGCCCGCCTGTTACGTGGGGATCTGGGCGCAAGGCGTGTACTACTCGACGAATCCGGCCACGGCCGCGTGGGCGCCGGTCACGGGTCCCGGCCTCCCCGCGGCAGGAACCTTCGAGCACGCCTGGGTCGACTACTGCCAGGCGAATCCGAGCCGCGCGTATGCGTACTTCGAAAGCGTCTCGACCGGGACGGTCGCGCTCTGCACGACGGGCAACGGGAACAACGCGTGGAAGAAGATCAACTCGGCGACGATCCCGGCGTCGTCGGGTCTGTTCGCGGTGGCTCCGAACTCGCCCGGTGACGGCAACGGCGACATCTTGTTCCTCGGCCACCTGTACCTGAGTCGCTCGACCGATGCGGGCCAGACCTGGGTGGTCGGCGCCGACCAATACCACGTCGATCAACGCTCGGCCGCGTTCGCGCCGCCGAAACCGCCGCCCGGGACGATTCCGCTGATGCTGATCGGCAACGACGGCGGCCTGATCGGATCGACGCGCTTCGCAGACCCCACCTACAGCTACGGCACCGCGCCGACGGACTTCAGCGACGGGACGACGTACACGAACTCGGGCGTCGCGCAGAACCTGAACCACGGCAAGATGTCGGCGGCGCTGCACCAGTACAACGCCGACCCGAGCGCAAGCGCGATCGGCTACATCGTCTGCGACGACACCGGCCTGTCGGCCCACACCGGCGCGCTCGGCTGGCGCGGCCTCGGAAACGCGGACGGCGATCAGGTCGCGTGCACGCCGGGGAGCGACGGCGTCAAGATCTGGGCGAACCTCGGGTTTCCGTACGCCACGTTCCTGATCACGGACACGGGCGTTCCCGGTGACGTCCCCTGGACCCTCTGCAAGCTCGGCGCCAGCAACATCGCGAGCACGAGCAACCATGTCCTGACGCTCGACAAGAAGTGCGTCACCGGCATCCAGGCGGGTCCCATCGTGCGCATCGACCAGAGCGGCGTGGCGACGCAGATCAGCCAGGTCTTCGCGCAGCCGGTGAAGGCTGTCGCCGCGAGCACCGTCGACGGCACGCTGTTCTGCTGCGCGACGCAGGACAACCGGGTGTTCGTGACGAGCGGCGTGGTGCCGGGCCCGGCGACGGTCTGGAGCGAGGCGGCGACGGGCAAGCCGTCCGGAACGGTCGCGTCGGTGGCGATCGACGTCAGCGGCAACGTCTACGCCTTGATGGCCGCGGTGCCCGCCGGCAGCGCGACGCCTCTCTACAAGATCTCCGGCGGAGCTTGGACCGCGCAGGCGAGCAACGGCCTACCCGGCCTGCCTTACGGCCGGCTCGTCGCCGATCCGGTCACGGCGGGCACGCTTTACGCGGTCTCCGGCGGGCGCGTCTACCGGCTCGTCTTGGCCGGCGCCGCGTTCACCTGGACCGAGGTCGGGCCCGGACTTCCAGGCCCGCATGTCGACGATCTGTGGATCGGCAAGATCGCTGCGAACAAGGTCTTGCTGCGGGCTGCGGTCGGCAGTCGCGGCATGTGGGAGACGGACGTCACGGCGGGCGCCGCGGATCCGCCCGCACGACCGTACCTGCGAGACAACCTGCTGGATCAGGGCTGGCTCACGCCGTCTCCGGAAGGACTCGTCAATCCGTACCGCCCGGCCGACGGCATCAGCGTCTTCCACTACCAGTCGGCCGACATCAAGGTCGACGCGCAGCAGCCGGGCCCGCCGGCGTTCTTCCAGACCGACCCGGAAGGGACCCTGCCGCTCTCGCACGTGCTGTTCGACGTGCTGAACGACAACAGCCAGAACCTCCCCGGCTCCGATGCGGCGATGGTGCACATCCAGGTCCACAACCGCAGCAACACGCCGCTCGACAACGTGAACGTCTGGGCGATCTACGCGAGCGCAGCAGCCGGCGTGCCGGGCCTCAACAAGAGCGCGTCGATGGGGAACGCGTTTCCGTTCTGGGACCAGTTCAAGGCCGGCGGCGCGATCGTTCCGAACCTTCCGGCGGACAGCCCGTGGACCGCGATCGGCGCGCCGATGACCTTGTCCGGGATCGACGCGTCGCATCCGCGCGTGGCGTCGTGGAGCTGGACCGTGCCGCCGTTCGTCGTTGGCGATCCGGGTCACTACTGCGTCGCTGCCTTCGTCCACAGCGCCCAGAACCCGGTCGGCGAGACCTCCAACTACAGCGTGGACTCGGTCACTCCGACCAATCCGCAGATCGGCCAGAAGAACCTGCACGTCGTCGCGGCACTGGCGGCGGCACGCTCGCTGCGCGTGCGCGAGTACATCGAGTTCCACAACCCGGACGCCAAGCCGCGCGTGGCCGACCTCGTGTTCGACTTGCGGCCGCTGCCGCCTCAGCTCCAGGTCTGGCTGCGGCTCAGCGAGCTGAAGACGGAAGCTCCGCTCGAGGAGTCGCTCACCGGCATCGAGACGACCCATCGCCCGGCCCTCGCCGACCGCGTCAAGGCCGCGCTGCTCGCCGGCGTCGAGGAAGGCCAGGAGATCCTCGACTGGCTCGAGCGGTGGCTCGATCGCTTCGAACGCGAGCTCGGCGGCACTGATGACGACGACCGCCCGTGCCACAAGCCACACCCGGGACTGCGCTTCACTCCGCCGATCTACCGAGCCAAGCCCGCATCGCTCGTCTCGGTCAAGGGCGTGCAGCTACCGCCGCACGGCGCGAGCGCAGCGCTGCTAGTGATGGAGAACCACGGCGAGCTCCCCGAGGGCAGCGAGTACACCTTCCAGGTCCAGCAGGTCGTCCGGGAACGCGTCGTCGGCGGCAGCACGTACGTGATCCGCATCGCGGGGCCGAGGGAGCCCGAGCGGATCGAGAGCTTCGTCGAGCGCTACTAGTGCCGGCGGCCCGCGACATGGGAGCAATTCACGTTCACGAGTTCATGAGCCTCGACGGCGTGATCGACGCGCCGACGTGGACCTTCGACTACGGCTTCGATCCCAAGATGGGCGAGGCGATCTCCGCGGTCACCGCGCGCTCCCGAGGCATCCTGCTCGGGCGCATCACCTACGAGATGTTCGAGCCCGCGTGGTCGACGCGGACCGTCGAGGACGACCCGGGGGCGCCGTTCTTCAACGACACGACGAAGTACGTCGTCTCCGGGACGCTCGAGACCACGACGTGGAGAAACTCCAAGCTCGTCGGGCCGTACGACCCCGACGCGATCGGCCGGCTGAAGGACGAGGTCGACGGCGACCTCTACGTCAGCGGCAGCGGCACCCTGGTGCGGGCGATGCTCGCGGACGGCCTCGTCGACGAGCTGCACCTGTTCGTCTACCCGCTCACGCGCGGGGCCGGGCCGCGGCTCTTCCCCGAGGACGCGGCGCCTGGCAAGCTCTCGCTCGCGGCCTCCGAGACGTATGAGAACGGCGTGGTCTACCTCGCGTACCGCCCGCAGGCGTAACCCCTGTTAGTCCGCCGTTGCGGCCGCGTTAGTCGCCCACGCGACGCTGCGTCCCGAGATGAACGCAGCAAGATGGATCGCAACTGCAGTGCTCAGCGCCCTCCTCGCGGCGCCGACCGCCTCCGCATGGGTCAAGCGGCCGCGGCCGAGCGACGTCCCAGGTGCGCCGACGTCGATCGCGCCCAACGACCTCCAGGTCTACAACGACTACGCGTCGCCGGAGCGCACGTACGGCTCGCGGCGCGCCGTCGTTCACTACGTCGCGCTCGGGATCGACGCGCCGCCGCTCAACGACGACGACGCG
>DASUZD010000322.1:0-6024 GCA_036377055.1 Gaiellaceae bacterium | reverse complement strand
CGACACCTGCGCCAGGATAGTCTCGGCCGGTGCCCAACATCCACGACTCGCCGGCCGATCGGAACCCCGACGGCCTCCGGGTGGCGCGCCTGGCGGAGGCGGCGGGCGCGGAGCGGCTCGGGATGAGCCTGTACGAGCTCGCACCAGGCGACGCGATGCACTTCCACTACCACCTCGGCCGCGAGGAGCTGCTCGTCGCGCTGAGCGAGGGCGTCGTCGTGCGAACGGCGGACGGCCGGCGCGAGCTCGCTGCCGGCGAGGTGGTCGCGTTTCCGCGCGGCGAGCGCGGCGTGCACGGGTTCGAGAACGGCGGCGACGGGATCGCGCGCGTGCTGATGATCAGCGAGCAGAACGCGCCGAACGTCTCCGTCTATCCCGACGAGCGCCGTGTCGGCATCTTCGACGCCGCCCGCCGCGAGGAGCGCCGCTTCGGCGCGCTCTTCGACCTGGGGGATGCCATCGAAGGCTACGGCGGCGGCCAGCCGGACTCGAACTTGACATAACGCGCGTTATCGTGCATCGGAGCGAAGCGGCCGCTGGGGTGTCGTGGCGGCATTCCTGTGGAAGAATGCGCCTCAGGGGGCCGCTGACTGACGACGCAGGACGGAAACTTCGCCGGACGGAACGGCGCCGGGCCGAACGGCGTCGCGAACGGTCGCGGCGCGCGCCCGCCCGACGACGACGAGCTGCCGCCACGGCTGCATCGGCGCCGCGGGCGCCGGCGGCGGCCGACCCACCGCCGGCTCGCCGGCGCGATCTTCCTCGTGCCGCTGCTCGTCCTCGCCGGGCTGGTCGGCGCGGCGGCGATCGGCGGCACCGCGGCGGTCAAGTCCGGGTGCTCGCTCTCCTCGCTGCGCGCGCTGCGCATCGGAGCGAACTCGTTCGTCTTCGCCGACGACGGCTCGCCGCTCGGCTCGATCCCATCCGACAAGAACCGGCAGCCGCTCCAGCTGGCGCAGATGTCGCACTGGCTGCCCGAGGCGACCGTCGCGATCGAGGACAAGCGCTTCTACGAGCACGGCGGCCTCGACTACCGGGGCATCGTCCGCGCGGCGCTGAAGGACATCGAGACCGGGAAGCCGACGCAGGGCGGCTCGACGATCACGCAGCAGCTCGTCCGGAACCTCTACATCGGGAACGACCAGCGGACGCTCGAGCGCAAGTTCAAGGAGGCGTGCCTCGCGCTCAGGCTTGCGAACAAGTGGCCGAAGCGCCGGATCCTGGCGACGTACCTGAACCAGGTCTACTACGGCAACCACGCCTTCGGCGTCGAGGCGGCCGCGCAGACGTACTTCTCGACGAGCGCGAAGCATCTCTCGCTGACGCAGGCGGCGCTGCTCGCGGGCCTCCCGCAGGCGCCCTCCGACTACGACCCGCTCCGCCGGCCGGGCGTCGCGCTCTCGCGCCGGAACGACGTCCTGCGCGCGCTCTACGAGTCGGGCGAGATCACGCTCTCGCAGCTCCAGGACGGGCTCCGGCAGCCGCTCGGCCTGAAGCCGGGCTCGATCTACAAGACCATCCGCCAGCCGTACTTCTTCGGCTACGTCGAGGACCAGCTCGTCGACGCCTTCGGGGCCGACAAGGTGCGGCGCGGCGGCCTGCGCATCAAGACGACCATCGACCCGCGTCTGCAGAAGGCCGCGCGCGACGCGATGCGCGGCGTCCTCCTCTCGAAGAACGATCCCGCGGCAGCGCTCGTCGCGATCGACCCGCGGAACGGGAAGATCCGCGCGATGGAGGTCGACGTCCCGAGCGGCGAGCGGCTCCAGTTCAACCTCGCGTCGCAGGGCCACCGGCAGGCGGGCAGCGCCTTCAAGCCCTTCGTGCTGGCGGCCGCGGTCAACGAGGGGATCTCGCTGAACTCGACCTTCTACGGCCCGCCCTCGATCGTGATCCCGGACCGCGAGTGCTACACGGACAACCAGCCCTGGAACCCGCACAACAACGCGGACGAGACGGGCGGGACGATGAGCCTCTTCCAGGCGACGGCGGGCTCCGTGAACACGATCTTCGCCCAGCTCGTGGTCAAGGTCGGGCCGGAGAAGGTCGTCGAGATGGCGCACAAGATGGGGATCTCTTCGCCGCTCGAGGCGGTCTGCTCGATCACGCTCGGCACGCAGCCGGTCTCGCCGCTCGAGATGACCGTCGGCTACTCCGTCTTCGCCGCGCGCGGGATCAAGCACACCGCGCAGGCGCTCCAGCTCGTGCGCGACGCCCGCGGGAAGAAGCTCTACGAGTCGGTCGACCGCGGCAACCGCGTCCTCGGGCAGAACGACGCCGACCTGATCACCGAGGCGCTCCAGGGCGTGGTAACCGGCGGCACGGGCACCGGCGCCGCGCTCTCCGACCGGGAGGCCGCGGGCAAGACCGGCACCGCGGAGAACTTCCAGGACGCGTGGTTCTGCGGCTTCGTGCCGCAGCTCGTGACCTGCGTGTGGGTCGGCTACCCGCACCGCGAGATCCCGCTGCTCGGGATCGAGGGCTACGGAGAGGTGTTCGGCGGCACGATCCCGGCGACGATCTGGCGCACGTTCATGACGACGGCGCTCCAGGGCGTGCCGCCGCAGAGCTTCCCGTCCGCGTACTCGAGCGGGACGCCGATCTACGGCGGCTACGTGACGCAGCCTTCGTCGCCACAGCCGTACACGCCGAGCACGTCGACGCAGACCACGCCCGCTTCGCCGCCGCCCCCGCCCACGCCGCCGCCCGCCGCGAGCCCGCCGCCGCCTCCCCCGCCTCCGGTCGCGCCGCCTCCGCCTCCGCCGCCGCCCGTCGAGCCGCCGCCTCCGCCTCCCCCACCCCCGGAGCCGCCTCCGCCGCCGCCCGCGCCGCCCGAGTAGGTGGTGCGGCAAATGTCGGCTAGGGTTTGCGATACCCCGGGGGCCGGGAACAGGAGCGTGCCGCGATGACGGTAGAGCTGATCGAGAGCATCATCCTCCAGAACGAGGAGTTGCAGACGCTGATCGAGGCGGCCGAGCTACAGGGCTCGGTGCGTCAGTCCGACCTTGCCGAGGTGCTCGAGACGCGCCCGCTCGACCCGCTCGAGACGGACGCGCTCTACCGGGAGCTCGACCAGCGCGGCATCGAGATCCTCGACGAGGAGCGGGAGCGCGAGCAGCAGCCACCTCCTCCGCCGCCGCAGCCCTCGCTCGCCCAGCAGCTCTCGTACGAGACCACCACCGACGCCCTTCAGCTGTTCCTGCGCGAGGCCGGCCGGCACGCGCTCCTGACGGCGGCGCAGGAGGTCGAGCTCGCAAAGCGGATCGAGCGCGGCGACGGCGAGGCGAAGCAGCGGATGATCCAGTCGAACCTGCGCCTCGTCGTCTCGATCGCGAAGAACTACCGCAACCAGGGCCTGCCCTTCCTCGACCTGATCCAGGAGGGCACCCTCGGGCTGATCCGCGCGGTCGAGAAGTTCGACTGGCGCCGCGGCTACAAGTTCTCGACGTACGCGACCTGGTGGATCCGCCAGGCCGTCGCCCGGGCGCTCGCCGACAAGGCGCGCACGATCCGGATGCCGGTCCACATCGTCGAGCGGCTCCAGAAGATGAACCGGGCCGAGCGGCTGCTCTGGACGCAGCTCGGGCGCGAGCCGACGCTCGAGGAGATCGCCGAGGAGGCGAGCCTGCCGCTCCAGCAGGCGCACGAGGTGCTCGCGGCCGCGCGAGCGTCGGCCAGCCTCGACCAGCCGGTCGGCGACCAGGAGGACGCGACCTTCGGGGACTTCGTCGCCGGCGACGGGCCGCTCCCGGAGGACGAGGTCGAGGTCTCGCTCCGAAGCCAAGTGCTGGCGCAGGCGCTCGCCTCGCTCCCCGAGCGCGAGCGGAAGGTGCTCGAACTCCGCTACGGCCTCGACGAGTCGGAGCCGAAGACGCTGGAAGAGATCGGCCGCCGTCTGGGTCTCACGCGCGAACGCGTCCGCCAGATCGAGCTCGACTCGCTACGGCGGCTCGCGACGCTGCGCGAGATGCAATCGGTCGCGACCTCCTAGCGCCCTCGTCCCGGGACACAGCACGCGGGCGTCGCGTCGGCACGTTCCTGCGCGTGTCCCTTCAGCGTATGTCTCTTATTTGACATGTCTAAAGAGACGTTTACGCTCATGTGCGCTATAGGTTCAAAATAGTCCTAGCCTGAGACGAGGACATCCTTTGTAGGGGGAAACATGGTGCGAAAAGCAGCACTCGCTGCGTCCCTTGCCGCTGTCGCGTGGGCCGTGTTTGCGGGTACGTCGTCAGCGCTGCAGGCGTCGGATCGACCCGTCATCCGAAGCAATCTCGCCGTGGCTGCATTTCCGGCGCAGGCGTTGCCGCAGAGTGAGGCGACGGCAGTAAACGACCTGATCGGCGTTCAGCTGGCTGACCGGGCAGGCATTACCGCCGATTCGTTCGAGGAGGTGCGGCGCATCGGCCAGACCGTGACCGGCCCCGCGTACTTCATTCCTGGAAGCCACGGCGCGTGCATCGCCGTCGTCGCGGAAGCGGTGGTGTGCGGCGATCCCGGTGCGCCGGGGATCCCCTCGATCGCGCTCGCTAGCTTCGACGCACGGTCGAATCGGCTGTCAGGCATCGGTGTCGCGGCGACTACCGTGAACGCGATCGCGCTCGAGACCCGCGCCGAAAACGTGCCGCTGCCGCTTGCGAACGGCGTGTTCAGGATCAACACCTCCGCCCCGCGCGAGTCGATCCGCGGCTTTGCGATCCATTGAGTTTCGAGACGACGGAAAGGAAGCGAGCGATGCATCGACGGAGCAAGATGTGGATCGTCCTCGCGGCTCACCTGACGGTGGCTGCGACCGCCGCAGCGGTCGCGCTCGCGGTCGCCGGCCAATCTGCGCGTGCAAAGGAGGCATACGCAGCGACGCACTGCACGCACTACACGCCGACTTACTCGCAGGACTACAACTGCTATATCTGGCAGAACCTGACCGGTAGCGGCTACCACGACCACTACCACACCACCGGCGTCGCGAAGCGCGACGACAATCACTTCTCGAGCCAATCGTCGAGCGACTACTGGTGGCTCGGCTACTCCCCCAGCGAGGCCTCGTTCCCGAGCTACTGGGGCCAGGGGTACGGCACGGGAATCAGCGGTACGGGCAGCAGCTACGAGTACGCGGAGTGCAGTCCGCTGTACGACGTCACCGGTGCGTGCTGGACGGATTGGCACGACTGAGGTCGACTGCGGCCGGACGCCTGCGCCGCGTCGCAGTACCGGCTCTCGCCGCGCTGGTGGCGGTCGCCACGGTGGCTGCCACCAGAAGCGGCGTACGGATCTACACGGTCGAGTCCGCTTCGATGGAGCCGACGCTCCACTGCAGCGGAGGTCCCGGCTGCGGACGTCTTCGCAGCGATCGGGTCCTCGTCGAGCGTCTGGACTTGAGCCTCCGGCCGCCGCGTGCGGGCGACGTTGTCGTGGTGCGGATCGAAGACAGCCGAATCCGCTGCGCAGGGAATGGCGTCGTGATCAAGCGGATCGTCGCCGTTGGCGGCCAGCACGTCCGCGCCCGCAATGGCTCGCTCTACGTCGACGGTCGGCCGCGACGAGAGCCCTACGTGCACCCGCGGGCGCGCGCAGGGATCGCGTTTCCGTCGGTCCGCATCCCGCGCGGAGAGGTGTTCTTGTTGGGCGACAACCGGTCGAGGTCGTGCGACAGCCGTCGGTTCGGCCCCGTGCCGCGCTCTGCCATTCTTGGACGCGTGGTGTTCGTGCTCCCGTCGCACCTGGGGGTCTTGTGAAATCCCAGCGAACGCTTCGGCCTGCTGCGGACATCACGTAGCGGTGCCGCAAATCGACGATGTCGAGCTCTGGCGGAGGGCGGCGCGCGCGGGCGACGCCCAAGCGTTCGCCGAACTCTTCGACCGCCATGCCGGCTCCGTCTACCGCTTCTGCTTCCGGAGCACGGCCGATTGGGCGTTGGCCGAAGATCTGACCTCGACCGTCTTCTTGGAGGCGTGGCGGAAGCGGCAACGCGTCGAGGTCGGCGAGCGTGGCGTGCTCCCCTGGCTCCTGGGAGTCGCCGTCAAC
>DASUZD010000321.1:0-3340 GCA_036377055.1 Gaiellaceae bacterium | reverse complement strand
TGCAACTACCGCGCGCGGCTCGAGAAGGTCGCGACGGGCGGCACGACGCTCGCGACGCGCGGGCGTGCCGTCGGCGGGCAGCCGGCGCAGGTCGCGTTCCCGCAGCGCCGGATCGCGCCGGGGCGCTACCGCTTCACGGTCAGCCTCGTGGCGCCGCTCAATCCGGGGACGCCGGTGGTCCTGAGCAGCGCGCCGTTCACGCTGAAGGATTGAATCCGCTCGCGGCGCGTGGCACGATCGCCGCCGGGTGTCGAACTTTCCAGCGCTCGATGTCGCGATCGGGCTGAGCTTTGTCTACTTCGTGCTCAGCCTCGTCTGCTCGGCGTTGAACGAGTCGGTGGCGGCGATCACCGCGCGGCGGGCGAAGTTCCTCCGTGAGGGGCTGCGGACGCTCTTGAGCTCCGGCAGCGACCCGCCGACCGGCGCGCTCGCGCAGCTCTACAAGCACCCGCTCGTGGCGAACATGATCCGTGAGCCGCGGGAGGTGCTGGGCCGCAAGCTGAGGACGCGCTACCCGTCGTACCTCCCGTCGCGCACGTTCGCGGTCGCGCTGCTCGACTTCCCAAAGCAGGGTGAGGCCGCCCCCGCTCACGGCCGCTCGATCACGGACGCGGTCGCTGCGATCGACAACGCCGAAGTGCGGCGGGCGATCCGGGCCCTCGTCCGCGAGGGCGACACGCAGGTCGAGCACATCCGGCATCGCATCGAGCAGTGGTACGACGACGCCATGGAGCGAGTCTCCGGCTGGTACCGCCGTCGCGTGCAGGTGTGGCTCTGGGTGTTCTCGATCCTCGTCGCGATCGTGCTGAACGCGGACTCGCTTCAGATCGCGAGGACGCTCTGGACGCAGCCGACGACGCGGGCACAGGTCGCGCAGGCTGCGCAGAACGCGGTCGAGCAAGGGCAGCAGGGGCAACAGGCTACGAAGCGCCTCAAGGAGCTCGAGGCGACGAACCTCCCGATCGGCTGGCACTTCGGGAAGAACTCCGGCAAGGACCCGCGGCGCTTCCCCGGCTGGTTCAACTACGCGTTCTTCGTGAAGCTGGTCGGGCTCCTGCTGACGGCGTGCGCCCTGACCCTCGGCGCGCCCTTCTGGTTCGACGCCCTCAGCCGCATCGCCCGGATTCGCTCGAGCGGCGCGCCACCGCCCGCGAGCGACGCCGTGCGCAAGGGCGAGGGCGAGCAGCAGCGCGTCGGCCCCGTCACCGCCTGACTACCATCCCGTCCGTGGAGGGCCAGTACGTCGCGTACACGTTCTACCGCGCCGATCCAGCCTGGCGCAGGCTGCCGGTCGAGGAGCGGGCCGCGGGCAAGGACGCGTTCGCGGAGGCGGTCGAGGACTTCGCCCAACGGTTCGAGCACCTGCGCGCGTACACGACCACCGGTGTTCGGGGGGACGTCGACTTCTTCCTCTGGAAGATCACCCAGCGCTACGAGGACCTCGGCGAGCTCGGCGCGGCGCTGAACGCGATGCCCCTCGCGGGCTGGCTGGAAACGCCCTACTCGTACCTCGCGACGACCAAGGCGTCGCAATACACGTCCGCGCGCAAGGCGCGCAGGATCGTCCCCAAGGGTTTGCCGTACCTGGTCGTCTATCCGTTCGTGAAGGTGCGGCCGTGGTACGCGCTGCCGGAGGACGAGCGCCAGCGCGCGATGGACGAGCACATCCGCATCGGCCGCGAGGAATTCCCCGGGATCCACAACCACACGACGTACTCCTTCGGGATCGACGACCAGGAGTTCATGACCGCGTTCGAGTGCGAGGAGCCGGCCGACTTCATGCACCTGATGCTCCGGCTCCGCGACTCGGAGGCGTCGCGCTACACAGAGCGCGACACGCCGATCTTCGTCGGCCAGCACGTGGCGATCCGCGCGGCCCTCGACGCGCTCGACGGCGCCTCGGCGCTAGTCGCGCGCGCGTCGGACTAGCGCGAGCCCCAACGCCTACGGGCAGTGCGAGCGCGGGAGCGCCAGATCGGCGAGCAGCCGGCCGAGGACGTTCGGATCGCTCGGGAGCGAGAAGTGGTCGACGGCGGGGTTGTCGGTGAGGCTGAAGTGGAAGCAGGGCATCGCCTGCCAGGCGAGCACGGCGTCGTTCGTGATGTCCTCCTGGTTCACGTCACCGTCGCGGGTGAAGAACTGCGCGGTCGACGGGTCGAGGACCTGCCCGACCGACAGATCGGGGAGCACGGCGCCGACTAGCGTCTCGATCCCGGAGCCCTTCTCGGCGTAGACGTCGACGTCGGGGAATGACGCCGGGTCGGCGAAATCGACGAAGCCGATGTAGTAGTCGGCGATGTCCTTCGCGGAGGGCAGGCCCGCATCCGTGAACAGGCTCCCGTAGTCGGACGGCGTGTACGTGCGGCTGGTGCTGGCGTCCTCGACGACCGTCTCGAGCGCGTCGAAGATCCGCGGGTCGGCCGAGCTCATGTAGCTCGAAGGCGCGCTGAGGTACATCCGCGCGCTGCTCTCGGCGTTCGCCTGCGTGGCCGGGAAGGTGAAGTCCTGGATGTTGAGCCCGGTGAAGAAGACCGGGTAGATGAGGCCCTGCCCGGGGAAGTTGCCGGCGATCGGCGTGAACCCGTGGATGTACTTGTCGCGCCACGCCCGCGTCGTGTGGGTCAAGAGGTACTGGGCGTACAGCGGGCCGTTCGAGTGGCCGACGAGGTGCACGGGCCGCTTGCCGTTGTCGCGGTAGGTGTCCTCGATGAGCTTCTTCGTGCGCTGGAGGAAGCCGCCCAGGTCGGGGGTGAGACGTGAGTCGTAGCCGGCGACGCGGATGTCCTGGTCGCGGACGTAGCCGTCCGCCTCGAGCGCCTCGTACAGGGACTCGTAGAACGGCGCGCTCTCCGTCTTGCCGTAGTCCAGGATGTCGACCGTGACGCCGCGCTGGTTCGAGAAGCGATGCGGCATCGGCTTCGACGTGTTGTCGTCGTAACGGAGCGTGAGCAGCTCGTCTCGGCACACCTGGCTGAACGTCGTGCTCGGATGGTCGTTGGCGAACCAATCCTCGAAGGACCCCGAGCGCGGGCACGCGGGGTCGACCGACTGGTTCCGCACGGTCGCCAGCAGCTTCGTGAAGTGGAAGGCGGGGAACAGCACCACTGGCATGCGCGTTTCGGCCCGACGCGCTCCTGCGGCGCCGCTGCCCACGGAGGGCAGTACGACCAGCACGGCTGCGATCGCAAGTGCGATTCGTGCAGTCGACGTGCGGAACGATCCCCTGTGCTCGCTCATGTCCGTCCTCCCAGCTGCTCGCGACCGACTCTAGTGCGAGCGAGACTGCGCTGCAACGCGCCCCACGGCACGCGCATCTTGACACTCGTCGTCAAGGGTTTCT
>DASUZD010000320.1:0-2234 GCA_036377055.1 Gaiellaceae bacterium | reverse complement strand
GTCGAGCACGAGCTCGCGCGCCACCGAGCGCTGCGCCTCGTCGTGGAGCTGCGCCAGGAGCTCCTCCGGCTGCTGCCCCGTCATGGCGAGGAACGTCTCGAGCTGGACGCCGCGGGACTCGACCTGCCGGGCGAAGGCGCGCAAGAGCTCCCGCGTGCGGGAATCGACGAGCGGCCCCGCCGCGTCGACCTTCGACGCCGCGACGAGCGCGTCGGCGACGTCGGAGCGGAAGCGCGTCTCGACCTCCTCCTCGATCTGCTCGCGCAGCCGCGACTCGACGTCTGCCCGCAGCTCGGCGAACGTCTCGAACTCGCTCGCGGAGCGCGCGAGGTCGTCGTCGAGCGGCGGCAACACCTTCTCCTTGATCTCCTTGACCGTCACCTCGACCGAGGTCGTCTCCTCGGTGGCGAGCTCCGCCTCGAGCGTCTTCGTCTCGCCGGCCTGCATGCCGATCATGCCGAGCTCGATCTCTTCCAGGAGGCGACCGTCGCCGATCTCGACGACGTAGTCGCGCTGCGCCTCGCCGTCCGGGTTGACGAGGTCGACGACGACGGTGTCGCCGTCCATCACCGGCCGGTCCTCGACCGGCACGAGCTCGGCGATGCGCAAGCGGAGCCGCTCGAGCTCCATGTCGAGCGCCTCCGCGGGCACTTCGGGCTCGATGTACGGCACCTCGAGCGCCGTCCAGTCCGGGAGCTCCGGCTTCGGCTGCACAGCCACGGTGGCCGTGAAGCGCCAGGCGTCGTGGTCGGAACCGGGCAGCTCGAAGTCGTACGACGGCTGCTCGACGGGCCGGATGCGCGACTGCGCGGCAGCGTTCCAGAACCAGCCGCCGATGTGGCTCTCGACCGCCTCCGTGAAGACGCGCTCGCGGCCGACGCGCGCCATCAGCACCGGCATCGGGACCTTTCCCTTGCGGAAGCCCGGGATGCGCAGGCTGGCAGCCAGGTCGGCGGCAGCGTGCTCGACGGCGTGGTGCACGTCGGAGCTCGGGACCTCGACCTCGAGCCGGACGCGGTTGTCGGGCAGCTCCTGCACCTGCGTCGCGACGGGCGTCACCCGCCCATTCAAGCAGACACACTTCGGGCTCCGTCCCGTAGCCTCCGGGCTCGTGCGGCTCTTCGTGATCGCGCGCCACGCGCACTCGACGCTGAACCTCGAGCGGCGAATCAACGGCGACCCGGCCGCGCCGGTCGCGCTGACGGACCAGGGCCGGGAGGAGGCGCGCCAGCTCGGGATCCAGGTCGCGAACCTGCCGCTCGACCTCTGCGTCCACACGCGCTTCCCGCGGACGCGCGAGACCGCCGCGATCGCGCTCGAGGGCCGGGACGTCCCGTTCGAGGTCGAGCCGCTCCTCGACGACATCGACGTCGGCGAGCTCGAGGGGCAGACGATCGACGACTACCGCGCGTGGAAGCGGCAGCACACGCGCGCCGACGCGTTCCCGGGCGGCGAAAGCCTCGACGACGCGGCGCGGCGGTACGCACGCGGATTCCAGCGGCTGCTTGACGGGACGGGCGGCTGCGTGCTCGTCGTCTGCCACGAGATCCCGCTTCGCTACGCGCTGAACGCAGCCGGCGGATCGGACGACCTCGACGGGCCCGTCCACGAGCTGCAGAACGCGACGCCGTACCTCTTCGAGGAGCCGGCGCTGCGGCGCGCCGCGGAGCGGATCGCGTCGCTCGTGGGATGAGCAACGTCGTCGTCGCGATCGCGACGCCGCTCCAGCACGAGCTCGTCGCGTGGATCGCGCAGGTCGACGACCGCGTCGAGGTGCTCTACGAGCCCGACCTCCTGCCGCCGCCGAGATACCCGTCGGACCACCGCGGGCAGCTGGGCTTCCGCCGAGAGGAGGAGGCGCAGGCGCGCTGGGACGAGCTGCTCGCCTCCGCGGAGGTGCTGTTCGGGCTCCCGGGCGACTCGCCCGAAGGGCTCCGCGAGATCGTCCGCCGCAGCGAACGCCTGCGCTGGGTGCACGCCACCGCGGCCGGCGCGGGCGAGCAGCTCGCAGCCGCGGAGCTGACCCCGGCGGAGCTCGACCGTGTCGCAGTGACGAGCTCGGCGGGCGTCCACGCCGTCCCGCTCGCGGAGTTCGCGCTCCTCGGCATGCTCGCGTTCGCGAAGGGCCTGCCACGGCTCCTGCGCGACAAGGCGGAGCGGCACTGGGACCACTACGTCGTCGACGAGCTGCGCGGCCGGACGGTGCTCGTGCTCGGGCTGGGCGGGATCGGGCG
>DASUZD010000319.1:0-3603 GCA_036377055.1 Gaiellaceae bacterium | reverse complement strand
GGGGCGGCTCCAGGTGCGGGCACGAGAGCTCGGCCTCGACGCGCTCGTGGAGGCGCACGACGGCGAGGAGCTCGAGCGCGCGGTTCGGCTCGGAGCGGACCCGATCGGGATCAACGCCCGCGACCTCTCGAGGTTCGCAATCGACCGGCGCGCGCAGCTCGAGCTCGTCGCAAGCGCGCCGCGAGACCGCGTCGTGGTCGCCGAGAGCGGCGTCTGGTCGCGGGCGCAGGGCGCTGCCGCCGAGCTTGCGGGCGCCGACGCGATCCTCGTCGGCTCAGCGCTGATGCGCGCGCCCGACCCGGCCGCGAAGCTCGCCGAGCTGATCTCGCGGCCGCTGGTCAAGGTCTGCGGGCTGACGCGGGCCGAGGACGTCGCGGTCGCCGTCGAGGCCGGAGCCGATCTCGTCGGGTTCATCCTCGCGCCGGAGACGCCGCGGCGCGCGGCCGCCGTGCTCGACGCTCCGGACACGGTGCTTCGCGTCGCGGTCTTCGTCGGCGAGACCGAGGAGACCGAGGCGGATCTCGTGCAGCTCTACGCCCGCGAGAACGGGCATCGCGCGCGCGACGCGGTCCTGCTCTTCGGCGGTCGCGAGGTCGCGCGCGTGGTCGATCTGCCCTGGGAGCAGGGGGATCCCCGCCACCTCGAGCGCGCCGCGGCGACGCGCGGACGCGTGATGCTGGCGGGCAAGCTCGGCCCGGAGAACGTCGCGGCGGCGATCCGCGCTGTGCGTCCTTGGGCCGTCGACGCCAGCTCGAGCCTCGAGGCCACGCCCGGCGTGAAGGACCACGCGCGAGTGCGCGACTACGTCGCGGCCGCCCGATGCTGACGTACGGCGAGTACGGAGGGCGGTTCGTCCCGGAGACGCTGATCCCGGCGCTCGACGAGCTCGAGGCCGGCTGGCGCGAGGCTCGAGCGGACGGCGCGTTCGCGCGCGAGCTCGACGAGCTGGCGACGACGTACGGCGGCCGGCCGACGCCGCTGACGCTCGCGGAGCGCTTCGCGCCGGGGAAGCGGCTGTACCTCAAGCGCGAGGATCTGCTGCACACGGGCGCGCACAAGCTGAACAACGCGCTCGGCCAGGCGGTGCTGGCGCGGCGGCTCGGGAAGACGCGGATCGTCGCGGAGACGGGCGCCGGGCAGCACGGGGTGGCGACGGCGACCGTCTGCGCCCGCTTCGGCTTCGAGTGCGTCGTATACATGGGCTCGGAGGACATGCGGCGCCAGCATCCGAACGTCGAGCGGATGGGCCTCCTCGGCGCCGAGGTCCGGCCGGTGGAGTTCGGGACGCGGACGCTGAAGGAGGCGACGAGCGAAGCGATCCGCGACTGGATCGGGAGCGTCGAGACCACGCACTACCTGATCGGCTCGTGCGTCGGACCGGCGCCGTACCCGGAGATCGTCCGGGAGCTCCAGGCGGTGATCGGTCGGGAGGCGCGGGCGCAGGTTCTCGCCGCCGAGGGGCGGCTTCCCGAGGTCGTCGTCGCGTGCGTCGGGGGCGGCTCGAACGCGATCGGGATGTTCGCAGGGTTTCTCGACGATCCGGAGGTGCGGCTCGTGGGCGTGGAGGCGGCTGGTGCCGCGTCGCTCGGGGTCGGGCGCGCGGGCGTGTTGCACGGCTCGCGGTCGTCGGTGCTGTCGGACGAGGACGGTCAGGTGCTGGACGCGCACTCGATCTCCGCCGGCCTGGACTATCCGGGCGTCGGCCCGGAGCACGCGTTCCTGCGGGACTCGGGGCGGGCGGATTACGTGGGCGCTTCGGACGACGAGGCGCTGGAGGGGTTCCGGCTGCTCGCGCGGACCGAGGGAATCGTCCCGGCGCTCGAGCCGGCGCACGCGCTGGCCCGCGCGCAGGAGCTCGACGCAGAGCTCGTGGTCGTCTGTCTCTCCGGGCGCGGCGACAAGGACCTCGCCGAAGTGCTCTCTCGGTGATCGGTCGCGCTCGCCCGCCGCTCCCCCACCCAGGGTGGGGAGGCTTCCCGCCACCCTTGGAGGCGACGATACCGGCGTCGTGGCGTGGGCGGTGCGCCGATTCGGGGCTTCTTTGTCCACACGCTTGAAGCAGCTCGTCGTCTATCTGATGGCGGAGCCGGAGACGCCGGAGCTCGCCGCGGCAGCCGTCGCGGGCGGGGCCGATCTCGTCGAGCTCGGCTTCCCGTTCTCTGATCCACTGGCCGACGGGCCCGTGATCCGGCGAGCGGCCGAACGCGCGCTCGGGCGCGGGATGCGGACCCGCGCCTGCCTGGAGTGCCTCGCGCGGACGCGTTCGCTCCTGCCGGCGACGCCGCTCATCCCGATGACGTACGCCTCGATCCTCGAGGCGTGGGGCTGGGATCGCTTCGCGGCCGACGCCGGCGAGGCGGGTGCGTCCAGCCTGATCGTCGCCGACCTGCCGGTGGACGAGCAGCCGGAGCTCCGGCGCGTCCAGCTCGTCGCGCCCACGTCGACCGACGAGCGGGTGCGCCTCGCCGGCGAGCGGACGGACGGCTGGCTCTACCTCGTCACGCTCGCAGGCACGACCGGCGCGCGCGCCGAGCTCTCGCCGGCGCTCGTGCCGCTCGTCGAGCGAGCCCGGCGGCTGACGCGCGTGCCGCTCTACGCCGGCTTCGGGATCGCGACGCCGCAGCACGCGCGCGCGGCGGCCGAGGTCGCGGACGGCGTCGTCGTCGGCTCGCGAGCCGTCGAGGTAGCGGCGGAAGGGCCGGCGGCGCTCGAGCGCTACGTCGGCTCGCTGCGGGAGGCACTCGACCGCGCCTGACCTCGAAAGCTGCGCGCGGGGCGTTTCCATCCCTAGCCCCCACCCTCCCACGGGGATCAAGCGAGGCTAGCGGCGGCCAGGCCTCACCGGCGCGCCGAGAGCGGGCCGATTCGTCCACGGCGCCCACGCGTCGCCACTGCCGGAAAAAGCGAACGGCAGCCGTGACGGCCGGCGTCGAAAACGGGCACCGTTCCCGCCAAATGGCCGGCCCGCGCACATACCTGCCGATGCTCGCGACGGCGGCCGAGTCCCTGCCGACTGGCGACGGCTGGGTCTTCGAGGTCAAGTGGGACGGCTTCCGGACCATCGCGCGCAGCAGCCGCGACGGCCGCCCGACGCTCTCCAGCCGGCGCGGCCAACATCTCACGGAGCGGTTCGCGGAGGTCGCAACGGCGCTACCGCGCGCGACAGCGAACCGCGACTGCGTGCTCGACGGAGAGGTCTGCGCGCTCGACGCCCGCGCGCGCCCGAGCTTCTCCCTCCTCCAGCAAGGCCGCGGCCGAGTCGTGTACCTCGTCTTCGACGTGCTCGAGCTCGACGGCGAGCCGCTCCTCGCCCTACCGCTCGCCGAACGTCGCGCACGGCTACAAGAGCTTCTGACCGCTCATGACGACGTCGTCCGGCTCTCGGAGACATTCGACGACGGCGAGGCGCTGCTCGATGTGGTGGTCGCGCAGGAGCTCGAAGGCGTCGTCGCGAAGCGGACGCACTCGCGCTACCGGCCCGGGACGCGCAGCCGCCATAGGCTGAAGGTGAAGGCGCGACGGCGTGAGGACCTCGTCGTCGCCGGCTGGGTCCGCGGGGACGGCGCACGCGAGCGCCTCGGCTCGCTCGTCCTCGCGCGGCGC
>DASUZD010000318.1:0-2736 GCA_036377055.1 Gaiellaceae bacterium | reverse complement strand
GCCGCCGCGCAACCGGGCGCTTCGGAATCCGGTCTAATCCTTGCATGGAAGCGGGTTCCACCCTTTCCACTTCGCTCGGCCGGATCACGATCGCCGGCGAGGCCGTCGCGCAGATCGTCGGGCACACGGCGGCGCAGTGCTACGGCGTCGTCGGGATGGCGACGCGCGGCGGGCGCGTCGGCCGCCTCCTCGCACGCGACCGGCTGACGCAGGGGATCGCCGTCTCCGGCGGCGCCGACGGGCTCACGATCGAGCTCCATGTCGTGGTCGAGTACGGGCTCAACCTCGCCGAGGTCGCCTCGACGGTCCGGTCGCAGGTCTCGTACGAGGTCGAGCGCCTCACCGGCTTGACGGTGGCGGCGGTCGAGGTGCATATCGAGGACGTGAGGCGCAGCGCGTGACGGAGGACGGCGCGGGGGATCTCGATCGCGTTCGCGAGCTCGCCGCGGCGGCGCTCGCGAATCTCGAGCAGAACCGAAGGCGGATCGACGACCTGAACGTCTACCCGGTGCCGGACGGGGACACCGGGACGAACCTGACGCTCACCGTCCGAGCGATCGTCGAGTCGCTCGAGACGGCGGCGCCCGCCGCCCGGCCCTCCCTCGCGCGCTCTGTCGCCCGCGCCGCGCTGATGGGCGCGCGCGGCAACTCTGGCGTGATCTTCTCGCAGATCGTCCGCGGCGCGGCCGAGGCGCTCGGCCAGGCGCCGTCGATCGGCCCGGCCGCGGTCGCCGCCGCGCTGCGCGCCGCGAGCGACGCCGCCTACCGCGCCGTGCGGCAGCCGGTCGAAGGGACGATGCTGACGGCGGTCCGGGAGCTCGCGGAGGAGGCGGAGTCGCGTGCCGGTGAACGACCTACGGTCGCCGACCTGCTCGCAGACGTCGTCCGGCGCGGCGACGAGGCCGTGCGGAGAACGCCGGAGCAGCTCGCCGTGCTGCGCGAGGCCGGCGTCGTCGACGCGGGCGCGGCCGGCCTCGTCGAGATCGTGCGCGGGCTCGCCGCCGAGGTCGCGGGAGAGCCGCTGCCCGAGGCCCCGCCCGCGGAGGAGATCGCTTTCGAGGGCATCCACCAGGAGCTGTCGCGCTACCGCTACTGCACCGTGATCCTCGTCGAGGGCGACGAGCTCGACCCGGACGCGCTCGAGGCCGAGCTCGAGCAGCTCGGCGACTCGCTGCTCGTCGTCGGCGACCGGAGCGCGCTCAAGGTGCACCTCCACACCGACGACCCGGGCGCCGCGATCGGCGCGGCAACGGCCGTCGGTGTGCTCGAGTCGGTCGAGATCGCGAACATGCACAAGCAGACGGTCGAGCGGGAGGAGCGCCTGCTCGAGGCGGTTCCGGACGCGGAGCCGAACGCGACCGACGTCGTGGCCGTCGTCGCGGGCGAGGGAAACCGCCGCATCTTCGAGAGCCTCGGCGCGGCGCGCGTCGTCGAGGGCGGCCAGACCATGAACCCTTCCACGGCGGAGCTCGTCGCAGCGGTCGAGGCCGTCGCGGCGCCGGAGGCCGTCCTCCTCCCGAACAACTCGAACGTGATCCTCGCCGCGGAGCAGGTCGGCGGCCTCGCGTCGAAGCCCGTGCAGGTCGTTCCCACCTCGACGATTCAGGCCGGCCTCGCGGCCATGGTCGTCTTCGACGGCGCGCGCCCGGCGGCGGAGAACGCGGACGAGATGCGACAGGCGGTGGAGTCGGTCGCCACCGGCGAGGTCACGATCGCCTCCCGAGACGCGGAGCTGAACGGCGTCGCGATCCGCAAGGGGAACTACTTCGGCCTCGTGGGTGACGACCCGGTCGCCGAGGGAGCGAGCTTCGACGAGGTCGCGCGAGCGGTTGTCGAACGGCTCCTGGCCGAGCCGCGCGACGTCCTCACGCTCCTCAAGGGCGAGGACGCACCCGAGCTCGACGCGCTCCTGGAGCGGCTCCGGGAGGAGCATCCGGCCGTCGAGGTCGACGTCCAGGAGGGCGGCCAGCCGCACTACCCGCTCCTCCTCGCGGCCGAATAGGGGACACATTCGCGCTCCTCGAATCGCTGAGAGGCGTATGGTGTCTCTGACGTCCGCCTGGACCCCGCGGCCCATCGTCGAAAGGGGGTTCGGGCTACTTGGCCGCCTTCGAGCTCGTGTTACGCCGTCCGCATCGGCCGGACAGGATCTGCTACCGGAACCACGATGCGGCCGAGGTCGGCGACGTGGTCGTGGTCGACGGCAGGCCCTGGGTCGTCGTCGAGAAGCACCCGCCGTTCGAGCGACGCCGGATCGAACGGATCATCCTCGTCCCGCGCACGGTACGCAGCTACTGAGGCGCAGCGGGTCCGCGCGGCCCCGGACCCGCCGAACGAGGGCGTAGGGTTAGGCGCAGTGGCGCCGATCCGCATCGTCCTCGTCGAGGACAACCAGGTCTTTCGCGAGGCGCTGGAGCTGCTCCTCGGCCTCCGGTCCGACATCGAAGTCGTCGCCTCGGTCGCGGACGGGCTAGACGCAGTGCCGGCCTGTCGCGCGCACTCGCCGGACGTGATCCTGATGGACTTCCGGATGCCCGGCCTCGACGGCGTCCAGGCGACGGCCGCCGTGCGTGAGGCGTGTCCGGAGGTCGCCGTCGTCTGCCTCACCGCGTCGGTGACCGGCAGGGAGGTCGAGGCGCTCTACGAGGCCGGCGCCGTCGCGTGCCTGAAGAAGGACCAGGAGCTCGAGGACATCGTCGCGGCGATCCACCGCGCCGTCGAGCGCTACGCGCCGGC
>DASUZD010000317.1:0-13890 GCA_036377055.1 Gaiellaceae bacterium | reverse complement strand
CCGGTCGCATATCTTCAGCGCGAGCGGCAGGTCATAGCCGGTGTAGATCATCAGCCCGTGCCCGAGGCCGTGGACGCACTGGTACGCGATGAACGCGGTCCGGCGGATCGACTGCGACGCGCAGAGCCGGCGCGCGACGGCGCCGATCCGGTCGTCGGGGACGCCCTGGAACGCGCGCTCGAGGATCCCGTGGTAATAGCCCGACCAGCACGCGGACGAGCCCTTCGCGAACGCCTCGCCGACGTTGCCATGGAAGCGGGTGAGCGCGCCCGCCCCGATCGCGTGCGCGATCCGGTGGCAGTTCTCCTCGACGTAACGATTCGTCCTCATCTCGCGGACGAACGTCGCCAGCGCCGCCTTCGGACCGTTGCGGTACGCGAGGTTCGCGAACGCCTGCTGGAAGCAGGTCGCGTCGAGCCTGCAGTCGGCGAGCTTCGTGTCGTCGGGCTTGAACGCCGCCGCGACCGACAGCTTCTTCGCGGCGCTCGCGGCAGTCACGCCGGAGACGTAGGCCGCGAGGTTGCGGATCTCCCCGGCGCTCAGCTTCCCGGCAAAGGGCGGCATCCCGCCGCCGCCGTCGCGCACCTGGCGCTGCACGACCGCGTACGTGGGTTGGAGCTGGTCGAGGTTCGGGCCGACCTTTCCGTGCGTGCCGGCGTCGGCGAGCGTGTGGCATGTGCCGCAGCCGCTGCTCGTGAAGAGCTGCGCGCCCGGGCCGGCCTTCGCAGGGCCTGCCGCCTGCTTCTTCGCGCCGCCGCCCCCGCAGCCGGCGAGGAGCAGGACCGCGAGCGCGAGCGCGGGCGCGGGCGCGACGAGACGGCGCATGTGGCTCAAGATACAGCTCCGTTCTACGGAAAAACGGCGGCGCGCATGACCTCCACCGGCCCGGGGAGACCTGTCCACAGCTCGAACGAGGCAGCGCCCTGGCGGACGAGGATCTCGGCGCCGTCGACGGTCGGGCAGCCGGCGGCGCGGGCGGCGCTGACGAGGGCCGTCGGGCCCGCTCCGGCGGCGTAGGCGAGGTCGACGACCTGCTGGCCGGGGCGCGGCTCGACGAGGAGCTCGTCCCGGACCGGCGTCGCGTTCACGAGGATGTCGGCCTCGGCGCCGTCCGGCGGCCAGTCGGCGTCGCTGCGCCCGACGAGCCTCGTCTGCGCGCCCGCGCTGTCGAGCGCCGCGGCCACGACCCGCCCCGCGCCGCCGCGGCCTAGGACGAGCGCGCGCTTGCCGGCCGCGTCGACGGCCGAGACGACTGCCGGGCCGTCGGTGTTGAAGCCCGAGATCCGGCCGTCGGCGAGGACGAGCGTGTTGACGGCTCCGGCCGCGCGCGAGAGCTCGTCCAGCGCGTCGCACAGCTCAGCCGCGGCGCCTTTGTGCGGCATGGTCACGTTCGCACCCGCGAACCCGGCGGCGGCGATCCCGCGGACGACGTCGGCGAGGTCGCGCGGCGCGACGTCGAGCGCCACGTACGCCCAGTCGAGCCCGCGCGCAGCGAAGGCCGCGTTTTGCATCCGCGGCGAGAGCGAGCCCGCCACCGGCTGTCCGAGCAGCGCGACGAGGCGCGTCGCGCCGCCGATCGTCGTCATCCGGAGGCTCCGGCGCTCTCGGCGGTTCCGGACAGCGCCGGCTGCGGAGGGAACGTCACGATCTCGGCACGGTCCCATCCCACACCTGTGCGCCGCTCCCGACTAGGCTCGATCGCAAGGCGGGGGCTTCGGGGCCCCCGTTTCGCGCTGCTTCTAATAGCCGTGAGCGTTCGCGTAGTTCTGGAACTCCGTGTAGCTCGCCGTGAAGAAGTGGTGCACCTTGTCCGGCTTGCGGACGAAGTAGAGCCAGTTCGCGCGCGTCGGGTGGGCGGCCGCCTGCATCGACGCCAGCCCCGGATTCGCGATCGGCCCCGGCGGCAGGCCGGCGTGGATCCGTGTGTTGTACGGGGTCGGGTCGTTGAGCTGCGACTCGTGCAGCGGCTCGGTGCCCGGGACGTTCAGCGCGTAGCGGATCGTGGCGTCGATCCCGAGCGGCATCCGCGCGTGCAGCCGGTTGTAGATCACGGCCGCGATCTTCGGCCGCTCGTCGGGCGCCAGCGCCTCCCGCTCGACCATCGACGCGATGATCAGCACGTCGTACGGCGTCAGGTTCTTCGACCGCGCGTAGCGGAGATCGACCCGACCCCAGTTCCGCCTGAACGCCTTCAGCTGCTGCGCGACGAGCTGCTTCGTGGTCGTCTTGCGCAGGAAGTCGTACGTCGCCGGAAAGAGGAAGCCCTCGAGCGACCGCGCCCTGCGGGCGCCCCCGAACTTCGCCGGGAAGCGAGAGCGCGCCGTCAGCGCGAGATACTGCTTCGCGTTCAGCAGCGGCCGGACGCCGCGCTCCCGCCGGGCGATCTTGTCGACGGACGTGATCCGTTGCGCCATCTGCGCGCGTGTGAACCCTTCGGGGAAGACGATCCGGAAGGGCTTCGGCGGTGGCGGGGGCGTGAAGGTCGTCGCCGGCGCCGACACGTGGTTCCTGACCTTGTCGACCGCGACGACTCCGCCCCACGCCAGCGCGCCCAGCACGCCTGCGACGAAGACGAACGCGACCACGCGCCGGACCATGACCTGGCTGCGCGTCGGGCCGCGGTGGCGCCGGATCGGCGGCCGCGGCTCGATCAGGTCTTCCTGCCGCTCCGCCACGTGAGATAGCTGGTGAGGAGATGCGCGGCCGCCCGTGCGTCCTCTGCCGCGCGCGACGGGGTCTGGCCGGCCAGCGTGGTCGTGAAGCGCTCGTCGAAGCTCTCGACGGGGACGTCGACCGCGGCCCGCAGCGCCTCGACGAACCGCTCGGTCTCGATCGCTTGCTCGCCGCGCTCGCCGCGGAGGGTCAGCGGGAGCCCGACGACGACCCGCTCCGCCGCCTCGGCGCGGACGAGCTCGGCGAGCCGCGCGAGCCCGGCCTCCGTCGCCGCCCGCTCGACGACGCCGACGGGGCGCGCGACGGTCCCGGTCGGGTCCGAGACGGCCACGCCGGTCCGCGCGGACCCGTAGTCGAGGGCGAGCACCTTCACGCGAGGGCGGTGAGGATAAGGCGTTCCGCCGTCTCGAGCGCGTCTCCTAGCTTTTGCGGGTCTTTTCCTCCGGCCTCGGCGAGCGTCGCGCGCCCGCCGCCACCGCCGCCGATGATCGGCGCGACCTCGCGGACGACCGCCGCCGCGTCGATGCCGCGCTCCGGAAGGGACTTGTCGAGGTTCACGACGAGGAACGCGCGCTCGTCCGCCGACGAGCCGAGCAGCACGGCGAGAGCCTGCTCACGCTGGCGCAGCTGGTCGGAGAGGTCGCGGAGCTCGCCGCCCTTGAGCGCCTCCACGCGCGCGACGACGACGCCGTCGTTCCTCCGGATCTCGACGTCGGGACCGCGCGCCGCCTCGGCAGCCGGCTTCCGCTTCGCCTCCCGACGCATGCGCTCGACCTCGGCCCGCAGTTCCTCGGCCTCGCGCGCCCGCGCGTGCAGGAGCGCGTAGGCCTCGCCCGCGGTCACGGCCTCGATCCGACGCGCGCCCGCACCGACCGAACCTTCGCTGAGCACGACGAACGGGCCGATCTCCGCCGTCGAGCGGACGTGCGTGCCGCCGCACAGCTCCCTCGAGTAGTCGTCGATCTCGACGAGGCGGACGACGTCGCCGTACTTCTCGCCGAAGAGCATGATCGCCCCGAGCCGGCGCGCCTCCTCGATCGGTGTCTCGAAGACGCGTACCGGGAGGTTCTCGAACACCTTGTCGTTCACGCGGCGCTCGATCTCGTCGCGCTCCTCGGGCGCCAGCGCCTGCGGGTGCGTGAAGTCGAACCGCAGCTTGTCCGGCCGGACGGCTGAGCCGGCCTGCCGCACGTGGTCGCCGAGCACGTCCCGCAGCGCCTTGTGCAGGAGGTGCGTCGCCGTGTGGTTCGCCATCGTGGGGAAGCGCACGTTCCACGGCACGACGGCTCGGACGCGGTCGCCTTTCGCGAAGCCGGAGCCGCGGAAGACGAGCATCTGGTCGTGCTCGAGCCGGATCGCTTCGACGAGCTCGGCCTGCGCGCCCGTCGCCTCGTTCTCGATGAACCCCACGTCCGAGACCTGGCCGCCGCCGGCGGGATAGAACGGCGAGCGCTCGAGCTTCGCCTGGAAGAGGTCGTCGTCGAGGTCGGCGTACGCCACGATCGCCGTCAGGACCTCGGTCCTGTCGTAGCCCACGAACTCCGTCGGCGCCGCGCTCGCGGCCAGCTGCGGGTCGACCGCGACAGCGCTCGTCCGGCGCGAGATCTCGCGGTGGTCCTCCATCAGCCGCGTGAATTCCTCCTCGTTCACGCCGAGGCCGCGCTCGCGTGCCAGCTCGACCGTGAGCTCGATCGGGAAGCCGTACGTCGCGGCGAGCTTGAACGCGTCGTCGCCGCCGATGTCGCCGCCGCGCGAGGCGGCCTCCTCGAAGACTTTCATGCCGCGTTCGAGCGTCTCGGCGAAGCGTTCCTCCTCAGCGGACAGCGTTCGATGGATCTCGTTTCGGTGGTCGACGAGCTCGGGGTACGCGTCGCCCATCTGCTCGATCACCGCGTCGGCGAGCTCGGCGAGGAACGGCGCCTCCATGCCGATCCGGAGGCCGTGCTGCGCGGCGCGCCGGATGATCCGTCGCAGGACGTAGCCGCGCCCCTCGTTCGAGGGCGCGACGCCCTCGGCGGCGATGAACGTCATCCCGCGTCCGTGGTCGGCGAGCACGCGGAGCGCTTTCGTCGAGTCGGCGCCGTCGTCGAGCTCGGGCGCGCTCGTCCGGATCCAGTCCATGATCCGCGTGTAGCCGTCGGTGTCGTAGACGGACGGGACGTCCTGGAGGATCCGCGCCGTCCGCTCGAGACCCAGGCCGGTGTCGATGTTCTGCTTCGGCAGCGGTGTCAGCGTCCCGTCCGGGTGGAGCTCGTACTCCATGAACACGAGGTTCCAGAACTCGAGGAAGCGCTCGCAGCGCGTGCACCCGGGCAGGCAGTCGGCGGCGGCACAGCCGACCTCCTCGCCCCAGTCGTAGTAGAGCTCCGAGTCGGGGCCGCACGGCCCCGGGCCGCCGACCGACCAGAAGTTCTCCGAGGACGGCAGCGGCACGATCCGCTCCGGCGGCATCCCGATCTGCTTCCAGAGGTCGATCGCGACCTGGTCGGGGCCGAGGTCGAGGTCAGGGTCGCCGGCGTGGACGCTGACCCAGATCCGGTCCCAGTCGAGCTTCAGGTGGTGGCGGACGAACTCGGTCGCGAACTCGATCGCGCCCGGCTTGAAGTACTGCCCGAACGAGAAGTTGCCCATCATCTCGAAGAAGGTCAGGTGATAGGTGTCGAGCCCGACCTCGTCGATGTCGACGGTGCGGAAGCACTTCTGTGCGGTCGTCGTCAGCGGCGCCGGCGGCGGCTCGCGGCCGAGGAAGTACGGCATCTGCGGCTGCATGCCGGCGGTCGTGAGCAGCGTCGTGTGGTCGTCCGCGCGCGGAACGAGCGGCGCCGAGGGCACGCGTAGATGCCCCTTCGACTCGAAGTAGGAGAGGAACCCTTCGCGAAGCTCAGCCGAGGTCCGCATCCCGTGATTCTAGGTGCGACCCCCGCCGTGCCAGTCACCCGCCGTAGCCGTGGCCAGAAGCGCCACTGACCCGGGGTCAGGCCCCCGGACACGTCCCGGCGAGACAAGTGGCCCGCGCGGGAAGCCGCCTCGGCCGAACGTCCATCGCGATTTCGGCCATGCTCTCAACAGGCGAGGGGACAATGTCCCTTCGCGGCGCCCGGACACGGCCCGTACGCCTATCCCGCCTTCGCTTCTTGCTCCTCCTCGGCGGCGATCTCCTCGCGGATCTTCTCGAGCGAGCGCCGGATCAGACGCGAGACATGCATCTGCGAGATTCCGACCTGCTGGGCGATCTGCGACTGCGTAAGACCCTTGAAGAAGCGCAGGTGGAGGATCTTCCGCTCACGGTCGTCGAGGACGCGGAAGCCTGGCGCGAGCACGGCCCGGTCCTCGGAGACCTCGTACTGGTGCTCCTCCGTGCCGATCGACTCGAGCGGGTCGAGCTCGCCGTCCTCGTCCTGGCCGCCGCCAGACGAGAGCGAGAGCGAGCTGTACGCGCGGCCGCTCTCCAGCGCCTCCAGCACCTCCTCCTCCTGGACGCCGGCCGCCTTCGCGAGCTCGCTGATCGTCGGCGAGCGCCCGAGCTGCACGGTCAGCTGCTCGATCAGCCGCGAGAGCTGGACGTTCAGCTCCTGGAGCCCGCGCGGGACGCGGACGGACCAGCCCTTGTCTCGGAAGTGGCGCTTGATCTCGCCGATGATGTTCGGCGTCGCGTACGTCGTGAGCTCGACGCCGCGGTCGAGGTCGAAGCGGTCGATCGCCTTGATCAGGCCGATCGCGCCGATCTGGACGAGGTCCTCGAGCTGCTCGCCGCGGTACGAGTAGCGGCGGGCGAGCGAGCGCACGAGGGACATGTACTGCTCGATCAGCTGCTCGCGCGCGGCGAGGTCGCCGTGCTCGTGATACGCGCGAAGGAGGGCCTTATCGTTTTTCTCCAGCGGCATCAGGCCGGTCCCTCCGGCGGCTCCACCTGCTTCGTCAGCGTGACCCAGTCGCCGCCCTCGCCGTCACGGATCTCCACGCGGTCGACCACCGTGTCGAGGACGCGGCGGAGGCCGACGTCATCGCTTTCGCGGGCGAGCTCGCGCCGCACCCGCTCGCCGGGGAACGGCCCGACGGTCGCCTCAATCGCATTGGAGCGCACGGAGACCGTAACGGTGATGTCGCCGTCGTGGCTACGGCTGTCGAGCAGCTCGTCGAGCGCGATCTGGAGGTCTTCGAGGTGCTCGAAGGTCAGGTTGAGGCGGGCCGCGAGCCCTCCGAGGACGAGGTGCGCGACGCGGTAGAACCCGCGCTCCGCGGGCAACGTCAGCGTGATCTCGTCGTCGCCCACGACTCGATGTTAGTGGGAGTCCTCGATCAGGCCCGATCCGACGACGGCGTCACGGTCGTACAGGACGGCCGCCTGACCGGTCGCGACGCCGTACGCCGCCGACTCCAGCTCCAGCCGGAACCCCTCCGACGTCGGCTCCACGCGGGCCGCGACGGCCGGAGAGCGGTAGCGAAGCTTCGCCTCGGCGCGCTCGACGGGCACGAAGAGCCGTCCGCGTACCTCGACCGTTCGCCGCGCGAGCGACTCGCGCGGCCCCACCACGACCGTGTTCGTCTGCGGATCGGTCCGCAAGGCGTAGACCGGGGCGCCTGTGGCGACGCCGAGGCCGCGGCGCTGGCCGGGGGTGAAGCGCCAGAAGCCGGCATGGCGGCCGAGCTCCGTCCCGCTCTCGTCGACGACTGCGCCCTCGGCGGCGCCGAGGCCGTGGCGCTCGAGGAAAGCGCGGTAGTCGCCGCCCGCGAGGAAGCACGCCTCCTGGCTCTCCGCGCGCGCCGCGGCGGCAAGCCCGGCCGCGGCGGCCTCGGCTCGCGTCTCCTCCTTCCGCGTCTCGCCAAGCGGGAACTCGATCCGCTCCAGCACGCTCGGATCGAGACCCGCGAGCATGTACGACTGGTCCTTCGCCTCGTCGGCCGCCCGCGCGAGGAGCAGCCGGCCGTCCCTGCGCACGATCCGCGCGTAGTGGCCGGTCACGAGTCGGGAGGCGCCCGCGCGCTGCGCGAACGCGAGTAGCTCGGCGAACCTGAACGCGCCGTTGCAGCGGATGCACGGGTTCGGCGTCTCGCCGCGGCCGAACGACCGGACGAACGGCCCGACGACCGCGTCCCGGAACTCCTCGCGTAGGTCGAGCGTGACGTGCGGGAGCCCGAGCGCGTGGCACGTCTCGCGCGCCGCGATCACGGCTTCGGGCGAGCAGCACGCACGCTCCACGTCCGGCCCCTCGGGATCGAGCCAGAGCCGAAGCGTCACCCCGATCGCCTCCGGCGCGGCCCGCAGGAGCGCGACCGCGCTGTCGACGCCCCCGCTCATCGCCACCGCCGCGCGGCCGGCACGGGGAGACGCGCGGAGGATCGGCCCGATAGCGTTCGCGAGCGCGTCGACGGCAAGCGTCTCGCCGCCGACTGCCGCCGCCTCGAGCAGGGTCAGCCCTTCGAGCGGCCGCGCGAGCCCCGGCGCGTCGGCTTCGACGATGCGGTCGCCGGCCACGGCGAGGCGGACCAGCGCCCACTCGCCGTCCCGCGACGAGTCTCCGACGACCTCGATCACCTGTGCAGGCTAGCCGTAGATAGAGAAAAGCCCCACCGCTGCCGATGTCCTCGCGCCGTGAGAACCTGGACTTGCCAGGGGGGTGCCTTGCCGGACGCGGTGGGATGAGCACCTATCCGGACGCAGGCTCCCTTTACGTCGGTGTTGGTTCAAACGTAAAGCGCGAGACCACGAACAGGGTCGGGCACATCGGAGTGTAGTGCTCACGGCCGGAGGTGATGCCTTCGACCGGATCGACCGGTCGTTTCAGACGGACGCGCGGGCAGAGCCCACACGTCCTGATGGTCGGCGCCGCCGAGTCTGCGCGCTTAGCGGCCGTCAGCGCGCGTAGGTCCAGCGAAGCGACCGCGTGCCGTGGAGGCCGATGCGGTCGGCGAGCGCCTTTGTGACGTAGAACTCGCGGCCGGGTGCGGCGAGGCCGCGGTCGATCACCTGCGTCAGGACCCTCGTCCCGCGGTACGAGATGTAGAGCTTGACGCCGCACGGGAGCACGGGGTGCGCGACGCCGAGCGTCTTGGCGTTGAGCCGCTGGCCGCAGGCCGTCCGGGTGCGGGAGCGCGCCGGGTTGTACGGGGCCGCAAGGGCCGAGTACCAGTTGGCCGCGGGCTGCGGGAGTGCGTGCTTGGCGTGGTGCCCGCGCGGCGAGCTCAATGCGAGCGAGACGAGCGCGACGAGCAGCGCGACGCCCGCGAGCGCCATCGTCCGCTTCGCCGCACCGGCGCTCACGGCCGCGCCGCGACGAGGAGGTCGCCGAACGAGTCGCGGACGAGCGCGTCGAAGTCGTCGGGGAGCTGCCCGTCGGGCTCGGCGAACGCGCGGAGGTACATGAGGAGGAAGGATCGCTCTTCGGCGCGCGCGATGTCGGCGCGGCCGCGGGCGCGCGCGATCCGCTCGAGGTCCCAGACGTTCCACTCGCGCGGCCCGTCGAGCGCGTGCGCGGGCGGCGGGGCGGTGGCGGCGGGCGGAAGCTCCGGCTCCGGCTCGGGTTCCGGCTCCGGCCGCGGCGCGGGTTCCGGCGCTTGTGGCTCTGAGCCACTTACGGGTTGGGGCTGCGGCTCGCGCTCCGGTACACGCTCGTAATCGCGCTTGGCCTCGGGCTCCGGCTCGGGCTGCGGCGTGGCGGCCGAGTCGAGCAGCCGAGTTTGTGGCTCTGAGCCACGAACTTCGACCCGCGCCGCGCCCGGCCCCGTCGGCGTCCACGCGAGCGACCACTCGACGACCGTCACGACGAGCAAGGTCCCCAACACCAGCCCGACCGCCCAGACCGTCGAGAGGTCGGCGAAGACGCCCGCGACGGCGGCCCCGACGACTAGGGCGCCGCCGAGCAAGAAGCGCGGCCCGAAGACGCGCCGCCCGGACCGGCTATCCGGTCGGGTCGTCCGGCGGCTCCTCGGCATCCTCCTGCGCGGGAGCGGCGGCCAGCGGCGGCTCGGCCAGCGCAGGCTCCTCGTCCTCCTCTTCCGGCTCGAGCGCCGTGGCAATCGGCGCGGAAGGCGGAACGACCGGCGCCGTCATGCCCGGAGGGCGCGTCGCCTCGGCCTCCTGCTGCGCCGCGCGCAAGATCGCCTCGGCGACCTTTCCGACGGCGTCCTCGCCAAGCCCCGCCGAGCCGAGGAGCTGCTCGGCGCCGTGCTGTGCGCGCGCGAGCACGGTCGCCGCCTGCGCGCGGGCCCACTCGAGCGTCTGCTCGACCTCGGCGCGTGCGCTGTTCGTCAGCTCGGTCGCCTGGTGGCGCGCCTGCTCGAGCAGCCGCGCGCCGCGCGCCTCCGCCTCGCGAAGCTCCTGCGAGGCCTCGGCGTTCGAGCGCGCGAGAAGCTCCCGCGCCTCCTTGTTCGCGGCGCCGAGGATCTCGGCCCGCTGCCGCTCGCTATCGTTGCGGTACCGGTCGACCTCTGTCTCGCGCGCCTGCAGCTCGCGCTGGCGGCGCCGGACCTCCTCCTCCGTCCGCGCGAGCTGCGCGGCCGACGCCGTCTGCGCGTCGCGCTCGAGCGTGTCCGCGAACTCGGCCGCGGCGCGGATCAGATGGAGTGAATCCATGCGAACGGCGTGCCCGGTGGGCTCGACCTCCGCCGTCCGGCCCGCCGCCTGCATCACCCGGAGCTGCGCCTGAAGCTGAGCCGCGTGGCGGCGGAAGGCCTCGAACGCCTCCCGCACTCGCTCGGGGTCGTACCCGTCGGCCGCGTGCGGCAGATCCTCGAACTGCGGGAGCGAGGTCAGCGCCGGGTGCGCGAGGTTCGGAGCCTGGGTCGCCATCGGAGCCCGAGTATGACGATGCCATCGGTCGACACGACCTCGGTCACCCCGGCTCGGCGACGACGCGGATTCCCAGCTCCTCCAGCTGCTCCTCGGCGACCGGAGTCGGCGCGCCGCTCATCGGGTCGACGCCGGCCTGGTTCTTCGGAAACGCGAGCGTGTCGCGGATCGACGGCTCGTCGAGGAGCGCCATCAGGAGCCGGTCGATTCCCGACGCGATCCCGCCGTGCGGCGGCGCGCCCATCGCGAGCGCGGCGAGCAGGAACCCGAACTTCGCGCGCTGCTCCTCCGGCGAGATCCCGAGGAAGTCGAACATCCGCGCCTGGAGGTCCGGTTCGTGGATCCTGAACGAGCCCCCGGCGAGCTCGATCCCGTTCCCGACGAGGTCGTACGCGATCGCGCTCGCCGCGCCTGGATCGCTGTCGAGGAGCGGAAGGCTCTCCTCGGTCGGTCGCGTGAACGGGTGGTGCGACGCGGTGTAGCGGCCCTCGTCCTCGTCCCACTCGAGCAACGGCATCGGCGTGACCCAGAGGAACTTCCACGCGTCGCGGTCGATCAGGTCGAGCTCGCGGCCGAGATGGAGGCGGAGCAGGCCGAGCACCTTCGAGACGATCCGTGGATCGTCTGCGACGAAGAGCGCGGTCGTGCCGGGCTCGCGCAGCGCCGTCAGCTCCTCCTCCGACAGGAACTTCGCGATCGGCGACGAGACCTCGCCGTCGCTGCGGAAGACGACGTACGCGAGGCCCTTCGCCCCCCAGGGCTTGGCCATGTCCTCGAGCTTCTGGACGTCGCCGCGCGAGAGCTCCCGCGGGACACGGAGATAGCGCACGGCGGGCGCGTTCGCGAAGACGCCGAACTCGGAGCCGCGCGTGAGCTCGGTCGCGTCCTGGATCTCGAGGCCGAAGCGCAGGTCGGGCTTGTCGGTGCCGAAGCGGAGCGCCGTCTCCTGCCAGCTCATGCGCGCGAACGGCGTCTCGAGCTCGACGCCTAGGAGCTCGCGCCAGATCCGCGCGACGATCCGCTCGATCAGCGCGAACAGCTCCTCCTGGTCGGGGAAGGCGAGCTCGACGTCGAGCTGGGTCAGCTCCTGGAGCCGGTCGGCGCGGAGGTCCTCGTCCCGGAAGCAGCGCGCGATCTGGTAGTAGCGCTCGAACCCGGCGATGACGAGCAGCTGCTTGTAGATCTGCGGCGACTGCGGTAGCGCGAAGAACCGGCCCGGCTGGAGCCGCGTCGGGACGAGGAAGTCGCGCGCGCCCTCCGGCGTCGGCTTGGCCATGATCGGCGTCTCGACGTCGACGAAGCCGGCCGCCTCCATCTCGTCGCGGATGATCGAGACCATCTGCGCCCGCGTGCGGACGTTTCGTTGCATCTTCTCCCGGCGGAGGTCGAGCCAGCGGTAGCGAATGCGCAACGTCTCGTCCACGCCTTCCTCGTCCAGCTGGAACGGCAGCGGCGTCGACCGCGAGACGATCTCGAGCCGGTCGACCTGGACCTCGACCTCGCCCGTCGGCAGGTTCGGGTTCACCGCCTCCGGCGCGCGCCGGACCACCTCTCCCTCGGCTCGCAGGACGAACTCGTTCCGCACCTCATGCGCCGCGCGAACGGCGTCGGCAGCGCGCTCGGGGTTCACGACCAGCTGGCAGAGACCCGTCTCGTCGCGGAGGTCGACGAAGACGAGCCCGCCGTGGTCGCGCCTGCGCGCGGCCCAGCCGGCCAGCTGAAGCCGCCGGCCGACGTGTTCCGGCCGGACCTCGCCGCTGCCGAGATCGCGCCAGCTCATCGGGTCAACCTATCCACCAGCTCCGTGACCGGAACCGTCGTGTCGCTCTCGCCCCGCCGACGGATCGTCGCGCGGTCGCCCTCGAGCACGACGGTGGCGCGCGCGCCGAGCCGCTGCGCCTGCGTGAGCTGGCCCTTCGTCGACCGGCCGGCGTAGTCCAGGTCCGCGCTGAGGCCGCGACGGCGGAGCTCGGCGAGCAGCTCGAGCGGCCTGTCTCCGTCCGTGACCAGGAAGACGTCGACCGGCGGCTGGTCGGCCGAGATTCCCTCCTGCTCGAGGGCCAGGATCAGGCGCTCGATTCCGGCTCCGAAGCCGATCCCCGGCGTCGGCGGGCCGCCGATCTCCTCCGCGAGACCGTCGTAGCGGCCGCCGCCGGACAGGACGCTCTGCGCGCCCTCCTCCGGCCCCTGGTACTCCCACGCCGTCCGCGTGTAGTAGTCGAGGCCGCGCACGAGCGTCGGCGTGAGGGTGTGCGGGATCCCGTACGCGTCGAGGTGCCGGCGAACCTCGGCGAAGTGCGTTCGGCACTCGTCACAGAGGGATTCGCCGATCTTGGGCGCGTCCTCGAGCGCCGCGAGCACCCGCTCGTTCTTCACGTCGAACACGCGGAGCGGGCTCGTCGCGCGCTTCTGGCGCGCCTCTTCGTCGAGCACGTCGGCGTGCGCGTCGAGCCACTCGTTCAGGCGCTCCAGGTACGCGGGGCGGCACCGCTGGTCGCCGATCGAGTTGAGGCGGAGCTCCCACTGCGTGACGCCCAGGCGAGCCAGCAGCTCGCGGTAGAGCTGGATGATCTCGGCGTCGATCGCGGGGTCCGCGGAGCCGATCGCCTCGACCGAGAGCTGCCAGTGCTCGCGGTAGCGACCCCGCTGCGGCGCCGCATAACGGTACATCGGCGCGATCGTGTAGAGCTTCTGCGGCTGCGGCTCGCGGTGGAGGCCGTGCTCGAGGTACGCCCGGACGATCGGCGCGGTCCCCTCCGGCCGCAGCGTGAGCGAGCGGCCGCTCCGGTCCGGGAACGTGTACATCTCCTTCTGGACGATGTCCGAACCGGCCCCGGACGTCCGCTCGAACAGCTCCGTGTGCTCGAAGCCCGGTGTCTGGATCCGGCGATAGCCGTAAAGCGCGCAGAGCCGCTCGGCCTCCCCCGCGATCCGCTGCCACATGGGCTGGTCGGCGGGGAGGATGTCGTGGGTTCCCCGGGGCGCCTCGATTCGGGTCACGAGGCGCGCAGCTCGGCGAGGAACGGGTTGCGAGCGAGCTCCGCGCCGAGGGTCGTGCGCGGGCCATGGCCGGGGTAGACGACCGTCTCGAGCGGGAGCGTCTCGGTCAGCCGTCGGATCGAGTCGACTAGCGTGTCCCAGTCGCCGCCGGGCAGGTCGACGCGACCGACGCCGCCGGCGAACAGGACGTCGCCGGAGAAGAGGCAGCCGTCGGCGAGGTACGCGAGATGCGCGGGAGAGTGGCCCGGAACCTTCAGCGTCTCGAACTCGATCGCCGCGAGCTCGAAGCGCTCTCCGCCGTCGAGCAGCTCGTCCGGCGTGTAGGGCCGGATCCGGATTCCGAGCGCGCCGTAGAAATCGTCCGGCGAAACGAGGACGGGCGCCTCCTCGCGAGCCATGTAGACCGGTGCCCCGGCCGCCTCGGCGAG
>DASUZD010000316.1:0-7012 GCA_036377055.1 Gaiellaceae bacterium | reverse complement strand
AGATCGTCGTCGACGAACTGGCGGAAGAGCACAGCGAGCGGACGTTAGCACCGTGTGCCGCTTGTATTCCTGAAGTGGGACGAGCACTTCCGAGCCGGAAGATCGTCGCGCGCTCGCCCGTCTGTTGCACGTGGCTCCTGGCGTCGCCGTCTTCGTCGTCAGGTGGAAACGCCTGCTCGTCACGGCGCTGCTCGCCGCTTCGGCGGCGGTCGCAGCCGGAGTTGCGACGCACAGCGTCGTCCTCGCAGTGGCAGTGGTCGGCGTGCCGATTGCGCTGGTCTCGCTGCAGGACGGAATCGGGGGGGCGCGCGAGGGCGGTTGCGCTCGCCGAGCTCGTCGGCGACCCGCGCTACTACCACGAGGGCTGGACCTACCGCTGAGGCCAGGGCCCTTCCGCGCGCCTCGTCGGCACGTCGTGCGCCCGGTGCGGCGCGCTCGTTGCTCGGCGAGCACCCTGGTTCGGCGCAACGGCCGAGCTGCCGAAGAAGACGAACCTTCCGAACGGCATCGCGCCCGCGCGGTACGAGCGCACGGTCGAGCATCGCTATTGCCTTCGCTGCGGTCTCGCGTTCATGCGCATCGCCGCGGGCACGGCGACGGCAGCGGCGCTGCACCTTGAACGCCCGCCCCGAAGCGCGAAGAGCGGCGACCCCGACCGGCGATCGCCTTTGTCGCCATTCTCCGCTGGTTGCCCCTGTTCGTTGTCGGCTTGGCCGGGTTGCAGTGGCGGTCGACCTCGTACGACGCGGTCGCGCTGTGGGCGGGTTGCGTCGTCGTCGCTGCGGCGATCCTCGCCGTCGGGATGCTCATCCGCGGCCCGGGCCGGCGGAACCCGTACCTCGTGGCGTTCGCCGTCCTCTCGATGCTCGGTGGCGGCGCAACACGCACGCTCGACGCCCTGCGTCGAATCGCTGCGAAGCAGGCGGGCAGTCGTGGACGGGGGCGCTCGACGAGGAGACCGCGCTTGGACAATTCGACGAGGCGGAGGCAGCTAATCGGTCCGACGCGCGCGCATGGGAGGCTTTCTTGGCCGCGGACCCAGATTCGCCAAAGCGAGGCGCGACGCCGGCTATTAGCGCCTGGCTCGCGACGGGACACAACCGGCGTGGCCGCGAACGCGAAGGACAGCACAATGACCGTCGTGACCCGTCGCAGCCGCGCAGTTTTGCCTTTCGCGGTAATCGCGGCGCTCGCCGCGTCGCTTCCGCTCCTCGCGCTCGCGTTGCGGAGCCATCCGGGCCAGCCGTCGTCCGCCACCGTCCCGGCTCCGAAGGCGACCGCCGGCGTCCGGCTTCCTCCGAGGGGCGGCCTTGTCCTCGCGCGCGAGAGCGGCAGGCTCGGCGTCGCGCTGAGCGCGCGGCCGGCCTTGGGTCGACGGCTCGCGCTGACCGTGACGCTTCTCGGTCCCGACGGCAGCGGCGCGTCGGGTCGCCGCGTCTCGGTCCAGGGAGGCGGCCGGCGCGTGGAGGCGACGCCGTGTAGGGCGGGCTGCTACGAGGCGTCGCTTCCGAGCGCGGCGCGGCGAGTCGTCGTCCTCGTGGCCGGCCGTCCGGTTCCGTTCGAGCTCCCGGAGCGGACGCTGCCGGCGGCCGCGCTCGTGCATCGCATGGATAGCGCGATCCGCCGTGCTCGCTCGCTCGTGATCGACGAGCGGCTGGCTTCGAGCCCGACGCACGCGATCCAAGCACGGTTCGCGGTCGCGGCGCCGAACCGGCTCACGTATCGGATCGCCGGGGGTGCGCAAGCGGTGGTGATCGGCGGGCGTCGCTGGGATCGTGCGAGTACGCGAGAGCAATGGGTGCGGTCGTCGCAGACCCCGCTGCGTCTCCCTGCGCCGACATGGACGGCGGTTCGCGACGCGCGACTCGTCGCGGCCGATCGACGCGCGTTCACGGTCACGTTCCTCGACCCGGCGATCCCCGCGTGGTTCACGGTCCGGGCCGACCGGCGGACGTTCCGGCCCGCCGAGGTACGGATGGTCGCCGCCGCGCACTTCATGCGTGACCGCTACTCGCGCTACGACGTCCCGATCCAGATCCGTCCGCCTTCGCGCGCCGGTTGAGCGCGCGCTCCCCAACGTCCCCCAAGGGGTCCCCCGGAACCCCTGAGGTCAGGCTATCGGCAGGCGGCGTGGAAGTCTGTGCCAAGACCGCGCCGATTCGTACTCAGTCGGAAGCGCCCCCTCAAAGGCCGAGGTGCCGCGCGATCACCATTCGCTGGACCTCGTTCGTGCCCTCGCCGATCTCGAGGATCTTCTGGTCGCGATAGAAGCGCGAGATCGCGGACTCGTCCATGTAGCCGTAGCCGCCGTGGATCTGGAGGGCCCAGTTCGCGACGCGGTGTGAGAGCTCGCCCGTGTACAGCTTCGCCATCGCCGCCTCCTTCGCGAACGGGCGGCCCGCGTCCTTCAGCCACGCGGCCTTGTAGACGAGGGCCCGTCCAGCCTCGATCTCGGTGGCCATGTCTGCGAGCCGGAACTGGATCGCCTGGAAGCTCGCGATCGCCCGACCGAACTGCTGGCGCTCGCGCGCGTACGCGAACGCGAGGTCGTACGCGCCCTGCGCGAGCCCGACGCCCATCGCCGCGACCGAGATCCGGCCGCCGTCGAGGATCTCGAGGAACTGCCGGAACCCCTCGCCGCGCGGGCCGATCAGGTTTTTCTCCGGCACGGCGCAGTCGCGAAAGGACAGCTCGCGCGTGTCGGACGCCCGCCAGCCGAGCTTGTGCATCGGCGCCGAGATCTCGTAGCCGGGCGTCCCGTTCGGGACGATCAGGTTCGAGATCTCGTCCTCACCCGTCAGGGCCGTGATCGTCACGCACGCCGTGATGTCCGTGCCCGCGTTGGTGATGAAGATCTTCGATCCGTTCACGATCCAGGAGCCGTCGCGCAGCTCGGCGCGTGTGCGGGTCGCGCCGGCGTCGGAGCCTGCGTCCGGCTCGGTCAGCCCGAACGCAGCCAGCCGCTCGCCCGAAGCGAGCTGTGGAAGCCATTCCCGCTTCTGGGCGTCGCTACCGAACAGGAAGATCGGCATCGTCCCGAGGGACGTGTGCGCGGCGACCGTGATCGCGACGGACGAGTCGACGCGGGTCAGCTCCTCGATCGCGATGGCGTATGCGAGCGTGTCCGAGCCTGCGCCGCCGTACTCCTCGGGGATCGGCATCCCCATCAGGCCGAGCTCGGCGAGCTCGGCGACCAGCTCGTACGGGAAGCGACTCTCGCGGTCGAGCTCCTCCGCCACGGGCGCGACGCGGTCGGTCGCGAACTCGCGCACGGTGCGCCTGACGAGCTCGTGCTCCTCGCTCAGGTCGAGGTTCAACTCGCGAGCGCCGTCGCCAGCTCGACGATCAGGCGAACGCCGTACCCGGTGCCGCCCTGCTGTGTCAGGTAGTCCCCTCGCGACCGCTCGAGGAAGGCCGGTCCGGACATGTCGAGGTGCGCCCAGGGGCCGTCGCCTGCGAACTCGCGGAGGAACTCCGCGGCGAGCGCCGGCGACCCCTGCTTCAGGTCGGACGCGTTCTTCATGTCCGCGAAGGCCGAGTCGACGTAGCGGCGGTAGCGCCGGTGGAGCGGGAACGGCCAGGCGTGGTCGCCGCTTCGGCGCGACGCCGCCAGCACCTCGTCGCGCCACGCATCGTCGTTCGCGAAGAGGCCGCCGTAGAGGTCGCCGAGCGCGCGCTCCATCGCCCCCGTTAGCGTCGCGATGTCGAGCACGTGCGTCGCGCCCTCGCGACGGGCGTACCACAGCGCGTCGGCGAGCACGAGCCGTCCCTCGGCGTCGGTGTTGATGACCTCGATCGTCTTGCCGTTCGCGGCGCGAAGGATGTCGCCGGGCCGGTACGAGTTCCCGCCGACGAGGTTCTCGCACGCCCCGACGACGCCGAGCGCTCGGACCGGCAGGCCGAGCTCGGCGACCGCGGCCAGGCCTTCGAGGACCGCGGCTCCCCCGGCCATGTCCCCCTTCATGTCCTGCATCCTCAGCGCCGGCTTGAGCGAGATTCCGCCGCTGTCGAAGGTGATCGCCTTGCCGACGAAGCCGAGGACGAGGTCGGGTCGGGCAGGCTCCGGCGGCTCGTAGCGGACGACGACCAGCCGCGGAGGGTTGTGGCTCGCGCGCGCGACGGCGGCGAAGGCGCCCATGCCGAGCTCGTCGAGCTGCTCCGGCCCCAGCGCGTCGGCGGTCACGCGCTCGGTCTCGGCGGCGATCTCGGCGGCTCTGGCGGCGAGCCGTTCGGGCGTCAGCTCGTTCGGAGGCGCGTTGGCGAGGTCGCGGGCCCGGTTCGCGCGTGCCGCGATCCGAGCCGCGCGCTCGGCCATCTCGGCCACGGCCGCTGGGTCGTCGTCCGCGATCAGCGCGATCCGCTCGATCGGGCGCTCTGCCGCGCCGTTCGTCTTCCAGCGCCCGGGATCGTACGAGCCGAGCAGCATCCCCTCGACGACCGCGCGCGCCTGCTCCGTCTCCGGGAGAGGCAGCGAGGGGTCGAGAACCCAGGCGATGGTGCCGCCGAACCGCGCGGCCGCGCGGGCGACCGCGGCGGCGGCCGTCCGTATGGCGTCCGCGTCGAGCTGCTCGCGCGGGCCGATTCCGGCCGCCGCTACTCGGGTGGGCACGCCCGAGCGGTCGACGGGCGCGAGCGTCGCCTCGCCTAGCTCGCCGCGCGCCTCACCGGTGGCGACGAGATCGCGCAGGCGCGTCTCGAGGCGCTCGTCGATTCGCGACAACGCCGGCGGGAGAGTCGGATCCGCGGCCGGCACTGCGACGGCCACCACCTCGGCGTCGACCTCGCCGGGCGGGACGACGCTGATCTCGACTTCCATCGGGGCGCGATGGTATCCGACCCGCTTTCTCGCGGGCGTCACCCGGAACGGTGATCGGGACGGGCGTGGGCGATGCCGATACGCCGCTCGACATGAACGATTCGGCACTGCGGCCCGATCGTCAGCCCGACGTGCGGCCCGACGTTGTTTCGGCGGCGTCCGTCGAGGTGCTGGCTCGGCGGATCGACGAGCTGGTGCGTGAGCGGCAGGAGCTTCGCCGCGGCGGCGCACGGAACGGCGTCCTCGAGCGGAACCGCCTCGAGCTGGCGCAGTTGCAGCGCGAGCTCTCGCGCGCGCTGATCGACCGGCACCTCCCTCCGGCCGCCTAGCACCGCCTCTTCGGGGCGGTGGGGTCTGTCCCCGGATCGTCCCTCCGGGGCGGTGGGGTCTGTCCCCCGACCGTCCCTTTGGGCCGGTGGGGTCTGTCCCCGCTGGCCGGAACGGCGACGGTAGCCTGACGGGGTGAGGGCGGGCATCGACAAGCGCGCGATGACGCTGCTCGCGAGCGGCCACCTCGGCACCGACTTCGCGAACGGCGCGCTGCCGGCGCTGCTGCCGTTCCTCGTCGACCGGTTCGGGCTCACGTACACCCTCGCCGCCACGCTGATGCTCGCGTCGACCGTCTCGTCGTCGGTCGTGCAGCCGCTGTTCGGCCTCTGGTCGGACCGGAGGGGAGCGATCTGGCTCCTGCCACTCGGCGTCGGGGTAGCGGGAGTCGGCATCGCGCTCGCCGCCGACGCGCCAAGCTATTCGAGCTGCCTCCTGCTCGTCGTTCTCTCGGGGATCGGCGTCGCGGCGTACCACCCCGAAGGGTCGAAGTTCGCCGCCTACGCGAGCGGACGGCGGCGTGCGAGCGGCATGTCCGCGTTCTCGGTCGGCGGCAACGTCGGGTTTGCGCTCGGGCCCATCCTCGCGACGCCGCTCGTGGTCGCGTTCGGCCCCCGCGGCGGGCTGCTGCTGGCCCTCCCTTGCCTCGCGATCGCGGGCGCGCTGGTCGTCGGCACGCGATTCCTCGGATCGTTCGTCCCGGAACGGCCGGGCGACGGCGCCGACGCGCAAGGCCGTGACCGCCGGGGCGCGATGGCGCTGCTCCTCGGCGTCATCGCCTTCCGCAGCCTCGCCTGGTTCGGGCTCATCACGTTCGTCCCGCTCTGGGAGGTCTCGCTCGGCCACTCGAAGGCGCACGGCAACCACCTGCTCGCGCTGATGCTCCTCGCGGGCGGGATCGGGACGGTCTTCGCTGGCCCCGCTGCCGACCGCATCGGTCGCCGCCCGATCTTGCTCGGGAGCCTCGTCGCGACCGCCCCGCTGATCGCCTTCTTCATCACCTTCGGCGGCATCCCGGGCGCCGTCGCGCTCATGCTCGTGGGCGCGTGCGTGATCGGGACGTTCGGCGTGACGATGGTGATGAGCCAGGAGTACCTGCCGCAGCACATCGGGATGGCGTCCGGGCTGGCGGTCGGGCTCTCGATCGGGCTGGGCGGGATCGCCGCCGTCGCCCTCGGCGCGCTCGCCGACGCGGTCGACCTTCGGGCCGCGCTCTGGGTCTGCGCCGCGGCGCCGCTCGCGGCGCTCGCCCTCGGCGTCCTCCTGCCCTCGTCGACGACGAGGCGCCGCCTCGAGCCGGCCGTGAGTTAGGGTCCGGCGGTGGGGGAAAGCACGAGAGAGTTCTTCGCGACCCTGCCGACCCGCGTGGACGCGTCGCGGACGGCCGGGATGAACGCGAGCTACATCTTCGACATCGAAGGCGCCGGGCGCTGGACGGTCAAGGTCGACGACGGGAAGGTCGACGTCAGCGAGGGCGGCGACAGCGCCGACTGCACGATCACGACCAGCGACGAGAACTTCGAGCGGATCGTCGCCGGCGAGCTGAACCCGACGAGCGCGTACATGACCGGCAAGCTCAAGGTCAAGGGCGACATGGGCGCGGCGATGAAGCTCCAGAAGCTGTTCTAGTCAGGCGTCGAGCTCGACGAGAAGCGTGCCTCCGGCGACGCGGTCGCCCTCCGCGACGTGGACGGCGCGAACCGTCGCCTCGTACGGCGAGACGACCGGCGTCTCCATCTTCATCGCCTCGAGCACGACGAGCGGCTGGCGCGGCTCGACGCGGTCGCCGGCGCCGACGAGGAGCCGGATGACGGTTCCGGGCATCGGCGCCGTGAGCGTGCTGTCGCCGCCGCCCGGGGCGTGGTCGTG
>DASUZD010000315.1:0-3238 GCA_036377055.1 Gaiellaceae bacterium | reverse complement strand
GGCTCGACAGGCCGCCGAGGAGGCCGGCCGTGACCCGTCGGCGCTGAAGTGCATCGTCTGCGCGCCGAGCCACGTGAGCGACGACCTCGCGGACGCGCGGGCGCAGGTGCGGTGGTTCCCGGCGATGGTCTCGAACCACGTCATGGACCTGATCGAACGGTACGGCTTCGACTCGGAGATCCCGGACGCTCTGACGGACTACGTGCGCGCGCGGAAGTTCTACGACTACAAGGATCACTCGCGGGTAGGCGCCAAGCACGGCGAGTTCGTCACGGACGAGATCTGCGACCGCTTCTGCGTGCTCGGGACGGCCGACCAGGCCGCAGAGAAGCTGCGCGAGCTCGAGTCGGTGGGCGTCGACCAGTTCAACATCTACCTCATGACGCACAGCCAGGACGCGACGCTCGAGGCGTACGGCCGCGACATCATCCCGCGCTTCTCAGGAGTGACCGCTTAGGCCGGAGCTACGATCGGCCGGTGCTGCGCCGCCACACCGGCCTGCTCGCTTTCGTCGTGCTCGTGGCGGGGTGCGCGCTCCTCCTCCAGCCGTTCGGGTTCAACCAGGGGGCGCATTACTCGCTCGTGAAGGCGCTCGCGCACGGGACGGCGCGGATCGACGACTTCCAGGCCTATCGCGGCGACGAGAGCTTCTACCGCGGGCACTACTTCTCGAACAAGGCCCCGGGCCTCGCGTTCCTGTGCCTGCCGTTCTACCGCGTCCTGCGCGCGCTCGGACTGCCGAGCGGCGTGCACGTCCTGGCGCTGCTCGGAGCCGTGCTGCCGGCGTTCGTGCTGCTCCTGCTCGTGCGCCGCGTCGGCGACGACTGGGAGCGCGGCTTCGGGACGGCGGCGGCGGTCACGCTCGGCGCCGCCACGATCTTCCTCCCGTTCACGACCCTCTTCTTCGCCCACGTCCTCTCGGCGTGCGTGGGGTTCGCCGCGTTCGCGCTGCTCTGGCGCGAGCGGGCGGGCCCCTCGCGGCTCGTGCTCGTCGTGGCTGCCGGAGCGCTCGCGGGTCTCGCCGTCGTCGTCGAGTACCCGCTCGCGCTTGTGGGCTTCGTGCTCGGTGCCTACGCGATCTCGCGCGCGCCGGTCGTCCGCCGCGGGCTGGCGTACACCGTCGGCGTGCTCGCCGGCGTCGCGCCGCTCCTCCTCTACCAGAGGTGGGCGTTCGGCTCGTTCACGCACCTCGCGTACTCGAATCAGGTCCTCCAAAGCGGGACGCGGACGCAGGAGGGATTCCACGACGTCGGCACCCCGCGCCTCCGCGAGGGACTCGACCTGCTCTTCCTTTCGCGCGGCGCGCTCCGTCTCATGCCGGTGCTCGCGCTCGGCGTCGTCGGGCTCGTGTTGCTCTATCGACGCGGTCACCGCGCGGAGGCGCTCGTCGTGGCCGGTGTGAGCGCGCTCGTCTTCGTCTACGTAACCGGGTTCGTGCAGCCTTTCGGCGGCTGGGGGCCGGGGCCGCGGTACCTGATGCCGATGTTCCCGTTCCTGGCCGCGGGTCTGGCGCTCGTCTACGCGCGCGCGCCGTTGACGACCGCCGCCCTTGCGGTCGGCTCGGCCGTGTGGATGGTGGTCGCGACCGCGACGGAGCCTCTCCTCCCGAACAACGAGTCGTCGTTCTGGATGGTCGGCGACGTCGCGGACACCGGCCGCTGGTTCCAACGCTTCGCGTCCGGCGACTTCACGCGCACGGTGCTCAGCTCCGCGGGCCTCGGGCACGGCTGGGTCGCGATCGCGCCGTTCCTGCTCGCGGTCGTGCTCGCCGTCGTGCTGGCCGCCCGCGCGACGCCGTGGCCGCGGCTCGAGCGGTGCGACGCCGAGACCGCCGCCGTCGCCGTGGCCGGCTGGGTCCTCCTCGCGATCGACGGGCCGCTGCTCCTCCACCACGACCGGACGACCGGCGGGACGCTCGGCGCGGTCGCGACGGCGCTCTTCGCGGCCTCGGTCGTCGTGGCCTGCCTTCGCGTCTGGCACCGCGGGCTCGCTGCGGCGCTGCCGGCCGTCCCGCTCGTCGCGTTCTCGCTGCACGCCTTTGCGCACCACACCGGCTGGGCCGTGGCGCTTGCCGCAGGAGTGCTCCTCGCGAGCGTCGCGGCGGAGGCGGTCGGCGCGCCGGGGTTCGCGCTCCGCCGCGACGTACCGGCACGCGGGCGACCCTGAAGCGCCCGGACGTCCTCGCGGTCGCCGCGCAGGCGCTCGTCTTCGGGCCGCTGGTGGTGTTCCGGTTCGTGGACGGCGACGAGGGCGTCTACGCGTACGCGGCGCGGCTCGTCCGGCACGGCCACGTCCCGTATCGCGACTTCTTCTACGAGCAGATGCCGCTTCTCCCGTACGTCTACGGCGGCTGGACGGCCGCGGCCGGCGAGTCGTGGTACGCGGTCCGGATCCTCTCGACGCTCCTCGCGTGCGCGGTCGGCGCCGTCCTTTACGTCCACGTCCTGCGCCGACACCGGAGCCGGGCGATCGCTGTGCTCGCGCTCGGCCTCTATGCGTTCTCGGCGCTTGTGCTCGGCTACTTCTCGATCGTCAAGACGTTCGCACTCGCGAGCCTGCTCCTCCTCGTCGCGTTGGTGGTCGTCGAGCGCGCGAGCCCGCGCTGGCTTCTCGCCGGCCTGCTCGTCGGGCTCGCTGTCGACACTCGGCTCGTCTTCGCCGCCGCCGTGCCGGCGTTCGCGTTCGCGGCGCGGCGCCGGTTCCTGAGGTTCGCCGCCGGCCTCGCGGCCGGCCTCGTGCCGAGCCTCGTCCTCCTCGCGCTCGCCTCGCACCAGTTCGTGTTCGACAACCTCCGCTACCACGGCGAGAAGACGACGCACGGCCTCGTCGGCGACCCGGGCCAGAAGGCGCGAACGCTCGGGAACCTCCTCGGCTACGGACAGACCGACCACGCGCTCGGGCTCCAGTTCGCGCTGCTCGCGCTGGCCACCGCTGCCGCGCTCTGGCTGGGCCGCCGGCGGCTTCCGTTGGCGGCCGGCGTCGGCGCGCTGCTCGCGGTGGCGTGCCTACTCCCGACGCCGACCTACGTCCAGTACTTCTGTGTCGTCGTCCCGTTCATGGTGCTGACCATCGCGGAGGCGCTCGGTCGGGGAGTTAGTGGCTCTGAGCCACTAACGGCTTCGGGTCGCGCTGCGGCTCCTGCGGGAGCCGAAGCGCGCCGTGGTTCGCGAGTTAGTGGCTCTGAGCCACTAAGTGGTGTTCGGCCCGGCACAGCGGCCGCGGTCCTCCTCGTGCCGTA
>DASUZD010000314.1:0-4894 GCA_036377055.1 Gaiellaceae bacterium | reverse complement strand
GCGCGAAAACGCGAAAAGCGCCACTCCACCCACTACGGCCAGGTACGCGACGGACCAGAGGCGAACCGTCGTCCCGCCGACGAACGCGCCGCCGAAGGGCCCGAGCTCGAGGATGAACCGCGTCAGCCCGCGCGAGTCCGCAGTGATCTGGCCGAGCGCGTCCTGGTAGAGCGCCTCGACCGGAATCACGTACGCGGCGATCTTCGCCGCCCGCTCCAGCGTGTGTGAGTTGAGCGCGTGGCCGATCGAGCCGAGCAGCCCAGCGACGAGGCCTGCTCCGAAGACCATGAAGATCGCGATCCCGTTCGCGGTCGCCGTCAGGAAGACCGAGCCGAGAAGCGACACGGCGGCGATGAGCGCGACACCGCCGGCGAGCTCGAGCCCCGGCGTCACGATCCGGTCGGGCCACCAGTGCCCGGTCGTCCCGGTGATCGCCATCGCCGCGAAGTAGACGGCGAGCACGTACGGCACGCAGACGCCGACGGTGCCGAGGAAGCGGGCGGCGAGGAGCGTCGAGCGGCCGATCGGCCGGACGACGAGCGGCTGGAGGAGCCCGCGCTCGGCGTCGCCGCGCACTGTCCCGAGCGTGAGGAAGATCGCGAGGACGACGCCGAGGAAGAGCGTCGCGAACATCGCAAGCCCGAAGATGAACGACCCGGCGAACGTGCGCGCGTCGATTCCGGCCGGCGCCTGCACGCCGCTCAGGTCCTTGAACGCGTAGTGGTTCCCGAGCCAGTAGAGCCCGAGGAACGCCAGCGTGAGCAGGAGCACGACGACGAAGACCTTCCGGCGGAGCGCCTCTTCCAGCCCGTAGCGGACGATCGTCCCGATCGCGGTCACGACGTCTCTCCGCCGACCGCGTCCAGATAGACCTCCTCCAGCGTCGACGTTCGCACCGAGACGCCGTAGATCTTTCGACCTGCCGCGACGAGCTCGGCGACCAGCCGGGGAGCGTCGTCGCGGCGCGCATCCTCGTAAACCCGCCTCCCCTCGTCCGTCTCGATCTCGACGCCGCGCGCCTGGGCGAGCTCGGCCGGCGTCCCCGCGGCGACGACGGCGCCGTCGAGAAGGATCGCGACGCGGTCGCAGACGAGCTCGACCTCGCTCAGCAGGTGCGAGTTCAGAAGCACGGAGACACCACGTCCGCGGAGGCTCTCGAGCAGCTCGCGCACGGTGCGTCGGCCGACGGGATCGAGCGCGCTCGTCGGCTCGTCGAGGAGCAACAGGCGCGGCTCGCCGACGAGCGCCTGCGCGATCCCGAGCCGCTGCTGCATCCCCTTCGACATCGCCTCGACGCGCCGTTTCCGCGCGTCGGCGAGCGCGACGAGCTCGAGCAGGCGTGTCCGCTCGGCCTCGCCGCCGGTCGAGCCGGACAGCCGCTGGTGGAGCACGAGCACCTCGTCGGCGCTGTACCAGCCGGGGAAGCGGAAGAGCTCGGCGAGGTAGCCCATCGAGGCGAGGGCCGCGCGCGACCCGGCCGGCGCTCCGTTCACCGTCGCGCGGCCGGCGCTCGCACGCACGAGCCCGCAGGCGATCTTGACGAGCGTCGACTTCCCCGCGCCGTTCGGCCCGAGCAGGCCGACGAGCTCGCCCTCCTCGACGTCGAGGTCGACGCCGCGCAGCGCCTCGACCCTGCCGTAGCGCTTCGCGAGACCGCTGACGGCAAGGGCAGGCGGCACGCAGCGAGTCTACGTGCCGCCGCTCCCGCGCCCCTCTGCGCCTGCCGTCGTCAGCAGTCCGGCAGGCACGCGACGGGAGCGGCGGCTCGCTCCATCGACCGGTTCTACGCGCGAGACGGCGGAGAGGGTCCCGGTGCCTAGCCGAGCGCCGCGAGGAAGTCGTCGATCGTGAGCGCCGGGAGCGTCCGGATCTTCGTCGAGCCTCTCGCCGCCAGCGCCACAGAGACGCGTGCGATCGCCGCCTCGTCCGGCGCCTCCACGATGTTCACGAAGTCGACCTCACCGAGCGTCGCCCACTGGTGGAGCACCTTCGCGCCGAGCTCCTCCACGTCGCGGTTGACCTCGCGCAGGCGGTCCGGGTTCGCGCGCAGCGTCTGCACCCCCTGCTGCGAGAGCGTCGAGAGCAGGATGTAGATCGGCATCGGCTCCTCCTGGTTCGCGTGAGCCGCGAGCCTAACCCCTGTGGATGGTCTGACTCGTGATCTCGAGGCTTTGCAGAAATTGACCGTTTCGCAGAAGCGGCGTAGCCTCGAGGCATGTGGGCGACCTTGGCTGCGGCCATCGTCTTGGGCTCCAGCTCGGCCCCTGCCACGCAGCCGAGCCGGATCGTGTACGTGAGCTCGCGCACCAACGTCGCGCAGCTGTACTCCGTGGACGCGTCCGGGCAAGGGCTCGCGCAGCTGACCTTTGGGCCCGGCGACTGGAGCGCGCCCCTCCCCTCGCCGGACGGACGGTACGTCGCGGCGTTTCGGGCCGGGGCCCTCTGGCTGATGCGAGGCGACGGCAGCGACATGCGGCTCCTAGCGGCGACGACGCGGACTGTTCGTTCCTGGTCCCGCGACTCGAGCGTGCTTGCTTTTGCCAGCGGCGGAGGGATCTGGACGATCGAAGTCGCGGGCGGGCCGCCGCGTCAGGTCACGCACGGGTACGACTACTCGCCGACCCTCTCGCCCGACGGGAGCTCGATCGCGTTCCTCCGCTTGGACGGCGGGAACGTGACGCTCGTCGTCCAGCAACGCGGCCGGGAGAAGATCGTCCTGAGGAACGTGTGGAGCGCGCCGGCATGGTCGCCGGACGGGAAGTGGATCGCGGTCGCCGCCGGCGCGGATCAGGACCTGGAGCTGGTCCGGCCGAGCGGAGGGGGGCGACGGGTCCTCGTCAAGGCCTGTGGCTCCGACTGCGACTCCACCTGGTCGCCCGACGGCCGTTTCCTCGCCTACGCCGACGAACAGAGCGTCCACGTCGTGGCGCTGTCGGGAAACGACGAGTCGCGGTACGCCGGTGGGCCGGGGTTCGTCTGGTCGCCCGACGGGACGGCCATAGCCTTCACGACCAGCTCCGGGGTGGAGGTGGAGGGCATCACCTACGGCGGGTTGCAGACGATCGTCTCCTTCGAGCCGTACGAGGCGCAGCCCGGGGTCGGCTGGTCGGCCGCCGCGCCGGGCCTCTCCTACCAGGATCCGGAGGAGACGCCCCTGGTCGTGCGCGTCTCGCCGCGCGAGATCCAGGCCCAGCGCTCGATCAACCAGTTCTCCGCTGACGGCGACCGCGTCGCATACTGGCTCTCCTGCCCGCACTTCTTCGGCGCCTGGCAGCCCGGCGAGCTGCCGCTCTCGCTGGGTCCGGGGCCGCCCTCCGCCTGCGTTCCCCAGAACGACGCGTCAGAGTTCGGAAACTTCGTCTACGACGTGACGTTCGCCGGCGACCGGCTCGCGTATCTCACCCGCATGAGCGGGAACGTCCTCTATCAGAGGTTGATGCTGACCACGCTCGAGCGGGGTGACGAGGGCGTCGAGGTCGCCGAAGGCGCCTACGACTACGGCAACCGGCCGGCGCTCGACGACGTCGTCGGGGGCGGCTCCGCGCTCGTCTTCGGCGCGCGCGAGGAGTCCACCGGTGCGCCGGCCGGTCCGGAGACGATCTGGCGCATCGACGGCGACACGCCAGTGCAGATCACGCACGCCCCGGACGATCTCCAGCCGCTCGACGTCGATCAGGGCCGCATCGTCGCCCGCCGTCCCGACGGCGCGCTCGAGCTGCTCGACCTCGAGGGGAACGTCCTCCGGACGTTCGCGGTGCCGTCGCTCGACGCCGCACTCGACGGCGACGACCTCGTCGTGCTCGTCCACGGCGAACTGCGCGACTACAGCGCCTCGACGGGCGAGCTTCTGCACGCGTGGCCGCGCCCCGACCTGCCGAGCCTGACGCTGGGCGAAGCAGCGGGCGGGGTTGTGGCGTACGGGCTCAACGGCCTCCATCTGCTCCGCCTTCGCGACGGCACCGACTGGTACCGGGCGATGCCGGGGGCGACGGCCCAGCTCACCGATGCCGGCCTCTTCTACGAATTCGCGGGGGAAAGCCCGTGGGTGGGCCATATCCTTTTCGCGCCCTTCGACGAGGTGGCGCCGCCCTAGCGACTCCGTCCGCTAGCCCTTGTGGAGCGTCTCCCGCGATGGATCTCGCGCGGGATCGCGCTTGGGAAGCGCATCTCGCGACCACTCCGCCTTCTTCCACTTCGGCACCGGGGTCTCGCAGTCGTCCTTCGGCACGAATCGCGACCGCTGCACGAGCCGGTACTCGTGGATGTACCGCGGACAGTTTGGGAACACCTGCGTCGCCTGCACCCGCACGACGAGCTGCGCCTCCGGATAGTCGGACAGCAGTGGATCGGCGGCGTCGACCGACGCGATCCCGTTCAGGCGCATCCGCTTCCGGCCCTCGAAGTCGATGAAGAGGAGGCCGACGTGCGGGTTGACGAGCGCGTTCCCCGCCGACAGGTACATGCCGTTGCCGTCGTAGATCGGAAAGGCGATCGTCCGCTCGTCGAGCACGCGGACGAAGCCCGGCGCGCCGCCCTTGTACGAGCACTGCGGCCGTCCCTCCTCGTCGGCGGTGGCGAAGAAGAACATGTCGCGCGCCTCGATGAAGGCGCGGTCGTCGTCGTCGATCCAGTCGCGCACGAGCTTCTCGTCGATCCGGTCGGCGAGGCGGCGCGTGTCGAACCGGTCCTGGAGCCGCCTGCTCCCGTCGTGATAGTCAGCGCCCACGGCTCGATGATCGCACCGCCCGCCGCTGGCGCGAAAGCCCGACCCGCGCTTCCTGGTCGACGTAGAGGAGCGCCGACCCGATCAACACGACGGGCGAGATCACGAGCAGCGCCAAGAACGCAGCGACCGAGAGCGCGGCGTCGCCCTGCCCCCGCAGCAGGAAGAACA
>DASUZD010000313.1:0-20144 GCA_036377055.1 Gaiellaceae bacterium | reverse complement strand
GTCTCCGCTCTCCGGGTCGTATCGCCAGATCTTGAGCGCGACCTGCATCAGTACGTCCGCTCCTGCGGCTGCCACTTGGTGACCGTGACGGGGCGCCAGTCGAGCACGGGTCGCTCGTTCACCCACGTGACCATCGTGTGCTTGAGGTAGTTCTCGTCGTCACGATCGGGATAGTCGTGCGGCCGCGCGTGCGCCCCGCGGCTCTCCTTTCGGGCCAGGCCCGAGACGACCATGCAGTCCGCGAGCTCGAGCAGGAACCCGAGCTCGAGCGCCTGCGTCAGGTCGGTGTTGAAGACGTCGCCTTTGTCCTCGACGACGACCTGCTCGTACCGCTCGCGCAGCGCCGCGACGATCTCGCCCTGTCGCGTCATCTGGTCCTCGCGCCGGAAGACGCCGAAGTTCTCGTGCATCGTCGTCGCGAGCTCGTCGCGGATCTGCCAAGGACGCTCGCCGCGGTCGCGGTCGAGCAAAGCGTGGAGATCGCGCTCCGCGTCGGCCTCGACCGACGGCGGCACCGCGACCGTCGTGTGCGAAAGCGCCCAGTCGGCCGCGTGTGCTCCGGCGCGCTTGCCGTAGGTGATCGTCTCCATCAGCGCGTTCCCTCCGAGGCGATTCGCCCCGTGGACGGAGACGCACGCGCACTCGCCGGCGGCATAGAGCCCCTCGAGCGAGGTCTGGCCCCAGACGTCGGTGTCGACGCCGCCCATGTGGTAGTGGGCACCGGGCCGGACCGGGATCGGTTCGCGGATCGGGTCGACGCCCGCGAAGACCATCGAGAGCTCCCGCGTCCCGTGCAGGCGCTCGTTGATCTTGTCCGCGCCCAGGTGGCGCAGGTCGAGCAGAACGTTCCCGTCGACGCCGCGCCCCTCGTCGATCTCCGTCTGCTCCGCACGCGAGATGACGTCGCGTGAAGCGAGCTCCATCGCATTCGGCGCGTACCGCTTGAGGAACCGTTCGCCGTCAGCGTTGAGGAGGTACGCGCCTTCGCCGCGGCAGCCCTCGGTGATGAGCACGCCCGTCGGCGAGAGCGTCGTCGGGTGGAACTGCATCATCTCCATGTCCTTCAGCGGCACACCCACGCGGAGCGCCATCGCGATCCCGTCGCCGGTGCATGCGTAGGCGTTCGTCGTGCCGACGTAGAGGCGGCCCGCGCCGCCGGTCGCGAGGATCACGGTCTTCGCGCCGATCGTCTTCAGGCCGCCGTCCATCAGGTCCCAGCAAATGACGCCCTGGCAGCGGTCGTCGTCGACGACGAGCCGCCACGCGAAGTACTCCTCGTACGTCGGGATCTCGCGTTTGCAGACCTGCTCGTAGAGGACCTGGACGAGGACGTGCCCCGTGATGTCGGCCGCGTAGGCGGTACGAGGTGCACCGGCCGCGCCGAAGGGCCGCTGCGCGATCCGCCCGTCCTCGGTCCGCGAGAAAACGGCGCCCCAGTTCTCGAGCTGGTAGACGTCCGCGGGCGCCTCGTCGCAGAGGATCTGGATCGCGTCCTGGTCGCCGAGGTAGTCGCTGCCCTTGACCGTGTCGAACGCGTGCTGCTCGGGATCGTCGTCCGACGCGTTCCCGAGCGCCGCGTTGATCCCGCCCTCGGCGGCGCCGGAGTGGCTCCGTGTCGGGTGGATCTTCGAGATGAGCGCGACGTCGGCGCCCAGATCGTGTGCCTCGATCGCGGCGCGCATGCCCGCGCAGCCGGCTCCCACGACCAGGACGTCGTGCTTCGCTTCCACCAACGAGGAAGCTATCGAAAGCGGCTTACGCGGTGCGCTGATGCGGGTCGGTGAGCCCGACCTTCGCGAAGAGCTCCTCGCGGGTCATTCCAAGCTCTCTTAGAGCTCGCTCGCAGAGCTCACGGAGGCGGGCGGCGTTCGCCTCTTGGCGCGCCCACTCTTCAGGTGGCGTCTTCGGTGGGCGGTTCTTCCCCATCGTCTCCCTCGATGATCCGGATCAGCTTCCGCAGATTCTCGTTGATGTCGTTGATCGCGAAGAGCATAGCCACGGCCTCTTCGCGGTAGATCACAGGCTGATCGGCCACTCCTTCAATTGTTGCAACGCCCGCAAGATGTCTTCTGGGGTCTAGACCCGTGGTCCGGCGTTCGTGATCTTCTCGCCGGCGGTCGCGGCGAACTGCTCGAAGTTGTCGCGGAACATGCGGGCGAGGGCGCGGGCCTGCCGGTCGTACTCGCCCGGGTCGCGCCACGTCGAGCGGGGATCGAGGAGCTTCGTCTCGACGCCAGGGACCTTCAACGGAACGCGAAGGCCGAAGATCTGGTCCTCGCGGTACTCGACGTCCTCGAGCTCGCCCTCCAGCGCGGCGCGAAGAAGCGCGCGCGTCGCCGAGATCGGCATCCGCTCGCCCTCGCCGAACTGGCCGCCCGTCCAGCCGGTGTTCACGAGCCAGACGCCGGGCTGGTGTCCGTCGAGCTTCTGCCCGAGCATGCGCGCGTACACGACCGGCTCCTGCGGGAGGAATGGCGCGCCGAAGCAGGTCGAGAAGGTCGGCTGCGGCTCCGTGACGCCGATCTCGGTCCCCGCGAGCTTTGCCGTGAACCCGGAGAGGAAGTAGAAGAGCGCCTGGCTGCGGTCGAGCCGCGCGAGCGGCGGCAGGATTCCGAATGCGTCGGCGGTCAGGAAGATGATCGCGCTCGGGTGGCCGGCCTGCTTCGCCGGCAGCGCGTTGCCGATCTGCTCGAGCTTGTAGGCGGCTCGGGTGTTCTCCGTCCTCGAGTCGTCGTCGAGGTCGACGATCCCGTTCTCGTCGATCGCGACGTTCTCGAGGATCGTCCCGAAGGTGCGCGTCGTCCGGTAGATCTCCGGCTCGGCCGTCGGCGAGAGGCGGATCACCTTCGCGTAGCAGCCGCCCTCGATGTTGAACACGCCGGTGTTCCCCCAGCCGTGCTCGTCGTCTCCGATCAGCAGCCGCTCCGGGTCGGCCGAGAGCGTCGTCTTCCCCGTCCCGGAGAGGCCGAAGAAGATCGCGACCTTGCCGTCCTCACCGAGGTTCGCCGAGCAGTGCATCGGAAAGACGCCCTCGAGCGGCAGCCGGTCGTTCATCAGCGTGAAGATCGACTTCTTGATCTCGCCGCCGTAGAAGGTGCCGCCGATCACGACCTCGCTGCGGCTCGGGTGCAGGACGACGAACGTCTCGCTGCGGGTGCCGTCCCCGACCGGGTCGGCGTCGACGGCCGGTGCGTGCAGGACGAGCGCCTGCGCTTCGAATTCCGCGAGCTCGTCGGCGGTCGGCTCGATGAAGAGCGTCTTCGCGAACAGCGCGTGGTACGGGTGGTCGGTGACGACGCGGACGCCGATCCGATGCTCCGGATCCGCTCCCGCGAACGCGTCGACGACGTACAGGTCCCGGTCGGCGTACGACGAGACGACCTTGTCCCGGAGGCGCTCGAACTGCTCCTCCTCGAGCGCCTGGTTGACGTTGCCCCACCAGATCCGGTCTTCGGAGCCCGGTTCGCGGACGACGAACTTGTCCTTCGGCGAGCGGCCCGTGTGGCGGCCCGTGTCCACGGCGAGCGCGCCTCCCTCGGCGAGTCGCCCGTCGCCCTTCGCGAGCGCGTGCGTGTAGAGGCGCGCCGTCGTCGGATTGCGAAGGACGCGCCCGCTCGTGTTGATGCCGTGCTCGGCGAGGTCGAGGTGGCCCTCGGGCTTCGCAGTGATCGCCATCGAGGAGCCTCCTTCCCGGATCCGCGAAAAAAGAGAGGCCCGCTCTGCGCTCTGCGCGCGGGCCGGGACGCGGCAATCTTACCGGCAGGAGGAGCGCCGGCGGCGCGGAAGCCCTGACCGTGGACCCCGACGCAGCTCTCGAGCGCTTCCTCGCGGCACCTGCCCACGCGGCGGAGACGCGGCGCGCGTACCGGTCCGACCTGACGCAGTTCCTGAGCTGGCTCGCCGGCCGCCGGACCCGGCTCGACGACGTGGACGTGCGAGTGTTGACCGAGTACGCGACGGAGCTCGGTCGCGCGCGGCCACGCAAGCTCGCACCCGCGACGATCGCACGGAAGCTGGCGGCGGTCCGAGCGTTCCTGCGGTTCACGCTCGGGGCTGCGCAGGTCCCGGATGCCTCCCTCGCGCCGCGGCGACCACGACGCCTGCCGGAGACCCCGAAGGCGCGGGACGTCGACGAGAGAATCGACGCGCTCGCGGGCGACGACCCACTCGTGCTCCGGAACCGGGCGCTCGTCGAGCTCGTCTACTCGGCCGGGCTGCGCAGCCGCGAGGCCGTCGACCTCGACCTCGCCGACGTCGACTTCGAGCAGGAGCTCGTGCACGTACGGGGCAAGGGCGGCAAGGAGCGCGTCGTCCCGCTGGGCGAGGAGGCGCAGCACTGGCTGGCCCGGTACCTGCGCGACGCGCGGATGCAGCTCGCCTCCGGCGCGGAGAACGCCCTCTTCCTATCCGCGCGAGGCCGTCGGCTCGACACGAGCACGCTCCGGCGCGTCTGCCCGCACCCGCACAGCCTTCGGCACGCCTTCGCGACGCACCTGATCGAGGGCGGCGCCGACCTCCGGACGATCCAGGAGCTGCTCGGCCACAGCTCGCTTTCGACGACGCAGATCTACGCCCACGTCGACGCCAGGCGCTTACGCCGCGTCTACGACCGGGCGCACCCGCGCTCCTAGCCAATCCCCCCTTTCTATGAGTGACGCGCGACACGCGGGATCCCACCACTCCCGCCCACCGTCAGCCTAAAGCGGAACGTGGAACACGTCAGTGACGAGACCGCGCCGAAACGGTGGCAGGCGATCCAACGGCGGCCGCGAACGAACGGCCCGTGGCGGACGCGACTCACGACCGAGCGGTTGAAGGCTTCCTCGCCCTGCTCACGACCCAGCGCGCGCCCCGCACGGTCGAGGCGTACCGGCGCGACCTCGCTGCGGCAAAAGCCTGGCTCGGACGACCTCTCTCGGCGGCGACCGTCGAGGATCTCGAGCGGTACGTCGGCGCGCTCCAAGAGGACGGTCTCTCGGCAGCCACGATCGCCCGCCGCATCGCCGCGGTCAGGTCGTTCTACCGCCACGAAATGCTTCTCGGCGCCCGCGACGACAATCCGGCGGCCGAGCTCGAGCTCCCGCGCCGGACGCGGCGGCTCCCCAGGACGCTCTCGCCGAGCGAGGCGGAGCGGCTGGTCGAAGCCGCCGCGGGCACGACGCCCCGCGCGCTCCGCGACGCCGCCCTCGTGGAGCTCCTCTACGGCGCCGGGCTCCGCGTCAGCGAGGCGGTCGGGCTCGTGAAGAGCGCGGTCGAGCTCGACGCGCGGTTCGTCCGCTGCGTCGGCAAGGGCGGAAAGGAGCGCGTCGTGCCGATCGGACGAAGCGCCGCCGAGGCGATCCGCCGCTACCTCGCCCGCGGCCGGCCGTACCTGGACCGCCGGCACCGTCCCGAGCTCTTCCTCAACGCGCGCGGCGGCGCTCTCACGCGCGCGGGCGCGTTCCTGATCCTGCGCCGGCTCGCAGCCAAGGCAGGCCTCGACCCGGAGCGCGTCCACCCGCATCTCCTGCGCCATTCGTTCGCCACGCACCTCCTCGAGGGCGGCGCCGACCTGCGGAGCGTCCAGGAGATGCTCGGGCACGCGGACCTCGCCACGACCGAGCTCTACACGCACGTCTCCGACCGGCGGCGGCGCGACCTCTACTTCCAGGCGCACCCGCACGCGCGCCGACGGCAGGTTTCAGGCAAGGCGCGGCCCGCAACAAGAACTGAGGAAGATGGAAACGATTGATCCCCACAGTGCGGCGTTTCTGGCCGCGTCGACCGTTGCGGGCTTCCTGATGCTGAGAGCCGGGCTCGCCAAGAGCGCGCTCGAGCTGAAGCGCCGCCGCAGGACATGTCCCTCGTGCGGCCGTCAGATCGAGCGCCGCACGTGCGCCTGCTCCCGCTGACGAACGGCTAGCGCGGACCGGCGCGCTTCTTCAGAGCCGCGGCGACGCGCTTCGCCGCCGCGCGCAACTCGGGCTCCTGCTCGTCGTCGTCCGCGAGCCCGCTCAGGAGCAGCACCGTCTCGCGCTGGGGAGATCCGTTCCTGAGGCACACGACGGCCAGCCGGCGGACCGCCTGGTTCGGGTCGTGCGCCGCGAGCTCGTGCAGGAGCGCGCGGGCTGCGTTCACGACGCCGGGGTGCTCGCGCGAGAGGAGCTCGAGCGAGACGAGCGCCGAGCCGCGGCAGCCCGGGCTCTCGTCCTCGAGGCCTCGCCGGAGCAGCTCGAGCTTCTGCCGGTACCTGAACTGACCGATCGCGCGATAGGCGCCGGCGCGTACGCGGAAGTCGCGATCGCGTGCGGCCGCCTCCACCTCGTCGTCCCACTGCGTGCGGAGCTGCGCGAGCTCGCGCTCGGCTCCGCGCTCGGCGAGCGCGTCCGCCTCGGCCGCAGCCTCGGCGAGGGTCAAGCGGGCTGGAGCGACCGCGGCGCCGGCCCGATGTACCGCGCCGACGGCCGGAAGAGGCGGCCCGTCCGCTTCTGCTCCAGGATGTGCGCCGACCACCCGGCCACGCGCGAGCAGCCGAACATCGCCGGCGCGAGCGGTGGCGGGATCTCGGCCACGTCGAGGACGATCGCCGAGTAGTACTCGACGTTCGTCGCCAGCACGCGCTCGGGATGACGCTCCTGGAGCGCCCGCAGCGCGACCTGCTCGAGCTCCTCGGCGATGTCGATCTGCGGCGCACCGAGCTCTCGCGCCGTCCGCTTCAGGAGTCGCGAGCGCGGATCCTCAGCGCGGTAGATCCGGTGCCCGAAGCCCATGATCCGCTTCCGGCTCGCAAGCGCTTCGCGCACCCACTGCTCGGGGTCGCCGATCGCCTCGACCTCCTCGAGCATCGGCTTCACGTACGCGGGGGCGCCGCCGTGCAGCGGCCCCGAGAGCGCGCCGACGGCCGAGGAGAGCGCCGCGCCGCAGTCGGCCCCGGTCGAAGCGGTGATCCGCGCCGTGAACGTCGACGCGTTCAGGCCGTGCTCGGCGGTGCAGATCCAGTAGGTGTCGATCGCCTTGACGTGCCGCGGATCCGCCTCGCCGCGCCAGCGAAGCAGGAACTTCTCCGCGGCGGTCTCGCCCTTCGCGACGACGTCGTCCGGCGCCGGCTCGCGACCGTCGGCGATCGCGGCGGAGCGCGCGACGATGCCCATCATCTGCGACGAGAGCCGGCCGAGGTCCTCGCGCGCCTGCTCGTCGCTGATCTCGTTCAGCTTCCCGAGCTTCCAGTGGCCGGCCAGGCGCGCCGTCTCGGCCTGAAGGTCGGCCGGCGCGTTCCCAGTGAGACCGGCCGGCTCGTACGGCTCGGGGTCGGGCATCTTCGAGTCGAGGTCGTTGTCGACGAGCAGGCCCCAGACGCGCTCGTACGGGTAGTGGCCGACGAGGTCCTCGATGTCGATGCCGCGGTAGCGAAGCGAGCCGCCCTCGCGGTCGGGCTCGGCGATCTCCGTCTCGACGGCCACGACGCCCTCGAGGCCAGGCTTGAAGTCGTTCATGAGCACGGAGCGTACCCGGACCGAAAGCTCTCGAACCGGGTAAGGTCCGCGCCCGGCATGGCCCACCGAGTGACCCTCATTCCCGGCGACGGCACCGGTCCCGAGCTGACCGAGGCGACGCGGCGGGTCCTGGAGGCGACGGGCGTCGAGCTCGAATGGGACGTGCAGCCCGCCGGCGAAGAGGTCATGCACGAGCACGGCGGCAACCCGCTCCCGGACACGACGCTCGAGTCGATCCGCGCGAACGGCGTCGCGCTCAAGGGACCGATCACGACGCCGGTCGGCGGCGGCTTCCGCTCCGTGAACGTCGGCCTGCGCAAGAGCCTCGACCTCTTCGCGCAAGTACGGCCCTGCAAGAGCTACCCCGGCGTCCGCTCGCGGTTCGAGGACGTTGACCTCGTGATCGTGCGCGAAAACACGGAGGACCTCTACGCCGGGATCGAGTTCGAGCAGGGGACGCCGGACGCGGAGGAGCTGATCGCGTGGATCGAGTCGAAGGGCGGCCGCCTCCGCTGGAGCGACGCCGGCATTTCGATCAAGCCCATCTCCGTCACCGGAACGCGGCGCATCTTCGAGTTCGCGTTCGACTACGCCCGTCGCATGGGCCGCCGCAAGATCACGGCGGTGCACAAGGCGAACATCATGAAGTTCAGCGACGGCCTCTGGCTGCGCGTCGCGCGCGAGGTCGCTGCGGAGAACCCGGACGTCGAGTTCGACGATCGGATCGTGGACAACATGTGCATGCAGCTCGTCCAGCGGCCCGAGGAGTACGACGTCCTCGTGCTGCCGAATCTCTACGGCGACGTCTTGTCCGATCTCTGTGCCGGCATGATCGGCGGGCTCGGCATGGCGCCTGGCGCGAACTTCGGCGACGACGCGGCGGTCTTCGAGCCGACGCACGGCTCCGCCCCGAAGTACGCGGGTCAGAACAAGGTCAACCCGATGGCGCAGCTCCTGTCGGGGATGCTGATGTTGCGGCACCTCGACGAGCACGACGCGGCCGAGCGGCTCGAGGGCGCGATCGCCGAGGTGATCCGCGAGGGGCGCAGCGTGACGTACGACATGAAGCCGACTCGCGACGACCCGACGGCGGTCGGGACGAGCGAGGTCGCCGACGCGATCGTCGAGAAGCTCGGGGTGCGAGTGTGAGCGACCTCGAGGTCGGGCGGCACGAGTTCCGGCCGGACAAGGGCCGCCGCAAGGTGACGGTCGTCGGCGCAGGGAATGTCGGCGCGACCTGCGCGCAGGTGATCGCGCTCCGCGACTACTGCGACGTCGTCCTCGTGGACATCATCGAGGGCCTGCCGCAGGGGAAGGCGCTCGACATCGACCAGATGGGCGCAGTGCTCGGCTTCGAGCCGAACATCGGCGGCGCGAACGGCTACGAGGAGACCGCGGGATCGGACGTGGTCGTCGTGACTGCTGGCCTGCCGCGCAAGCCGGGGATGAGCCGTGACGATCTCGTGACGACGAACGAGCGGATCGTCGGCGACGTGACCGAGGCCGCGGCCGCCGCGAGCCCCGACGCGATCCTGATCGTCGTCTCGAACCCGCTCGACGCGATGTGCCACGTGGCGAAGAACGTCTCCGGTTGGCCGAAGCAGCGCGTCTTCGGCATGGCCGGCATCCTCGACACCGCTCGCTTCTCGACCTTCATCGCCTGGGAGACGGGCGCGTCGGTGAAGGACGTGACCGCAATGGTCCTCGGCGGGCACGGCGACCAGATGGTGCCGGCCGTCTCCGCGACGACGGTCGGCGGCATACCGCTCCGAAAGCTCGTCGAGGACGACCGAATCCAGGCGATGGTCGAGCGGACCGCGGGCGGAGGCGGCGAGATCGTGAAGCTTCTCGGCACGTCCGCTTGGTACGCACCGGGAGCGGCCGCGGCCCAGATGGTCGACGCGATCATGCTCGACGAGAAGCGGATCCTCCCGTGCACCGCATACCTCGAGGGCGAGTACGGAATCGACGGGCTCTACATGGGCGTGCCGGTCAAGCTCGGCGCCCGGGGAATCGAGGAGATCGTCGAGCTCGACCTCGACGACGCCGAGCAGGAAGCGCTGCGCTCGTCGGCGCAGGCGGTCCGCGAGGTCGTCGCCGTCCTCACGACCTGAGTGCCGAGGGGCTGTCGCGACCGAAAGGCGTTGCGTTGCGCGTTTGATCGCCGCCGCGACACGTGCCATCCAGCCCGGGGAAGGATCGGCCCGATATCGGCGCAGACGTGAACCGCGCGCGGCGATACGCTTGCAGCGGGTGGCGGGTGGACTCCCTTCCCCACCCCGGGGTGGGGAGGCGCGGCCTAGAAGCGTGATGGTGGTTCCGGCGCGGGAGCGGGCCGCGGGTCGGATGGCGAGGCGGGTTCGCAGTTGCGCTGAGTAGGCTCCCGGTGTGACCCGCCCGCCTGCCGCTCGCTGATGGATCTCGGCCTCGACGGCCACACCGCCGTCGTCTGCGGAGCTTCCTCCGGCATCGGACGGGCGATTGCCGAGGCGCTCACAGAGGAAGGCGCGCGGGTCGCGATGTTCGCCCGCCGCCGCGACCTGCTCGAGCGCGAGGCCGACCGACTCGGCGCGCTCGCGGTCCGCGGCGACCTGACGAATCCGCGCGACCTCGAACGGCTCCTGGACAAGACGCTCGAAGCCTTCGGCGCCCTCGACATCCTCGTCGTGAACGGGGGCGGCCCGCCGCGCGGCCCCGCGATCGGGCTCGCCGCACCAGCCGTCGAAGCCGCAGTCGAGCTCCTTCTCGTCTCGGCCGTCCGCCTCGTCGGCCTCTGTCTGCCGCACCTCGAGCAAAGCGGCCGCGGTCGAATCGTCTGCATCGAGTCGAGCACGGTGCGCGAGCCGGCCGACAACCTCGTCCTCTCGAACGCGGTCAGGCCCGGCGTCGTCGGCTGGGCGAAGACGCTTGCGCGCGAGGTCGGCCCGAAGGCGGTGACGGTAAACACGATCGCGCCCGGCCGCATCGACACCGCGCGACTCGCGGAGGTCTACCCGGACGGCCCGAGCGCGGACGATCTCGCGCCGATCCCGCTTCGGCGCCTGGGCACGCCGCGCGAGATCGCGAACGTCGTTTGCTTCCTTGCGTCCGAACAGGCGGCGTACGTCACCGGAGCGGTGATCCCAGTCGACGGCGGGCTCACGCGCTTCCTTCTGTGAGGCGTTTCTCCCCTGCGCGGCTCGCCGCGATTGGCGTCTTCCTGCTCGCGCTCGTCGTCGTCGGGCTGTGGCTCCTGCCCTCGGACAGCTACATCTTCCTCCCCGATCGCGCACACCCCGTCCAGCCGCTCGTGACGATCGCGGGAAAGAAACCGCCGCACGACACGGGCGGCATCTACTTCGTCGACGTCTTCGTCCGCAAGGCGACATGGCTCGAGCGCCTCTTCCCGAGCCTGCGCGAAGGCGCGACGATCGTTCCCGCCGCGGCCGTGGTGCCGCCGGGGACGAGCGAGAAGGAACGCCAGAGGGAGGACCAGCGCTCGATGAGCCGTTCGCAGGACATCGCGGCGGCGGTCGCGCTGCGCGCGGCCGGGTACAAGGTGCGCGCGAAGCCTGTCGGCGTGCTCGTGGACGAGGTCGTCACCGGCGCTCCCGCCGCGGGCAAGCTCGAGCCGACCGACGTCATCCTCCGCGTCGACGGACGCCGGATCCTCACGCCGGCCAACCTTCGGCGCGCGATCTCGAGGCGCCCTGTCGGCGCGACGTTCCGGATCGTCGTCAGGCGCGGCGCGTCGCTCCAGACCGTCGTGGTGCGCTCGGCGACCGACCCGCAGGTGCGCGGCCGGCCGGTGATCGGCGTGATCGTGACCGAGGACGCGCGGATCGAGCTGCCGCTGTCGGTCAAGATCGACGCGGGCAGCGTCGGCGGCCCCTCGGCTGGCCTCGCGTTCGCGCTCGACGTGCTCGAACAGCTGGGCCGCGACGTGGATCGCGGACGGCGCGTGGCGGCGACGGGCGAGATCGAGCTCGACGGCACCGTTCAACCCATCGGAGGCGTTCGCCAGAAGACGATCGGCGTCCGCCAGACCGGGATCAAGATTTTCCTCGTCCCTGCTGGGGAGAACGCGGCCGAGGCCAGGAGGTACGCGGACGGGGTCCGGATCGTCCCTGTGAAGAGTTTTCAACAAGCGTTGCGGGCACTGGCAACGCTTTCGCGTGCGCAGTAAGTTTGAGTAGTTTTAGGCAAGAAAAAATCCACCGGAAAATGCGGCCACTTCTGCGAGCGGCGCCCTTGCCTCGTCCGCCGCCGGGGCGCAAGATCGCCCTCGAACCACGTAGCGGCACCGCCTCCCAGGGGAGTCACGTTGAGCATGACCAAGCGACCCACCGTCACCTGCGCCGACTGCTATTTCCGCCGCTCGGGGCTCTGCGCCCTGCCCGGCGACGACCCGTGCCCGACCTTCCGCCAGTACGTCCGCGGTGGCCTGGCGCCTCCGCGCCAGCCGCGCCTCGTCCCGCGGCCCATCGCTGCGCCAACCGCCGCGTAGACTCCCCCTCGTGCGCCTCCCCCGCCGCAAGAGCGGCCTCGATCGCCGCGAGCTCGGCGAGACCTGGCAGCCAAAGCTCTGGCTCGCCCTCGTCGCGCTCGCGCTCGTGTTCGCCTACCTCGTGGCGTTCGTCGTCGAGAACAACAAACAGGTCTCGATCCACTTCGTCGCCGCGACGGCGCGGATCTCCCTGATCTGGGCGATCCTGCTCAGCCTGGCGATCGGCGTGCTGGCAGGGCTGCTGCTCTCGCAGCTGTACCGGCGGCGGGGACGTCGGGCAGGAGCTCCGCCAACCGGCTGACGCCCTCGTCGATCTCGTCGGGCGAGACGAAGCTGAACGCCAGGCGCGCGGAGCTCGCGCCGCCCTCGCCCCGCGGATAGAAGTCGGTGCCCGGGACGAACGGAACGCCCGCCGCCGTCGCGCGCGCGAGCAGCGCCCGGCTGTCGACCCCAGGCAGGTCGAGCCAGACGAAATAGCCGCCCTCGGGACGGCTCCAGGTCGCCTCCTCGCCCAGCTCGCGCTCGAGCGCTGCGAGCATCGCGTCACGCCGAACGCCGAGGAGCCGTCGGACGCGCTCGAGGTTCGGCTCGAGGTTCCCGCGGGCGAGGAACTCCGCGACCGTCGCTTGAGAGAGGAGCACGGGCGTGATGTACGTCGACACCGCGACCGCCTCGAGGTCGGCCTCGAGCGGGGCCGGCAGGACGAGGTAGCCCACGCGGATGCCCGGCGCGATCGTCTTCGAGAAGGAGGAGGAGTACGCGACGCGCTCGCCGCCTTCGAGCTCGAAGAGCGTCGGCGGCGGCTCGCCCTCGTAGCGGACGAGGCCGTAGGGATCGTCCTCGAGCACGAGCAGGTCGCGCATGCGGGCGAGCTCGACGACGCGCCGGCGCCGGTCGCGCGAGAGCGTGCGCCCGCTCGGATTCTGGAAGGTCGGGATCGTGTAGAGGAAGGCCGGCCGCGGGCCGCGATCGAGCGTGGCGGCAAGGGCGTCGGGATCGAGTCCGTCGTCGTCGACCGGCACGGCCTCGACCTCCGCCCCCAGCCCGGCGAGGATCTTCAGCGGCCGGTCGTAGGTCGGCGCCTCGACGAGCACGCGGCCGCCTCGTCCGGCCAGGAGGTGCTGCGCGAGGAACACGAACCCCTGGAGCGAGCCGTTCGTGACGAGGACGCGGCTCGGCTCGACCCCGTGCCGCGCGGCGATCCACTCGCGGAGCGGCGCGTACCCGCCCACGGGGCCGTACGAGAGGATCGTGCGCCCGTCGCGCTCGAGCGCTGCGCGCGCGCAGTCGGCGAGCTCCTCGACCGGGAGGCATTCCGGCGCTGGCACGCCGCGCGCGAAGGAGATCACGTTCACGCGGCGAGTCTAGGTCGTCGCAGCGACGGCGCGTCGCCGACCGACGGCGATCCGGCACGCGGCCGCTCCCGTCGCCGCGGCGACGAGCGAGAGCGCGGCGACCACCGTCCAGAGCGCCTCGTCGCCGAGGCTGTGCCGGACCTGGAGGCCGAGGATCGGCGCGAACGCGACCCCGATCGTGCCGCTCCCGCGGCACGAGGTCCGCGATCATCGCCTGGTTCGCCGCGCCTCCGAGCTGGAAGAAGAGGCCGCCGAAGCAGATCAACCCGAGCCCGGCGACCTCGTTTCCGCCGGCGCGCGAGAAAGCAGGAAGGAGCGCCGCCTGGCAGGCCCAGGCGACCAGGATCAGCGGGCGCCGCCCGGCGTAATCCGAGATGTGTCCGCCGTGGTAGCCGGCCCCGATGCCCACGAGCGCGCTGACCCGGAAGGCGAGCCCGACCGTCGACTGGCCGGCGCCGAGCCTGCGGATCGCCCAGATGCCGATGAAGCTCCAGACAGTCGCGCCGGCGATCGAGCCGACGAGGCCGATAGCGAGCACCGGCCGCAGGCGGCCGGTTGATGTCCCCGCCCCACACGAGCCGGAACGCGCGCGCGAAGAGCCGCATCATCGGCGGGCCACCCGCAGCCGACCGCCACTCACCAGAGCCCCTCCTCCGGCTCACCCGCCTCACCCCCCGCACCGTAGGGGCTGCCGACGTCTCCCCAACCGCCCCCCGTGGGGTCCCCCTGGACCCCTGAGGGAAGGCTATCCGCGCGCGTGTCGCGTGTCTGTGCCCGGACCGTGCCGAGAGCGCTACGAAGCGCCGACAGCGCGCCCGACGGCGACCGGCCCTAGGCGCGCGCTGCAGCGACCTCGGCGGCGAGCTGTGCGACCTCCGTCGGCGTCGTCCCCACCCGCACGCCGGCCGCCTCGAGCGTCTCCTTCTTGGCCGCGGCCGTGCCGGACGAGCCGGAGATGATCGCGCCCGCGTGGCCCATGGTCTTCCCGGGCGGTGCGCTGAAGCCGGCGATGTACGCGACCACGGGCTTCGACATCTCGCCCGCGATGAACTCCGCCGCCTTCTCCTCCTCGTTGCCGCCGATCTCGCCGACCATGACGACGATCTCGGTCTCGTCGTCGTCCTCGAACCAGCCGAGGACGTCGATGAACGACGACCCCACGACGGGGTCGCCGCCGATGCCGACGATCGTCGAGTTCCCGAGGCCGAGCTGCGTCAGCTCGTGGCCGATCTGATACGTCAGCGTCCCCGACCGCGAGACGAGCCCGATCGCGCCCTCGCGGAAGATCTCGGCGGGGATGATCCCGACGTTCGCCTTCCCCGGCGACAGCGCGCCTGGGCAGTTCGGGCCGAGCATCGTGATCCCCTTCGGCCGGATGTAGTTGTAGACGCGGAGCATGTCGTGGGCGGGCAGCCCTTCGGCGATGCAGATCACGGTGCCGATCCCCGAGTCCACCGCTTCGTAGATCGCGTCGGCCGCGAACGGCGCCGGGACGAACACCATCGTCGTGTTCGCGCCCGTCTCCCGGATCGCGTCGGCGACGGTGTCGAAGATCGGGACTCCCTCGACGTCCTGGCCGCCCTTTCCGGGCGTGACCCCAGCGACCACCTGCGTCCCGTAGGCGCGGTTCCGGAGGCCGTGGAACGAGCCTTCTCGCCCCGTCAGCCCCTGGACGACGAGGCGCGTCGAGGTGTCGACGACAATCGCCATCAGCTCTGCGACTTCCTCGCCTGGAGGACGATGACCGGCATCCGCACCGTCTCGCCGTCCGTCGCGTCGCGGAGAAGCGTTCGGACCCGGTCGCGATCCTCGTCGGGGACCTCGACGCGCTCGAGCCAGGGCTCGAGCGCGAGGCGCCGGTCGATGACCTCGACCTGCTCGATCTCGAAACCGGCGTCGGTGACGGCCGCGCGCCACTCCTCCTCGGAGTAGCAGCGAACGTGGGTCGGGTCGCGGAGCCGGTGGGCCTCCTCGACGTAGTCGGCGTCGAAGAGGACGTCCTCGACGACGAGGAGTCGCCGTGAGACGCGCGCCATCTCCTCGACGGCGGCGGCGAGGTCCGGGAAGTGGTGCGCGGCGATCCGGCACGTCACGACGTCGAAGCTCTCGTCCGCGAACGGCAGGTGGTCGGCGGGGGCGACGACGTCCGCGCGCATGCCCGGGGCGGGGTCGACGCTGACCACCTCGCAGCCCTCCTCGCGCAGCCGGCGCGCGACGTGGCCGCCGCCGGTGGCGACGTCGAGCGCCTTCACGCCGGGCCGCGGCTCGCACCACTCCACGAGGAGATCGAGATCCGCGCCCGCGCGGTGGGGCTCGCTCGCCCGGAACGTGTCGGCCCGGGCGGACCAGACGTCGCTCATGCCGCGTCCGCGAGCTCGACCGCGCGGCGCGCGCCGTCGAGCATCGTCGCCTCCGGGTGGATGTTCGGCCGGCCCGCGTGCGCGAGGATCTCGCGCCCTTCCTCGGCGTTCGTGCCGTCGAGGCGGACGACGATCGGGTAGCGGCTCATGTCGAGGCGGTCGAGCGCCTGGAGGATTCCGCGCGCGACCTCGTCGCAGCGGGTGATCCCGCCGAAGATGTTGAAGAAGATCGACCGGACGGCCGCGTCGCGCGTGATCACCTCGAGCGCGTCGACGACGCCCTCCGCGTCGCCGCCGCCGCCGAGGTCACAGAAGTTCGCGGGCCGACCGCCGACGTAGGCGACCACGTCCACGGTGGACATCGAGAGCCCGGCGCCGTTGCCGAGGATCCCGACGTTCCCGTCGAGCTTCACGTACGTGACGCCCTTCTCGCGCGCGAACGCCTCGAGCGGGTCGGCGGCCTCGACGTCGCGCATCTCCGCGATGTCGGCGTGGCGGTAGAGCGCGTTGTCGTCGACCGTGAACTTCGAGTCGAGCGCCTTGACCTCGCCCTCGGGCGTGACGATCAGCGGGTTGATCTCGCAGAGCATCGCGTCGCACTCGACGAACGCGCGGTAGAGCTTCTCGACGATCGCGAGCACCTGCTTTTGCTCGCTCTTGTCGTCGATCCCGGCGCCGTAGACGAGGCGCCGCGCCTGGTAGGGCTGGTACCCCTCGAGCGGGTCGACGTGCAACCGAGCAAGGGCCTCGGGGCTCTCCTCGGCGATCTGCTCGATCTCGACCCCGCCCTGCGTCGTCAGCATGAGCAGCGGCTTCTTTTCGCCGCGGTCGAACGTGACCGAGAGGTAGTACTCCTTCGCGATGTCGGACGCGCGCTCGATCCAGAGCTTGCGCACGACGTGCCCGCGGATGTCGAGCCCAAGGATGTCGCGCGCGCGAGCCTCGGCCTCGTCCGGATTCGCCGCCAGCTTCACGCCGCCCGCCTTGCCGCGCCCGCCGGTGAGCACCTGGGCCTTGACCACGACCGGCGCGGCGAGCTCTTCGGCTGCGGCGCTGGCCTCCTCCGGTGTCGTCGCGAGCCGCCCCTCGGAGACCGGGATTCCGAAGCGCCGAAAGAGCTCCTTCCCCTGGTACTCGTAGAGGTCCACGGCGGCGGACTCTAACTACACTCGCCTCCCGTGGACGCGATCGTCGCGGAGGGGCTCGAGAAGCGGTATGGGCGCGTGCAGGCGCTCGCCGGCGTCACGTTCTCGGTACGCGAGGGCGAGATCTTCGGCCTGCTCGGACCGAACGGCGCCGGCAAGTCGACGACCGTCCGCGTACTGACGACTCTGACGAAGCCGAACGCCGGGCGCGCAGTCGTCGCCGGCCACGACGTCGTCCGCGAGCCGAACCGCGTGCGCCGCTCGATCGGCTACGTGCCGCAGGAGTCGGGCGTCGATCGCGAGGCGACGGGGCGTGAGAACCTGCTGCTCCAAGGCCGGATCCAGGGCGTCAGGGGCGCCGAGCTGAGCGCGCGCGTCGACGAGCTGCTCCACCTGGTCGGGATCGCAGACGCGGCGGACCGCGTCGTCCGCGGTTACTCCGGCGGGATGAAGCGGCGGCTCGACATCGCGCTCGGGCTCGTCCACCGGCCGAGCGTCCTCTTCCTGGACGAGCCGACGACGGGGCTCGACCCCGAGGCGCGGGCCGCGATGTGGGTCGAGGTGCAGCGCCTCGCGGAGCAGGAGCGGCTGACGATCCTGCTCACGACGCACTACCTCGAGGAGGCGGACCAGCTCGCAGAGCGCGTGGCGATCGTCAGCCGTGGCGCCGTCGTCGCGGAGGGGCAGCCCGAGGAGCTGAAGCGCGGGCTTCGCGGCGAAGCGGTCACGGTCGAGCTCGACGACGGCCTCGCCGAGCGGGCAGCTGGGATCGTCCGCACACTCGCGGGCGCGGAGGAGACGAGCCTGGACGGAAGGATCCTCCGGACGCGGGTGCCGAACGGCGCTCAGGCGATTCCCGGGATCCTCTCCGCGCTCGAAGGCGGCGGCATCCGGGTCGCGTCGGTGACCACCCACCGCCCGTCGCTCGACGACGTCTACCTCCACTACACGGGCCGGGCGTTCGCGGACGAGGACGCGGCCGCGGAGGAGCCCGAGTGAAGCTCGCGGCCCACACGTGGTGGATGGTCGTCCGCCAGTTCCGGAACCTGATGCGGGAGCCGATCTGGATCGCGCTGCTGCTGATTCAGCCGATGATCTGGCTGCTGCTGTACGGGCAGCTCTTCTCGCGCGTGCCGAGCCTGCGCGGCGGCGCGAGCACCTACGTCGAGTTCCTCCTGCCCGGGATCGTCGTCATGAACGCGTTCTTCGGCGGCACGTGGGCCGGGATGGCGATGATCACCGACCTCGACCGGCACGTGGTCGACCGCTTCCTCGCGACCCCCGCGAGCCGCCTCTCGATCGTGCTCTCGCAGGTGGTTCGTTCGGGGCTGATCGCGCTCATCCAGGCGATCGTGATCCTGCTCGTCGGCTTCGCGCTCGGGGTGCGTGTGCACGGCGGCGTGCTCGGCGTGCTCGTCCTGCTCGTCACGGCCGCGCTCGTGTCGATGGTCTTCGCCGGGATCTCGAACGGGATCGCGCTGCTCGTCCGGCGCGAGGCGACAATGATCGCCGCGGCCAACTTCGTCGGGCTCCCGCTGATGTTCCTCTCGTCGATCCTGATCGCGCAGCGGGTGATGCCGCATTGGATGCAGGTCGTCTCGCGCTTCAACCCAGTGAACTGGGGCGTTCAGGCCGCTCGGGACGCGGTCGTGCGCGGCGGGAACTGGGGCTCGGTCGGCGTGCACCTGCTGCTGCTCGTGGCGGTGACGCTGGCGACGGCGAGCTTCGCGACCTGGACGTTCCGGTCGTACCAGCGGACGCTCTAAGCGGTCACCGCGGCTACTCGTCGACGACGACGCAGATGACCTGCCCGTGCGCGATCGCCTCGCCCGGCGCGACCGAGAGCTCCGTCACTCGCCCGGCGCGGTGCGCCCGGACCTCGTTCTCCATCTTCATCGCCTCGACGACGCACAGGACTTGTCCCGACTCGACGTCGTCCCCGTCGGCCACCTCGACCGACAGCACCGTGCCTTGCATCGGGCTGACGACCGCGTCGGCGGCACCGCCGGCGCCGCGGGCGCGCGTCCGCTCACGGCGGCGACGGGCGAGCTCTGCATAGGCCGGCTCGGGCGCGACCACGGTGACGCTGAAGCGACGCCCGTCGACCTCGACGACGGACCGGCGCTCGCGGAGCGTGCCTCTGTCGGCGCCGGTTCCCGCGCCTTCCGAGGCCGCGGCTACCGTTGTCTCATGAGTAAACTGCTCAGCGCGCTCCGCCAGCTCCTCCGACTCCACCACGCCGTGGCACGTGGCCCCGCTCGCGAAGCACGGGTGCTCGAGGAGCGCGCGGTGGAAACCGACCAGCGTCTTCACGCCCGCGACGTCGAACTCGGCCAGCGCGCGCAGCATCCGGTGCCGTGCGTGCTCGCGGTCGACGTCGTGGACGACGAGCTTCGCGACCATCGGGTCGTACAGCCCCGAGATCTCGGAGCCGGCGTCGACCCCCGAGTCGACCCGAACCCCCGGCCCGGTCGGCGGCCGGTAGCGCGTGATCCGCCCGGGCGACGGGAAGAAGCCGTTGGACGGATCCTCCGCGTTGATCCGGCACTCGATCGCGTGCCCGTGCAGGCGGACGTCCTCCTGGCGCAGCGATAGCGGCTCTCCGGCCGCGATGAGAACCTGCTCGCGGACGAGATCGAGGCCCGTGACCATCTCCGTGACCGTGTGCTCGACCTGGATGCGCGTGTTCATCTCCATGAAGAAGTACTCGCCGTCCTTGGTCAGCAGGCCTTCGATCGTCCCCGCGCTGCGGTAGCCGGCGGCTCGCGCGGCGTCGACCGCGATGGCGCCGATGCGAGCGCGGAGCTCTGTATCGACGGCGGGCGACGGCGTCTCCTCGACGAGCTTCTGGTGACGGCGCTGGATCGTGCAGTCGCGCTCGCCGAGGTGGATCACGTTGCCGCGCGAGTCGGCCAGGACCTGGACCTCGACGTGTCGGGGATCCTCGACGAACCGCTCCACGTAGACGGTGGGATCGGAGAAGTAGGCCTGGCCCTCACGGCGGGCCGAGTCGAACGCGCGCGCCGCCTCGCTCGGCTCACGGACGATCTTCATGCCCTTCCCGCCGCCGCCGGCCGCGGCCTTCAGCATCAGCGGGTACCCGAGCTCCTCGCCGAGCCGGACGAGCTCCTCCGCGGAGTCGACGGGCTCAGTGGTCCCCGGGATGATCGGGACGCCGGCGGCGCGCATCGCCTCGCGGGCGCGAGTCTTCGAGCCCATCAGCTCGATCGCCTCGGGCGGCGGACCGATCCAGACGAGCCCCGCGTCTGCACATGCGCGCGCGAACGCGGCGTTCTCGGCGAGGAAGCCGTAGCCGGGATGGACGG
>DASUZD010000312.1:0-5249 GCA_036377055.1 Gaiellaceae bacterium | reverse complement strand
CCCAGGTGGACGTGACCGAGGAGCCGCCCCTCGTCCGTCGGCCGGAAGGCCGGAGGCGGCCCCAGCTCGAGCGTTCGCCCCGCGTCGTGCACGAGCGCCGCAGCCAGCAGCAGGTCGCCGCGCAGGCGCGGGTGTAGCTGGGCGACCTCGCGGCAGATGGTCGCGACGCCGACCGTGTGCTCGAGCAGCCCGCCTGCGTAGGAGTGGTGACCGTCGAGCGTCGCCGGGTACGAGCCGAGATCCGAGGCGCGCAGAACCCGCTCGACGGTCGTGCGGAGAGGCACGTGCGAGATCTCGGCGGTCAGGAACTCGAGGAAGCCCTGAAGCTCGTCAGCGTCGCGCCGCATCGCCGGCGCGAGCGCGGCCGCATCGGCCTCGGGCGCCGCCTCGATCGCCCGGACTGCAAGCTGGAGCCGGTCGCGGAAGCGCTCCACCCTTCCGAGCACACGCACCGCGTCCCCCTCCGCGAACCTCGTGTCGAGCAGCTCGACGTCCTGCCACACCCGGGCGTCGATCCTCCCGCTGGGGTCGACCAGCTCGAGCGCGAGGTAGGAGGCGCCTCCCTTCGTCCGCAGCCGCCGCTTCCGCGCGACCGCGTAGACGCCTTCGACGACCCGTTCCTCGGCGAGCTCCGCGATCGCGCTCACGGCCGGATTCTAGGTCCGAAGGCGGCTGTTAGGCTCGGCCTTGTGGCCGTCGTGAAGCCGTTTCGCGCGCTCCGCTACGACGAGACGAAGGCCGGCGCGCTGGAGGATCTCGTGGCGCCGCCGTTTGACGTCATCTCGCCCGACGAGCGCCTGGAGTTCCTTGCGCGGAGCCCCTACAACGTCGTCCATCTGACGCTGCCCGACTCCGAGGAGGAGGCGGCGCGTGACCTCGCCGATTGGCGCCGCGACGGGATCCTCGTCGGCGACGACGAGCTGTCCTACTGGGCGTTGTCGCAGCGTTATGTCGGGCCGGACGGCGTCGAGCGGACGCGCAACGGCCTCGTCGCGACGGTGCGCCTCGAGCCGTACGAGAAGCGGGTCGTCCTCCCGCACGAGCTCACCCACGCTGGCCCGAAGGAGGGGCGGCTCCGGCTGCTGCGCGCGGTGCGGGCGCAGCTCGAGCCGATCTTCCTCCTCTACGACGGCCCGCCGGTGGCGCTGCCCGAGCGCGAGCCGGACCTCGAGACCGACGGCACGCGGCTCTGGCGCGTCGACGAAGCGCCGGACTTCTCGGACAAGCAGCTCCTGATCGCCGACGGCCACCACCGCTACGAGACCGCGCTCGCGTTCCACGCCGAGGACGGGAGCGAGGCGAGCGCGTACATGATGGTCGTGCTCGTGTCGACGCACGACGAAGGGCTGACGATCTTCCCGACCCATCGGGTCGTCGACGGCCTCGACGGGCGCTTGCAGCTTCGCGACGGCGTGCCGGAGGGGCCGCTCGAGGCGCTCGAGCGGATCGCGACCTTTCCGCACGGGAAGCCCGTCTGCGTCTTCTACGGCCACGGCGTGACCGAGATCCTCGAGGCGCCGGACGTCGAGCTCCTCGACACCGCCTTCGTCGCCGATCTGGTGGGCGGCGCCAGCGTGTCCTACACGCCGCGGGCCGAGGAGGCCGTGGCCGCGGTCGATCGCGGCGAGGCGGAGGCGGCGTTCCTGCTCCGGCCCACGCGGATCGAGGACGTCTTCGCCGTCGCCGAGCGCGGGGAGACGATGCCGCAGAAGAGCACGTACTTCTATCCCAAGCTCGTCTCGGGGCTCCTATTCCAGCCTCTGTGAGGCCCTGGCTCGAGACGTGCCGCGCGGCGGCGGAGGACGTGCGCCGCGTGCTCGCCGAGCTGCCGACGCGCGAGGAGCGCGAGCCGGTCGTGGGCGCCGGCGAGGGCGGCGACGACACGACCGCGATCGACGCGGCCGCCGAGGCCGTGGTCGTCGAGCGGCTGGCGGCGACCGGTCGCGACTTCGTCCTGATTTCGGAGGAGCTCGGCGAGAAGACGTTCGGCGGCGGCGGCCCCACGCGCGTGGTGCTCGATCCGATCGACGGCTCGCTGAACGCGAAGCGCGGCATCCCGCACTTCTGCCTGTCGATCGCGATCGCGGACGGAGAGACGATGGCCGACGTCGGGTTCGGCTACCTGTACGACTTCGGAACCGGCGAGGAATGGACGGCGCAGCGTGGCGGAGGCGCGTGGCTGAACGGCGAGCCGCTCGGCCCCGAGCTGCCGAAGACGCGGATCGAGACGCTCGCCTTCGAGGCCACGCTGACGTCGCTCGTCGCGGAGAAAGCGTCGGCGGTGGTCGGGCTCGCGTACCGGCTGCGGATCATGGGGTCGCTCGCGCTCGCCCTCTGCAACCTCGCGCAGGGCCGGCTCGACGCGGTCTGCTCGCTCAAGGGCGCACGAGCCGTGGACATCGCCGCGGCGCAGCTCCTCGTCCGCGAGCGCGGCCTCTGGATCGAGCTCGTCGAGACGCCGCCCTTTCTCGACGCGCCGCTCGACCTGGAGGGGCGTTCGCGCGTGGTCGCCGCGGGTACTCCGGAGCTGTGCGCACAGCTCGCGGCGGCGCTATCCGAATAGGTTGTAGCGGCTGGAACTACAACCACTGGCGGAACGGCGTCTTCTATCCGCCGCGCCTGCCGCCGCGCCGCTGGCTGGACTACTACGCGCGCTTCTTCGACACGGTCGAGATCAACATGACCTTCTACCGGCTGCCGCGCGTCGAGGCGGTCGCGAGCTGGGTCGAGGAGAGCCCGCCCGGCTTCCTGTTCGCGGTGAAGATGAGCCGCTACGTCACGCACCAGAAGCGCCTCCGGGACGTGCCGCCGTCGCTCGAGCTCTTCTACTCGCGGATCGAGCCGCTCGCGAGGTCGCCGAAGCTCGGCCCGGTGCTCTGGCAGCTGCCCGCGAACTTCCACCGCTCGGACGAGCGACTGGGCGGCGCGCTCGCGGCGCTGCCGCCCGGCCGTCACTGCTTCGAGTTCCGCCACGAGAGCTGGTTCGTGCCCGAGGTGTACGAGCTCCTGCGCGCGCACGGCGCGGCGCTCGTGATCGGCGACGACCGCCGCCGGCCCTTCCAGACGCGCGAGCTGACCGCCGACTGGACGTTCGTTCGCTTCCACGGCGGCCGCGGCGCACGCGGGAACTACGGCCCGAAGCAGCTCGAGGAGTGGGCGCAGTGGCTGGACGGCTTAGATGTCGACCGCTATGTCTATTTCAACAACGACTGGGAAGGGTTCGCCGTCAAGAACGCGCTCTGGCTCAAGGACAGGCTCGGAGTTGGCTAGCGTGTACGGCATGGAGCCGCGTCGCGAAGACCTGCTGAAGGCGCTCGAGCAGGTGATCGACCCCGAGCTCCGCCGGCCCGTGACCGAGCTGGACATGGTGCGCGGGATCGACGTCGCGGGCGGGGACGTGCGCGTCACGATCGCGCTGACCGTCGCGGGCTGCCCGCTCCGCTCGAGCTTCGAGGAGCAGGTCGCGCGGACGGTGGGCGCCGTGCCGGGCGTCGAGCGTGTCTCGCTCGCGTTCGACGTCATGACGCCGGACGAGCGACAGGCGCTGACGACGAAGCTCCGGGGCGGCGTGACCGAGCGGACGAAGGGCATCTCGCTCGACGCGTCCACGCGCGTGCTCGCGATCGCGAGCGGCAAGGGCGGTGTCGGCAAGTCGACGGTGTCGGTGAACCTCGCCGCGGCGTTCGCTTCGCTCGGGCACCGCACCGGGATCCTCGACGCCGACGTCTACGGCCACTCGATCCCGCACATGCTCGGGATCCGCCAGAAGCCGGTATTGGTGGATCGCATGATTGTCCCGCCTGTGAAGCACGACCTGAAGCTCATGTCGATCGGGTTCTTCCTGGAGAACAACGAGCCGGTGATGTGGCGCGGCCCGATGCTCCACCGCGCCCTCGAGCAGTTCCTGTCCGACGTGCACTGGGGCGAGCTGGACACGCTGCTCGTGGACATGCCGCCGGGCACGGGCGACGTCTCGATCTCGCTCGGGCAGCTCCTGCCGCGCGCCGAGGCGGTCGTCGTGACGACGCCGCAGCCGCTCGCGCAGGAGGTCGCTTCTCGGGCGGCTGTGATGGCGCGGAAGACGAACATGCGGCTGATCGGCGTCGTCGAGAACATGAGCGGCGACGTCTTCGGCTCGGGTGGGGGCGAGGCTCTCGCCGCGGAGCTCGACGTTCCTTTGCTCGGTCGCGTGCGGCTCGACGCGGAGGTGCGGGCGTGCGGCGACGAGGGTCAGCCGTTCGTGACGGTTCGGCCCGAGTCGGCGACGGCCGAGGAGCTCGTCCGGATCGCCGAGGCGATCGACGCGACGAAGCGAGAGCGCGGCGTCGGGATCGTCAAGCCGCTCACGCTCGCAAACTGAGCGCCGCGGCCGATCTCAGTCGAACTCCGCAACCTCTATGTACGGGCGACCAGCGTCGCGCTCGGCCGAGTAGAGGTTCTGGGCCTTGTCGGTGGGATCGGCGGCGAAGTACTCACGGGGATCGAAGCCTTCTTCGCCGGGGATCGTCCAGCTTGAATCGTCTTCGATCGCGGCGTAAGCCGCGGCTTCGTCGAGATCTTCTTCGCCCACGCGCTCGTCGTTCGTCTTCTTCGCGACGAGGCAGCCGCGGCGGACCAGCGACCTTACGGCAGCTTTCAGCCGGGGGATCTTCCCTGGGTCGCCCCTGCCGATCGTCCTCAGCGCCGGGAACGACTCCTGCTCCCAAGCCGCGTCGTAGAACCAGTTCAGCACGACCCACTCGTCGTCCGTTAGCGGGTCGTCCACCGGTCCGTTCAAATCGGCTTCGCCCTCCCAGTAGTCGGCCTCCGATGCCAGCGGGAACCACCGCCGGTCATCGGGTGTGTCGCCCCAGCGGATCATGATCTTGCCGCTGTCCGGCTGAACTGCGGCTCGCGGCAGCGCGAAGTTCGAGACGACGAGGACGCGAACCGGACCCGTGGTGTCGTTGCGGATCTGATGCGCACCCTCCGGCCCGCTCCGGAAGAGGACGCAGTCGCCGGGCCGAAGCTCGCGCTCGCCGTCCGGCGCTCGGAGCGTCGGCCGCCCGCTGACGACGACGAGCAGCTCGTCGTTTCCGAGCTCGTAGTGGTACGGGAACGTCCGCTGGCCGGGTGGGAGCTCGTACAGGCTCGCGCCGAGGTTCTCGCCGGCCACTCGTTTCCTTCGCCACGCGAAGCCGGGCCGCTCCGGCGGCCACGTCCGCTCGAGCCAACCGTTGTCGTCGAGGAGATTCATCCGCATGAGCCGG
>DASUZD010000311.1:0-2605 GCA_036377055.1 Gaiellaceae bacterium | reverse complement strand
TCGCCTCTGACGATCTTCACGAGGGCGTTGTCGCAGTGCGGGCAGCGCAGGACGATGCCGGCGCCTCGGAAGACGTGAATTGCGCCGATCGCCTCGGTCGCGCCGCACCCGCCGCACGTCCCGAGCGCGGTCGTCATCTCGACGCCGAAGATCTCGTGGAGCAGCCCGCCGACCGCGTTGCCGTCCAGCATCAGCTCGTCCATCTCAGCCTCCCGTGGGTCCGAAGCGCTCGGTCTTGATCGCGTGCGGCTCGTGGCCGAGATGTACGAGCGCCTCCGCCACCGACTCGACGAACGGCGTCGGGCCGCAGACGTAGACAAGCGGCCGCTCCGCCGGGCTCGGGCCGACCTCAGCCAGCATCGCGGCGTCGACGCGGCGCGCATAGCCCGTCCAGCCTTCCGGCTGGGAGTGCGTCAACGTGTGCACGACGGCGAGGCCGTCGCCTTCGAGGCCCCCGAGCTCCTCGCGGTAGATGACGTCCTCCCAGGTGCGCGACGAAAAGAGGAGCCGCGTCGGCATTTGTGCCGCCGCGACTGCACGAAGCCGGATCATCGCCATCAAGGGCGCGATCCCCGATCCACCGGCGACGAGCAGCAGCGGCCCGCCCTGCGACGGCTCCCAGACGAAGTAGCCGCCGATCGGGCCGCGGAGCTCGATCTCGTCGCCCAGCCGGAGCTCGTCGGTCAGGTACGGCGAGACCTCGCCGTCGACGATCCGCACGACCGTGAGCTCGACGCGCGTGCCGTCCGGGGCCGAGGCGATCGAGTAGCTGCGCTCTGCCTGGTAGCCGTCGTCGGCGGTCAGGCGGATGTCGACGTGCTGGCCCGCGCGATGACCGGGCCAGCCGGGCACGTCGAAGGCGATCGTCTTGACGCGAGGCGTCTCGTCCGTGACGTCCGCGACCCGCGCGAGCTGCCAGCTCAGTCGCCCCAGTAGCGCTGCTCCCGCCAAGGGTCTCCGTAGTTGTGGTAGCCGTTCGTCTCCCAGAAGCCGGGCTCGTCGGTCGTCTGGAGCCGCAACCCCCGCACCCACTTCGCGCTCTTCCAGAAGTAGAGGTGCGGGACGAGCATGCGCGCCGGCCCGCCGTGCTCGGGCGCGAGCGGCTCGCCGTCGTACGCGAACGCGACCCAGGCCTTCCCGCCGGTCACGTCCTCGAGCGGCAGGTTCGTCGTGTAGCCGCCGTCGGAGAACTGGATGACGTACTCGGCCGCGCTCTCGATGCCGTCGAGGAGCGTGTCGACGGACACGCCCGCCCAGACCGTGTCCAGCTTCGACCACTTCGTGACGCAGTGGATGTCGCGCGTGATCTCCTCGCTCGGCAGCGCACGGAACTCCTGCCACGTCCAGTGGCGCGGCTCGTCGACCTCGCCGAGGATCGAGAAGTCCCACCACTCGAGCGGCGTGTGCGGCGTCGGCCCTGCGGAGAGAACCGGGAAGTCCGGTGTGACGTACTGACCGGGCGGAACGCGGCCGGGATCGGCTGCCGCGCGACGGCCGTGGAACCCACGCGAGATCGGCGACATCGCGACCACCCTATAATCCCGCGGTCAAGCGCCGTAGAGCTCAAGGAGGCGGAATGCGCGCAGCCCTCATGTCCATCGAGAAGGCCGTTGTGACCTACTTGGAGGGTATGAGGCTTGCTTCGCAGAACGCTGAACTTGGGGATCTTGGCGCATGTCGACGCTGGTAAGACGACACTCACCGAGCGGCTGCTCTACGCCGCCGGCGTTATCGACGAGCTCGGCAGCGTCGACAAGGGAACGACCCAAACCGACTCCTTAGCGCTCGAGCAACAGCGCGGCATCACGATCAAGTCCGCGGTCGTGTCCTTCGCGATCGACGACGTCGTCGTGAACCTGATCGACACGCCCGGCCACCCGGACTTCATCGCCGAGGTCGAGCGAGTGCTGAGCGTGCTCGACGGTGCGGTGCTCGTGATCTCGGCCGTGGAAGGCGTGCAGCCGCAGACGCGGATCCTGATGCGCGCGCTCAAGCGGCTGCGGATCCCGACGCTGCTGTTCGTGAACAAGATCGATCGCGTCGGCGCGGACTCCGAGCGCGTGCTGGAGGAGATCAGGCGGAAGCTGACGCCGGCGGTGGTTCCGCTGACGTCGGCGCGCCGCGAAGGCACGCGGGGCGCAGGCGTCGGCGCGCGGGCGGAGGGCGACCTCGTCGACGTCCTGGCCGAGCGGGACGACGCGCTGCTTGCGGCCTACGTCGACGACCGCGGCGTTTCGTCGGAGCGTGTGCGCGATGCCCTTGCGGCGCAGTCGAGGCAGGCGCTCGTGCACGCCGTCTTCTCCGGGTCGGCGCTGACCGGCGCGGGCGTCGACCTGCTGACGGCCGGGATCGCCGAACTGCTGCCCGCTGCGGCGGGCAATCGCGAAGCCCCCGCCTCGGGCCTCGTGTTCAAGATCGATCGCGGCCCGTCCGGGGACAGGATCGCCTACGTCCGGATGTTCTCCGGGACGCTGCGGACGCGCGACCGCGTCCGGTTCGGCGGCGAGGGCGAAGGCAAGGTCACGGCGATCAGCGTCTTCGCCAACGGGGTTGCCGTGCAGCGCCCGGCCGTCGCCGCCGGCGAGATCGCCAAGGTCTGGGGGCT
>DASUZD010000310.1:0-5258 GCA_036377055.1 Gaiellaceae bacterium | reverse complement strand
TGGGCTGTCCCCAGGCTCGCCGCGCCGCTGACGACGGCGAGGAGCGTCGCTCCCATCCCGGCGAGCGCGGTCAGCCGCAGCCAGAAGCCCGGAGCGACCGCGTCCGTCATCGCACCTCCGCGAGCCGGCGCCGCAGGTCGCGCAGCGGCCGCGCGCTCGTCACGAACGGGACGCGGTCGAAGTTCCAGTCCGGCGGCGGCGAGGTCGTGTACCACTCGAGCGTGTCCGCGAGCCACGGGTCGTTGCCGACCCGCCGGCCCACGCGCGCCGTCTTCACGACGTTCACGAGGAAGGTCAGCACCCCGAGCGCGAGGATCCCGGAGCCGATCGAGGAGATCAGGTTGTACGCCTCCCAGAGCCCGTGGTGGTCGTAGGTGTAGATCCGGCGCGGCATTCCGAGCAGGCCCAGCATGTGCTGCGGGAAGAACGTGGCGTTGAAGCCGATGAACGTGAGCCAGAAGTGTGCCTTCCCGAGCCGCTCGTCGAGCACACGACCGAACATCTTCGGCCACCAGTAGTAGAGCCCCGCGAAGAGCCCGAAGGCGGTCCCGCCGAAGAGGACGTAGTGCATGTGCGCGACGACGTAGTACGTGTCCGTCACCTGCCAGTCCACCGGGAACGCGGCGAGGAAGATCCCCGAGAGGCCGCCGATCGTGAAGAGGCCGACGAAACCGAGCGCGAAGAGGAGCGGCGTGTCGAAGATCAGGTTGCCGCGCCAGGTGGTCGCGATCCAGTTGAAGATCTTGATCCCGGTCGGGACGGCGATCGTCATCGACGAGAGCATGAAGAAGACGTTCAGGTAGGTCGGCAGACCGACGCTGAACATGTGGTGCGCCCAGACGAGCATCGAGTAGAACCCGATCGCGACCGTCGAGAAGGCGATCGCCTTGTAGCCGAAGATCGGCTTCCGCGAGAAGACCGGGATCACCTCCGAGATGATCCCCATCGCGGGCAGCACCATCACGTAGACCTCGGGATGGCCGAAGAACCAGAACAGGTGCTGGTAGAGCACCGCGTTGCCGCCGTCCTGGGGGAGGAAGAAGTGGGTCCCGACCTGGCGGTCGAGCAGGAGGAGCGTCAGGGCGCCGGAGAGCTCCGAGACTGCGATCAGGAGCAGGATCGCGTAGATCTCGATCGTCCAGACGAAGAGCGGCAGCCGCATCCAGCTCATCCCCGGGGCGCGCATGTTGTGGATGGTGACGATGAAGTTGATCGCGCCGATCACGGACGAGATCGACGTCAGGTGGATGGCGAGGATCCAGTAGTCCTGGCCGTGGCCCGGCGAGAAGAAGCCCTCGGAGAGCGGCGGGTAGCTGTACCAGCCTGACTTCGCGGGTCCCTGGGCCGCGAAGAAGCTTCCCATCATCACGACGCCGCCCAGCACGTACAGCCAGTACGAGAGCGCGTTCAGGCGCGGGAAGGCGACGTCGCGCGCGCCGATCATCAGCGGGACGAGGAAGTTCGCGAAGCCGGCGAGGATCGGGACGACGAAGAGGAAGACCATCGTCGTCCCGTGCATCGTGAAGAGCTCGTTGTAGGACGTCCGCGTGACGAAGTGCTCGTTCGGCGTCGCGAGCTGCGCCCGCATCAGCAGCGCGAACACGCCGCCGAGGAGGAAGAAGACCAGGCTCGTCCCGATGTAGAGAATCCCGATCCGCTTGTGGTCGACGGTCGTGACCCAGCTCATCACGCGGCCGCGGTACCACGGCACGGGGGCGGTCACCGGCTCAGGCGCCACCTGCGCCTCCGGCCACGTTCTTCCTGACGTACGCGAGCAGCGCGTCGAGCTGCTTGCCCGTCCAGTCGCGCCCGACCGGCGGCATCACGCCCGGGATGTTCGGCTGGTCGCGCCCGTTCTCGAGCAGCCTCTTCAGCTGCGCGCTGTCGACGAGGATCGGGCTGCCGGAGATCGGCGGGCCGTAGTCGCCCTTTCCGGCGAGGCCGTGGCACTTCGCGCAGACACCGGTCCACACGGACTTCCCAAGCGCTGTGGCGGCGCCTGCCGAGACCCAGCGCTCGTAGGCGGCCTGCGACTCGATCTTCACGTCGGCGTTCATCGCCGCGTGGAAGACGCCGCAGAACTCGCCGCACTGGCCGCGGTACGTGCCGATCCGGCGCGCGCGGAACCACGTGTGGTTGACGACGCCCGGGATCGCGTCGAACTTCCCGCCGAGCTCCGGAATCCACCAGCTGTGGTCGACGTCCTGCGAGTGGATGTCGACCTTCACGACCTTGCCCACCGGCGCGTGCAGCTCGTCGATCGAGACGACGCCGTTGGGATAGGTGAACTGCCAGTAGAACTGGTGCGCGTCGATCCGGATCTCGACGGGCTCGTTCCCGGCCTTCGCCTTCGGGACGTCCTTGATCCCCGGGAGCTTGTAGAAGATGAACGCCGCGATCGCGGCGAGGATCAGCACCGGGATCGCTGTCCAGATGAGCTCGAGGCGCGTCGCGCCGTGCATCTGCGGTCCCTCGGCGTCGCGCGGCCGGCGACCGCGGCGGTAGCGGACGACGAAGACGATCAGGCTCGCCTCGACGAGGACGAGGATGATCCCGGTCGGGATCGCGATCAGGTCGTACGCGTCGTTGATCCGGTTCGCGTTCGGCGACTGCGGCGTCGCCGGGGCGAACCCCCCGTTGCCCGCGACGGCGGCTCCCGCCAGGACGAGCGCCGCGCCGACGACGAGCGTGACGACGAGAGCCGGGCGGCGCACGGGCCGTAGTCTATGAACGATGGCCGAGCGGACGCGGGTTGAGCTGCCGCCCGAAGTCGTCGGCGACTTCGAGGTCTACGTGAACGGCGTGCGCCAGCGGGAGGGAGTCGACTTCCGCCACGAGCCTGGCGCGCTCGTCTTCGAACGTTCGCTAGCGAAGGAGGGGAGGCTCGGACCGATGAGGTGGCTGTCGATGTTCCTAGGGGTTGCGGGCACGTACCGAAAGAACGAGACGGTGGACGTGGTCTACGAGGCCGGTGGCCGGCGCACGGTCGCCAGCGGGTTGCCCCACGAGCCGCTCAACGATTGAGCGAGACGGTATTGGCGGACGCAGGTGGAGCTAGCACAGTCCTTCCTCGTCGTCGCCAGCCCAATCGCCTGAGCGAACGAGAAGACGGGATCCCTCTTCACCCCTCTCGTACAACGCGATGCCCGTGACACTCCACGCCGAATCAACCTCGCGCTCTACTCGCAATCGCGTACGCATCGGCTGTCCGCCTCGAGCGTCTGTGTAATCAACCTCCACATCGAATCGCTCTCCACCAAGTCGATGACCAACCACCCATTGAAGTCGACTCAGCCCGTCTGCGCCGATGATCATGGACGTGGCTGTTCCGGCGGTCTCCCACGCCATCCCTTTCGGCCGGATCCGAGGTGGCCCCCCAACGACCGCTACTCCAGCGCCAACGTTTTTTATAGGAACCGAGACGAGCGTCACGGCAGGATTGGTGATGCCGCCGTTGTGGACAAACACAGTACCCCTCACCCCTTTGTAGGTAGAAGGGTCACCGAGGGCGTGGAACGAAAGGTCTACTTCCGACCGCCCGGCGGGGGTCCGAGCGGGAGCGGCCGCCGTGAGGAGCGGCCGGACTGCGCCTTGAAGCGCGAGTCGGTCCGCCTCTGCAGTTCGCTGAGCCGCATCTGCGGCTCGCTCGGCCGACGTTGCGAGCTTCCTTGTCAGCGCGAGGCTCGCCGTTCCCACGACGGCTAGGGCAAACGTCGCGATCGCCAGAATCTCTGTCCATAGGGCGAGCGTGTCCGCGACCACAACTTGATAATGACAACGTCGAGGTAGGTTCTCTGTGCGTCGGGTGCCTAAGCCGATAGCCGACGTGCCACAGCTGCCTTGGACATCGCGCGCTTGTTCGAACGACAGACTAGCTACTTCGGAACCGGGTCGAGCTTGTAGCCGACGCCGTAGCGCGTCTGGATGAACGTGTGCCGCGGGGCGCGGCGGTCGATCTTATCGCGCATCTTGCGAACGAAGACGTCGACGGTGCGGTCGCGGCGAGTCTCGCGGCGGCCCCACACCCGCTGGAGCAGCTCGTCGCGCGTGACGACGCGGCCGCGCTCCAGCGCGAGCGCGTAGAGGAGCCGGAACTCCGTCGGCGTGAGGCCTACGCCCTCGCCCTCGACGTACGCCTCGACCTGGTCGGGATCGATGCGGAGCTCCTCGATCTCGATCGGGTCGCCGCGCCGCGCCTCTTGCGGCCGGGCGCCGCGCCGGGCCGCCGCCTGCACGCGCGCGACGAGCTCCCGCATCGAGAACGGCTTCACGAGGTAGTCGTCGGCGCCGAGCTCGAGCGCGTGGACGCGGTCGTGCTCGGTTCCGCGCGCGCTGACGACGATGATCGGCGTCCCGATCCCGTCGGCCCGCGCGGCCTCGATCACGCTCCAGCCGTCCTTCTGCGGCAGCATCAGGTCGAGCACGCAGACGTCGGGGTGCTCGTACCGCAGCCGCGCCAGCCCCTGCTCGCCCTTCGTCACCCAGACGGGATCCAGGCCCGCGGCGCTCAGGTGCTGCGCCATGCCCTGGCCGATGATCTCGTCGTCCTCGACGATCAGCACGTTGGCCATCTGCGGCTCACGATAATGACCTGGAGGTGTCGAAGCTGGTAGCCGAGTGGTGACGATCTGGTGAACGCGCAAGGAAGCGTCGACGCGAGGCTCGAAGCTGAACGGGGTCGCGTGTTGATCGAGGAGAGCCGCGAGATCGTCGTCGTGCTCGACGACGAGGAGCGCGTCATCGGCGCGAGCCGCCGCGCGCGCCAGTCGCTGGTGGGGCTCGAGGAGGGGCTGCCGCTGCCCGAGCGGCTCGTCGATCCCGCGCACGTGCCCGTCCGTGTCCCGTACGAGGTCGACGGACGCCGCGAGACGCTCGTCTACCTGAGCGCGCCCGGGCTCGCGGCCTACGAGGAGCTGCGGGCCGGCTTCACGGCAGCGGTCTCCCACGAGCTCCGGACGCCGCTCGCCCGGTTGCTGACGCTGCTCGAGGGCGCGTCGCTTCCGGGCTCGGACCCGCTCGAGCTCATCGAGCAGGCGCGAGCGGAGGTCGAGCAGATCAACGAGCTGATCGGTGAGGTGCTGTTCCTGAGCGAGCTCGAGACGGGGCGCGAGGTCGTTGGGCTCGGGACGGAGCGCGTCGCTCCCGTGATCGGCGAGGTCGTCGAGCGACTTGCGGAGCGGGCCGAGCGCGCCGCAGTGCGGATCGAGGTCGACGTCGACCCGGACCTCGAGCTGCCGCTGCGCTCGCGAATGGCTCGC
>DASUZD010000309.1:0-7495 GCA_036377055.1 Gaiellaceae bacterium | reverse complement strand
GGCAAGCCGCAGGAGAGCCTCGTCGTCGTCCGCGTCGTCGAGGTCGACGGGCCACTCGATCGCCAGCCCGGCCTGGTGGCTCAGCAGCTGCCGGACGCTCGCCGTCGTCCGCGCTCCCGGAGGGGGCTCGTCGAGCGAGAGCAATCCGTCCTGGGCGAGCATCTGCGTGAGCGTGCCGACGAACGGCTTCGTGATCGACGCGACGCGGAAGGGCGTCTCCGGCCCGACCGGGTCGTTCGTACTCAGGTCGCGAACGCCGTCGGCCGCGAACACCGGCTCGCCGTCCTGGAGCAACGCGACGGCCATTCCAGGCACGTGCCAGCGCTCGCGCGCCTCGGCGACGATCATGGCGAGCTTCTCGGCGGAAAACCGCTTGGCCAAAGCGATTGCTACCCTACTCACAGACCGCGGCCCCGGCCCGCACGCGTTCCTTGGCGCGGCAGGCGGAGACCGCGGAGACGTCTATCAGGAGGGAAACGTGCCTCTCACCAAGGAAGCGAAGCAGGAAATCATCGGCCAGCATGGCCGCGACACCACCGATACCGGGTCGCCGCAGGTTCAGATCGCGCTGCTGACCCGGAGGATCAACGAGCTCACGGAGCACCTCCGCGCGCATCCGAAGGACCACTATTCGCGCCGCGGCCTGCTCAAGCTCGTCGGCCGGCGCCGGCGACTCCTGCAGTACCTGCAACGGCGCGACCTCGAGGGGTACCGCGCACTGATTCAGGAGCTGGGGCTCCGGAGGTAAGGAAAACCAAAGACTCGAGGGTGGAAGTTTGAGCGAGCGCGCCCACGACGCGCTGACTCAAACCTCCACCTTCACAACGAAAGTGGAGGACAAATGAGCATCGCAACAGAGGGGCCGACGACCGTTTCGGTCGAGATCGCGGGCCGCGAAATCACATTCGAGACCGGCAAGCTCGCCAAGCAGGCGGACGGCGCCGTCGTCGTCCGCGAGGGCGACACGATGGTGCTGGCGACCGCGCAGGGGCGCACGGAGGCGCGCGAGGGCGCGGACTTCTTCCCGCTGACGGTCGACGTCGAGGAGCGGATGTACGCCGCCGGCAAGATCCCGGGCGGGTTCTTCAAGCGCGAGGGCCGTCCGACGGAGCGGGCGATCCTGACTGCGCGCATGATCGACCGCCCGATCCGGCCGCTGTGGCCGAAGGGCTTCAAGAACGAGGTGCAGGTGATCTGCACGGTCCTGTCGGCCGACCTGATCACGGCGCACGACATCCTGTGCATCAACGGGGCGTCGGCTGCGCTGATGATCTCGCCGCTGCCTTTCCTCGGGCCGGTCGGCGCGGTCCGCGTCGGCCAGATCGAGGGGCAGCTGGTCGTCAACCCGACCCTGCCGGAGAGCGAGGAGTCGTCGACGCTCGACCTGATCGTCGTCGGGACGAAGGAGGGCCTGACGATGGTCGAGGCTGGAGCGGACGAGATCCCCGAGGACACGCTCCTCGAGGCGCTCGACCTCGCGCACGCCGAGATCAGGAAGCTGTGCGAGGCGCAGGAGGACCTGCGACGTCAGATCGGCAAGGCGAACTGGCTCGAGCCGTCGGTGACGGAGGAGCTCGAGGCGCAGCACGGCGAGGAGGTCCGCCGCCGCGTCGCGTCGGACGGCCTTCGCGAGGCCGGCTCCATCGTCGACGAGGTGATCCCGCCGCTCAGCATGGACTCGACCGAGGACGACGTCGTCCGGACGATGCAGATGCGGCAGAGCCTCGCGCTGATCCTCGAGGCCGCGCGGCTCGACGCTGTCAAGGGACCGGTCCGCGAGCAGTTCGAGGCCGACCTGCGCACGCTCACCGACGCCGAGCAGGACTCGAAGGAGCTGAAGTCGGCGAAGCGCCACCTTCTCTTCGAGCGCATCGTCGAGACCGTGGAGCTCCCCTTCCCGGTCGGGCCGGCGACGGTCGACGGCGAGAGCCCGACGGTGAAGGACGCGCTCACGAAGAGCTACGTCAAGAAGGCGGCGGAGTCGATCTACAAGGAGCTCGTGCGGCGGAAGATCGCCGTCGACAAGAACCGGCCGGACGGCCGCGGCCCCGAGGAGATCCGCCCGATCGAGTGCGAGGTCGGCGTCAGCCCGCGCACGCACGGCTCGGCGCTCTTCACCCGGGGCCAGACGCAGATCATGTCGCTCCTCACCCTCGGCACCGCGAAGGAAGGCCAGCGGATCGACGACCTCTCGCTCGAGGTCGAGCGGCGCTACATGCACCACTACAACTTCCCGCCCTACTCGGTCGGGGAGACGGGCTTCATGCGCGGCCCGAAGCGCCGCGACATCGGCCACGGCGCGCTCGCGCAGCGGGCGCTCGAGCCGATGATCCCGCCGCTCGAGGAGTTCCCGTACACGATCCGGATCGTCTCCGAGACGCTCGAGTCGAACGGCTCGTCGTCGATGGGGTCGGTCTGCGGATCGACGCTTTCGCTGATGGACGCCGGCGTGCCGATCAGGCGGCCGGTCAGCGGGATCGCCATGGGCCTGGTCAAGGAGGGCGACGACTACGTCATCCTCACGGACATCCAGGGCGCCGAGGACCACCTCGGGGACATGGACTTCAAGGTGGCCGGCACGCGTGACGGCGTCACGGCGCTCCAGATGGACATCAAGATCACCGGCGTCACGCAGGAGATCATGCGCGGCGCGCTCGAGCAGGCGAAGCGGGCGCGCGAGTTCATCCTCGACAAGATGCTCCAGGCGATCCCGGAGCCGCGGACGGAGCTGTCCGAGAACGCGCCGCGGATCTCGACGATCAAGATCGACCCGGAGAAGATCGGCATGGTGATCGGCAAGGGCGGCGAGACGATTCGCGCCCTCGAGACCGACCACGACGTCCAGATCGACATCGAGGAGGACGGGACGATCCTCATCTACGCGACCGACGGCCCGAAGGCGGACGCCGCGATCTCGGCGATCCAGGCGCTGACGAAGGAACCGGAGGTGGGGGACACCTACACCGGCAAGGTCGTGAAGACGACGCAGTTCGGCGCCTTCGTCGAGCTGAAGAAGGGTACGGACGGCCTTCTGCACGTGTCGAACGTCGGCCCGGGCCGCGTCGGCCACATCGAGGACGTCATCCAGCGCGGCGACATCCTCGACGTGCTCGTCCAAGAGGTCGACAAGGCGCGCGGCCGGATCGGCCTGAAGTTGATCCAGAAGCACGAGAACGGCGCCACGGTCAGCCCCGAGGAGCTGATCGAGCGGGCGAAGAACGCGCCGCCGCGCGAGCGCGAGGAAGAACGTCCGCGCGGCGACCGCGAGCGCCGCGGCGGCCGAGGCCGCGACCGCGGCCCGCGCCGGGACCGCGAGCGGGATCGGGACTAAGTAGCGCATCCGAGGGGCGGGAGCGATCCCGCCCCTCTACGGGTTGAAGCGGTCGCCTTCGTCGCTCGGGAGGAAGATGCTCTCGATCGCGGCGATCTTCGCGTCCTCCATGTCGTCGGCGGTCGCGCCCACCGGTAATGCGTCGAGCTCTGCCGACATCTTCGAGATGGTGACCCACGTGACCCGTCCGTCAGGCTCGCGGCTGAAGCCGACGAAGTAGCCGAGATCCACACCAGCGCTAAGGCGAAGCGCTTCGAGCGCCTCGCTCGCGGTCACGCAGCTGTCTTCTCCGCCCAGGGTTGCCGCAAGACCCACCGGAGGACGCCAGCGACGCCCTCGTCGGTCGGGAAGTCGGCTTCTTCGGAGCTGATCCTCGCCGGCGGCCACACGAGTCCCGCGGTCTGGTTCGGTATCCAGCGGACGAGCCACGGCGAATCGCCGATCCCGCGGCGGATCATGACGGTGCCGTTCTCGAGGAAGTAGTAGCTGTCGGTGCGCATCGCCTGGAGGGCGGGATCGGCTTGCACCCGGTTCAGCGCTGGGTCGTTCTGGTACCTCTCCCAGATCGCCCTCACGGCTTCGAGGGCCGTCGTAGCACCACGCTCACGCGCTGAGATCGACGAGCCAGGACGACCATGCCGGTGCAGCGCGGTCGCCCAACCGCTCTCGAAATACTCGATGCGCAGGTCGTAGCCGCCGTCGAAGAAGCGGTCGTAGATCGTTTGGATCTCGTCGCGCTCGGCTGAGCCGAGCGGCGGCAGCGTCGGCTTCTTCATCGTGCCCAAGTGAAGCGGACCGCACGTCCCCGCGCCAGTGGCCGGTTCGGACGATCGACTTCTCGACGGCCCTGAGCTGCACGTCGCCGGTGGTCCATGGGAACTGGGTCTGGCTGGCGAGCATCGACCATCGACTGAGATGAGGGGCGCCTCGCGGCGCCCCTCCCTCACCGTCGTCGCGACTGCGCTAGCGGACGACGGTTCGGCCTTGAGCGATCGGAAGTGGAGCGGCTCAGGCCACGACATCTTTTATCTAGCCTCTAGACGAGAGTCAATAGGCGGCTCAGTAGCGGTCGAGCTCCTGGAGCCTCTCGTCGCTGATGCCGAAGTGGTGCGCGATCTCGTGCAGGACGACCCGCCGGACCTGCGCGCGTAGCTCCGCGCGGTCACGGCCGTACGCGCGCTCGAGCGGCCCGCGGTAGATCGAGATCTTGTCGGGAAGCGTCCCACCGTAGAAGCTCGACCGCCGTGTGAGCGGGACGCCCTGGTAGAGGCCGAGGAGCGGCATGCCGGCCGGAGGCTCCTCTTCGATCACGATCGCGACGTTCGACATCGCGCCGCGCAGCACGGGCGGAAGCGAATCGACGGCTTCTTCGGCCCACGCCTCGAACTCCGCGTCGGACACTGGTTCCACTATCAGCGCACGGTAGCCGTCCTCGCTGCCCGGCCTTCGTCCGGCGGCGATACTTCGCTCGTGCAGAACTACGTCCTGACGGAGCTCGACTCCGGCGAGCGCGTGATCTCGGAGCGCGTCGACAGCGTTCGCTCCGTCGCGCTCGGGTTCTGGATCGGCGCCGGGTCGCGCGACGAGAAGGCCGACCGCGCCGGCGTCTCGCACTTCATCGAGCACCTGCTCTTCAAGGGCTCGTCGTCGTACTCCGCGCAGGAGATCGCGGAGATCTTCGACGGGCTCGGCGGCGAGCTGAATGCGGCGACGTCGCGTGAGCACACGGTCGTGTACGCGCGCGTGCCGGACTCGCACCTCGCCGAGGCGCTCGAGGTGCTCGCCGACATGGTCTTCTCGCCCACCTTCGCCGACCTCGACTCGGAGCGCGAGGTCGTGCTCGAGGAGATCGCGATGTACGAGGACACGCCGCAGGAGCTCGTGCACGACCTCTTCTCGGAAGCCGTCTTCGCCGGGCACCCGCTCGGCCGGCCCGTGATCGGAACCGACGAGGTCATCTCGACGATCGGACGCAGGTCGATCGGCGCCTACCACCGAGCGATGTACCGGCCCGGGAACGTCGTCGTCGCGGCCGCCGGGAACCTCGACCACGACCGGCTGCTCGCGTTGCTCGACCAGGTGCAACGGCGCGAGCCGACGCCTGCGCGCGGCGCCCGCGTGCGTACGCCGCTCGTGAAGGCGCCGCAGCCGGGGCTCCGCTTCGAGCGGAAGGACACCGAGCAGTACAACGTCTGTATCGGCGCGCCGGGGATCTCGCGCTCCGACCGCCGGCGCTTCGCTGCCTCGCTCCTCGACTCGATCCTCGGCGGCTCCGCCTCGTCGCGGCTCTTCCAGGAGATCCGCGAGAAGCGGGGGATGGCCTATGCCGTGTACACCTTCGCCTCCCAGTACACGGATACCGGGCTCGTCGGCGTCTACCTCGGCACGCGTGAGGACAACCTCGCCGCGTGCCTCGAGATCACGGCGGAGCAGATCGCGGACGTGGCTGCCGGGAACGTCCGGCCGGCCGAGCTCGCGCGCGCGAAGGAGAACCTGAAGGGCCGGATCATGCTCTCGATGGAGTCGACCTCGAACCGGATGAGCCGGCTCGGCAAGTCTCTGATCTCCGACACCGAGCTGCTCTCGTTTGAGCGGATCATCGCCGAGATCGACGCCGTCGAGCCGGACGCGATCTCCGAGCTCGCCGCGCTCCTGCTCGCGCCCGAGCGACTCTCGGCGGCGGGGGTGGGGGCGAGCGAGGAGCGCTTCCACGACGCGGTGGCGCGGATCAACCCGGCGCTGCTCGCTCGCGCGGCGTGAAGATTCTCCTCAACGGGCGCGGCGGGAAGGTCGGCCGTGCGCTCGGGCCCGCGCTGGAGCGAGCGGGGCACGAGCTCGTCGACGACCTCGCCGCTGCCGACGCCATGGTGGACTTCACGGCAGCGGACGCAGTGGACGGAAACGTGCGCGCGGCGCTGGAGGCTGGCGTGCCGTGCGTCGTCGGCACGACCGGTTGGGATCCGGAGTCGCTGGAGGGGCTCGCTCGGGAGCACGGCGTCGCGCTGTTCGTGGCGCCGAACTTCGCCGTGGGGGCGGTGCTGATGATGCGCTTCGCGGCCGAGGCGGCGCAGTACCTCCCGCGGGCGGAGATCGTCGAGCTCCACGCGGAGACGAAGCGCGACGCGCCGTCGGGCACCGCGAAGGCGACGGCGGCGCTTCTGCCGGGCGACCCGCCGATCCACTCGGTCCGGCTTCCTGGCCTGGTGGCGCACCAGGAGGTGCTCCTCGGCGGAGAGGGGCAGGTGCTGACGATCCGGCACGACACGACCTCGCGGGACGCGTTCGCGCCTGGGGTGCTGCTCGCGCTCGACCGCCTGCTCAGCCTCCCGGCCGGGCTCACGCTCGGGCTCGACGCGATCCTTTAGGCGTGCGGAGGCCGGAGGCGCTCGGCGGCGCCCCCGGCCCATTTTCGGTTCAGCCCGCCGCTCGGATTGTGCCGAAGAGGCCGTGGCTCTCGTCGTCGGGCCCGGCTGTGAAGAACAGCGTGTCGGTCGGGCCGTTGTTCGCGGCTCCCTTGCCGAACTGGAGTGCCCAGAGGCCGTCGATCGACAGCACGTGTCCGTCTTCCGTGCGGAGCTGCCCGCGCGGGTCGAACACGCCGTCCGAGTCTCGCTCGAAGGCCGTGATCTCGCCGTCGCCGAAGTTGCCGACGAGCAGGTCGCCGCCGAAGCGGCCGAAGCTCGCAGGGGCCAGCGCGATGCCCCACGGCGCGTTCAGCTGACCGCGAGTCGCGACGCGGCCGAGCAGCGTCCCCGCCGTGTCGAACTCGTCGACGAAGCCGAGCCCCTGGCCGTGGACGTCGTCCTCGGCGTCGGCGTCCTGCTTCGCGTACGTGACGAAAATCGTCCCGCCGACGTTCTGGATCCCGAACGGCGCGAAGCCGGCCGGGATGCTCGGATCCACGAACGCGCCCGGCGTGTTCACGTCGCCGAACGCGCCGTCGAAGATGTCGACGCGGCCGTTGTGGAAGTCCGTCGCGTAGAGCCGGTCACCCGCGATCGCGAGGCCCTTGTAGATCGCCTCGTCACCCGAGTGGTCGGCGACGACCTGGGCCGTCGTCCCGACGCTCATGTTCCAGGCGAGGATCTTCCCCTCCTCGGTCGCGAAGATGAAGAGCGCGGGCCCTGACCCGACGACGAAGTTCGAGCTCGTATTCGAGACGGC
>DASUZD010000308.1:0-13295 GCA_036377055.1 Gaiellaceae bacterium | reverse complement strand
TGCATCTCGTTCTCGAACTTCTCGACGAACCTGGCCGGGAAGTACGAGGTCGACGCGTACCAGCAGGCCCACGGTCACTCGGCGCAGGTGGCGTCAACGACCTTCAGCGTCTCCTAGAGACGCGAGAGGGCCGGCCTGCGTGGAGGCCGGCCCTCTCGTTCTGGGGATCTCTCCCTACGGGATGTTCACGTCCGCGTTCGGATGGTCACCCGCATGCTTGTCGCTGTAGCGGGCGCCGCCGAGGCCGCAGACGTCGCTGTCGGAGAGCGTGCCGCCGCCGCCCGAGGCGAGTGACGTCTTCGTCACGCCGTCGACGGTGACGGAGCTCGCGTGCAGCGAGTCGTTCGTCCCCTGCTGGCAGACGACCACGATGATCCGGAACTTCCGCGGATCGGTGAGCGTCACCGGGACGTTCTGGCCCGCGCCGACGACGACGTTCTTGTCGGCGGCCGAGTCATAGCCCGTCGGGGTGGTCGTCTCGACGATCCAGTACTGCCCCGGAACCACGTTCGAGATCGTGCAGTCACCGCCCGCGTCCGTGGTGCAGGTCTTGCCGGTCGCGGTGTCCTCCGCGCCGTGCGGCGGGTTGCCGCCGAGCGGCGCGCTGTCGGTGTAGAGCTCGAACACGGCGCCCTGCAACGCGTTACCGGCGTCGTCCTGCTTGTGGATCGAGACGCTTCCGCGCTGCCGGTTGTTGAACGTGCACGTGACGGTCTCGCCCGGCCCGATGTCGATCGCCGTCAGCGGGCTGCCGTCGTCGCAGCTCGAGCTCGTTAGATCCCAGCCCGACGGCGTGTTCTCGGACACGCCGTACCCGTTGCCGGGCAGGAGGTTCGAGAACGTCTGCGTGTCGCCGTTCTTGAGGCTGAAGCTCGACGGGCTCAGCCCACCACTGCCGGTGAACGAGAAGCTCGTCGTCGTGTCGCTCGACGGGTCGGTGACCTTCTTGATCTTGATCGTCCCGCGAGCCTTGTTCGTGAACGTACAGGTGACGGTTTCGCCGGCACTGACGTCGATGTTCGTCACCGGGCTGCCGTCGTCACAGGTCGAGCTCTGCAGGTCCCAGCCCGTCGGGACGGTCTCGGCGACGTTGTAGCCGCTGCCGGGGTTGATCGCCTCGAACTTCTTCTCGCCGCCGTTCTTCAGGCTGAAGCTCGTCGGGCTCAACCCGCCACCAGCGGTGAACGAGAAGCTCGTGTCCGTCGGATCCGGATTCGGGTCGGTGACCTTCTTGACGATGATGTTGCCGCAGTTGTTGATGTTCACCTTCTGCGGCGCGATGAAGTCCTTCATCGTCGCCGTGCCCGAGTCGCCGGACGAGCGGCTCACGACGTAGACGCTGCCGAGCGCGGCGCAGCCGCTCAGGATGTTCGAGTCGGTGAGGTTGATCGCAGCCTCGCCGAAGCGGAACTGCCCGATCGTCCTCGGTGCGCCCGGGTTGATCGGGTCGGTCGTGCCGGAGGCGCCGGCGTCGAGGCTCCCGTCCGCGACCGAGCTGCTCAGGCTCTGCTTCGGGCCCCAGCACGGTGCCGTGTCCTGCGAGACCTCGCACGACCCGGACAGCACCCAGCGCCGGAACGACAGCGACGGGTTGCCGCCGCCCTCGAGGTCGTAGACGACCAGGATGTCGCCCGCCTTGCGGGCCGGGGTGACGTGGTTCGCGCTACACCCTGCGAAAGTGACGGGATCGCAGGCGTTCTGGTTGAACTCGAACCCGGTGTGCACCGACGCCGAGGCGTTCGGCACAGGCAGGAGCTCGAACCCGAGGTAGACGAAGTTCTTGCCGCCGACGAACTCGTTCGCGATGTAGAAGCGGTCGAGGTCGCCCTTGTTCGGGATGCCGCCGTTGCCGATGCTCGGTACGGCGTCGTCCTGCTTCGTCCCATTTGCGAACGAGTCGTCACCGTTGCCGGGTGCCTTGTCCTGTCCCTGAACGAGGTGCGGCGCCGTGGAGGTACAGACGCCGCTCCCGTTCACGGCGTTGCACCAGTCCGTGCCGGTGTTCTTGACGAGGTTCCCGTCGGTGCTCTCGAACGTGCTCCCGGTCAGGTTTCCGCTCGAGGCCGCGACGAAGAAGATCGAAAAAACGGCAGCCGCTAGCGCGAGCAGCGCAAGGCGACTGCCTTTCCCGACGTGAAACTTGTGGTGTCGCATTGCTCTCCCTCCGTGTTGGGGCTAGGTCTAGGCCGCCAACCCTTCGGCCCGTTTTCGCAGGCTGAACGCGCCCGTCCTTGAGGCACTGCCGCAGGCGAGTCGCCGCATACCTGAACGACTATGAGCGGCGGCCGTGGCGATTCAATAGGCCGGACGGCCTAAAAACCGCGTTCAGCCCCCTCAACGCCCGCCGCGCGGGCCGCGGCTACCGCTCGTAGAGCGGGCTCACCTTTCCGTTCGTCGAGGCGTGCTCCGCTCGCTCGCGCTCGGCCGCGACGGCCTGCTCCGCCTGCTCGAGGAGTCCCGCGAGCGTCTCGAGCCGCTCCGGCTCCGAGCGCGTCTCCAGCAGCCGCTGCTTCAGCTCGGCGCCGAAGTCGATCCGCGCAGCGATCTCGAACGAGAGCGACGAAGAGTCCGCATCGAGCTCGTCCGGCTCCGAGCCGGCCGCCGCGGTGAGGCGGCCGTAGAGCTCCAGCGCCCGCTCGCGCTCGTCGTCCGCGGCGTCCGCGTCCTCGTCCTCGAGCGGCTCGACCTCGGCTGTCTGGAAGGAGCGCCCGGAGGTCATGCGCACGAGGCGGAAGCGCTCGCCTCCCTCGACGACGATCTGGAGCCGGCCGTCCGGGAACCGGTGCAGCACGTCGGTGACGGCGGCGCGGGTCCCGACGGCCCGCAGGCCTTCGTCGTCCGCGAGCACGAGGCCGAACTCGCCCTGCGAGTCGAGGCACTCGCCGATCAGCTCCTTGTAGCGCGGCTCGAAGATGTGGAGCGGGACCCGCTCGGTCGGGAGCAGGACGATGCCGAGCGGGAAGAGGCCGAGCTCCGACACCCCGGAAGCCTACGCGGCGCCGATACGATGCTGCGGATGTCGATCGAGCGCCTGGACACGTTGCTTCGCGACGCTTTTCCGGACGCCCACCAGGTTCTCGTCGAGGACCGAACCGGCGGCGGAGACCACTACCAGGTCGTCGTGGCGAGCCCGCGCTTCGACGGCCTCGCGCTGATCGACCAGCACCGTCTCGTGAACGAGGCGCTCGCCGAGCCTCTCCGCGACGGCACCATCCACGAGCTTCGGATCAAGACGAGGGGGACGAGGTGACCGACCTACAGCAACGGATCAAGGACGTGATCGAGAACGAGCCGGTGGCGCTCTTCATGAAGGGCACGCCGCAATTCGTGATGTGCGGCAACTCCGACCGGGCCCTCCGCGCGCTGCGCGAGGCCGGCGCGCCCGTAACGGCCGTCGACGTCCTCCCCGACCCGCAGATCCGCCAGGAGCTCTCGGCGCTCTCGGGCTGGCCCACGATCCCGCAGGTCTTCATCAAGGGCGAGCTCGTCGGCGGCGCCGACATCGTCGAGGAGCTCGCGGAGACGGGGGAGCTCGAAGAGAAGCTGCGCGCTGCGCTGGGCGACGACTACCGCGCGGCCGTCGAAGGCCGCGTCGTATCCGTGCTCACCCCTGCGTAGGGGCTACCGCTCGGAGAGTCGGACCGACTCCTCGACCAGCGCCCTGAACTCCGGATCGACGTCCTGGCCGCGGGCACGCATGTCGTTGATCGCCCTCAGGCACATTCGCCGCATGTAGTGGATCGTCGCATCGACGTGGCGATCCCACGCCTCGCGCTCCTCCTTAGTCCTCCGGCTCTTCTTCTTCGCCATCGTCCTCCCTCAGGAGCGCACGAATTTCACGCACCTCTTCGAGGATATCGCCGACCGTGAAAGCGAGCCCGAGCGCTTCGTCCCGGTGGAGAACGGGCTCGTTGTCCATCGGCGCAGCGTGGCTGAGCTCACGGCCGAGCGCAAGACTCACTTCCGGACGAGGCCGGCGTAGCGGAACCCGACCGCACGGATCGTGTTCGCCTCGATCGCGGCCTGTTCGAGCTCGTCGCTCGCGACCCCGAGCCAGCGGGAGAGGTACGGCCGCCACGCCAGGAACAGAGCCTCGTACCGGCGTTCGAGCTCGCCGAGGACGACGTGCGACGGGTGGAGGTCGGGGTGGCGCTCGGCCCACTCACCGAGATCCGCCGGCCCCAACGGATCGGCCAGCCGCCGGTGCTGCGCCTCGTACCACGCGCGCGTCGGCTGGTCGATCCGCTCGGGCGCGAACTCGTCCACGAGCAGAAGCGGGGCGAGCCGAGCCAGCTTCTCGATGCCCGCTCCGAGCGGGGTGACGTGATGGAGGACGCGCGACGCGACGACCGCCGCGAACGGGCCTCGATCGTCTAGCTGCTCGATCGTGGTGCGGAGGAACTGCGGCCCCTGCGGCGCCTGCGGGTCGATCCCGAGGACGTCGTAGCCGGCCGCGGCGAGCTCGAGAGTCACGCCGCCCTCGGCGCCGCAGCCGACCTCGAGCACGCGTGCCGGCGGTCGCGGCAGCCGTTCGAGGACGAAGTCGAGGAACGCGGTCAAGCTAGGATCGAAGCATGGACTTCGAGACGCGCGCGATCCACGACGGCCAGGATCCCGATCCCGCCACCGGCTCCGTCACGGTTCCGATCTACCAGACCTCGACCTACGTGCAGGACGCGGTCGGCCAGCACAAGGGCTACGACTACTCCCGAGGCGCGAACCCGACGCGGTCGGCGCTCCAGCTCTGCCTCGCGTCGCTCGAGAGCGCGGAGGACGGCGTCGCGTTCTCGTCCGGTCTCGGCGCCGTGACGACGATCATGCACCTGCTGAGCCCGGGCGACCGGGTCGTCCTGATCGCCGACGTCTACGGCGGCGTCTACCGGATGACCTCGCAGGTCTACGAGCCGAGGGGCTACGTGTTCGAGTATCTCCCGGCTCCGGAGTTCGCGAACCTCAGCGATCACCTCGACGACCGGACTCGGATGGTCTGGATCGAGACGCCGTCGAACCCGATGCTGAACGTGGTCGACATCCGCGCGGCGGCGGACGCGGCCCACGCGGCGGGAGCGATCCTCGTCGTCGACAACACCTTCGCGACGCCGTACCTCCAGCGCCCGCTCGAGCTCGGCGCCGACCTCGTCGTCCACTCGACGACGAAGTACCTCAGCGGCCACTCCGACGTCATCGGCGGCTTCGCCGCCACGAACGATCCGACGATCGCCGAGCGTCTGTACTTCCTCCAGAAGTCGCTCGGCGCGGTTCCCGGGCCGTTCGACTCGTGGCTCGTGCTGCGCGGGATCAAGACGCTCGCGGTGCGGATGCGCCAGCACTGCGCGAACGCCGAGGCCGTCGCCGGGTTCCTCGCACGGCACCCGCGCGTGGAGCGCGTGCTCTATCCCGGCCTGCCGACCCATCCGGGCCACACGATCGCCGCGCGGCAGATGCGCGACTTCGGCGGCATGATCTCGTTCCTCGCCGAGTCCGAGGAGGAGGCCGTCGCGCTCGTCGCGCGCACGCGGATCTTCCAGCTCGCCGAGTCGCTCGGCGGCGTCGAGAGCCTGATCGAGCACCCTGCGCGGATGACGCACGCGTCGACGGCGGACGCGCCCTTCGCGGCGCCGCCGAACCTCGTCCGGCTCTCCGTCGGGCTCGAGTCGGCCGAGGACCTCGTCGAGGATCTCGAGGTCGCGCTCGTCCGCTCCGCGGCCGCTACGCGTTAGGAACTCCTGCCGCTGCCGCCGGTGTAGAGCCGGCAATGCGAACGGACGGAAGGAGAACCAGAGATGAAGCGCATGCTGGCCGTCGCGCTCGTCGCGCTCGCGGTGCCGGCGACAGCGGCGGCGAAAGGCCCTTCGAAGGCGGAGGTCTCGGGGCCGGACCTTGGGAAGACGCTCGTGATCACCGGCGCGGAGAGTCCGGGCACCCCGTTGATGAACTTCGCGGAGAGCACTGGCTTCTTCCCCCAAGTCTTCGGTCAGACGCCTGACCCGACGCTTCGGAACCGACCGAGTGGGACGCTCGGCTCGAGGTACAAGGTCGTCTACCGCGTCCCCGGGCCCGACGGCTCGACGTTCACGATCCGGCAGGACGTCTACCCGTACGCGACGCCGTCGGCCGTCTCGTACATGAAGCCCGGTCAGCGGATCTTCCAGGTCCCGGGCGGCACCCACGGCGGCTGGTTCGTCGGCGACATCCGCCTGAAGGGCACCCTCGTGCACGCAGGGCTGCCCGCCGCGCCCGGAGCCTCCTCGGGCGGATCGACGCCGTGGTGGCTCGTCGGCCTGGGCGTCGGCTGCGGCCTCGCGCTCGTCGGCGCCGTGCTCTTCCTGCTCCGCCGGCGCCCGCGCCCCTTGCCCGCCTCGGAGCCGGTCTAGGACGGCGACCCGGCGGCGAGCATCAGGACGCGCGGGCTCTGCCCGCGCGTTTTGAGGGTCATGGCCGCGAGGGCGGTGCGTCGACAGCCGGGGTCTGACCCCGATTCCGCGCGGAAATGTGCCTGCGCCGCGCAGCACGCGGTCCGAACGCGGCTGACCCTGCGCGCTCGCGTGCTTCGGGGTCTGACCCCGGAGTGGGACGGAACGCGCCGCCTCGGTACACAGCGGGACACGCCCGAACGGCCACGGCTTACGAGCGCATCGAACGGCCTGGCACACCGCGTCTAAGATCGGCGCGTGCTTGGGCATGACCCGCTCGACCTCCGTTTCCAGGGCGCCGAGCGGGTCATCGGCGCGTACCTGCTCGACACCGACGAAGGCCCGGCGCTCTTCGACTGCGGGCCGTCGACCTGCGTTCCGCGCCTGAAGGAGGCGCTCGCGGAGCGGGGGCTCGAGCTGCGCGACCTCCGGCACCTGCTCCTGTCGCACATCCACCTGGATCACGCCGGCGCCGCGGGCGTGCTCGTTCGGGAGCATTCCGAGCTGCGGGTTCACGTCTCGGAGGTCGGCGCGACGCATCTCGTCGCGCCGTCGCGGCTCGAGCAGAGCGCGCGCCGCCTCTACGGCGAGAGCTTCGACACGCTCTGGGGCGTGCTCGCACCCGTGCCTGAGGAGAACGTGGAGGTCACCGGCCCGCGGGTCGTCGGGCTCGAGTGCTTCCCCTCCCCTGGCCATGCATCGCACCACGTCTGCTACCTCGACGCGGACGGAACGCTGTACGCGGGTGACGCCGCAGGCGTCCGGATCCAGCCAGGCTCCTTCGTGATGCCGCCCACACCGCCGCCCGACGTCGACCTCGAGGCGTGGGAGCAGACGATCAAAGAGATCGAGCGGCGCGCTCCGGAACGGCTCGCGCTCATCCACTTCGGCGTCGCGACCGACGTCGAACGGCACCTCGCCGAGCTGCGGCGCCGGCTCGCGCTCTGGGCGACGCTCGTGCGCGAGGGCGCCGACGAGGCGATCTTCGTGGCGGCGGTCGAGAAGGAGCTCGGAGACGCCGATTCGGAGCGCCTCCCGACGTACGAGCGCGCGATGCCGTTCTGGCAGTCCTACCGCGGGCTCGAGCGCTACTGGCGCAAGCACCGCGCCGGCTGAGGCGATCAGGTCGTCCGGAGGATGCGGCCGCCGCTCGACTGCGCCAGCGCCTTGACGACGAGCTCGTCGACGTTCACGTGCGGAGGCCTCGTCAGCGCGAAGAGGATGCACTCGGCGATGTCCTCGGGCCGCATCGCCTCGACGCCCTCGTAGACCGCCCGCGCCGTCGTCTCGTCGCCGCGGAAGCGGACCATCGAGAAATCGGTCTGGACGAGGCCTGGGTCGACCGTCGTGATCCGGATCGGGCGCCCGAGGAGATCCTCGCGCAGGGCGTACGTGAACCCTCGGACGGCGAACTTCGCCGCGACGTAGAGGGCGGCGTTCGGGTACGCCTGCCGGCCCGCCACCGAGCCGATGTTGACGATGTGGCCGAGCTCGCGGAGGTGCGGAAGCGCGAGGCGCGTGATCCGGACGAGCCCGTTCACGTTCGTCTCGATCACCGTCCGCTCGTCGGCCTCCGTGCTCTCGTCGATCGGGTCGCGCCCCAGCGCGAGGCCGGCGCCGTTGACGACGACGTCGAGGCCGCCGCCGAGCTCGTCGACGGCGCGCGCTACGAAGCCCTCGCAGCTCTCCGGGTCGGTGACGTCGAGCTCGAGCGCGACGTCGGCGTCGATCCGCTCGACGCGCCGGGCGCCGCCGGCGACGCGGGCGCCCTCGCGCCTGAGTGCGGCGACCGTGGCCGCGCCGATCCCGCTCGACGCGCCGGTGACGATCGCCGTCTTGCCCTCGAGCGCGCCCACGCGCGCGGAGCTTAACGGCCCTCGAGCGGCGTCTCGCGGCGGAAAGGCATCCCGAGCTCGACCGCGGCGGCCCAGCGATTGGCGGCCTCGATCCGCTCAGGCGGCGTCGGGTGCGTGAAGAGAAGGAGGTAGACGGCGCGCGGCGGGGCGAGGTCGGCAAGGTTGGCGGTCGCGAGCTCGCGGTGCGCGCGCTCGAACGCGTCTCGGTCGCGCGTCAGCTCGAGCGAGAAGCGGTCGGCCTGCCGCTCCCAGCGACGCGAGAGCGCCGCCGAGAACGGCAGCGCGAGAACCTCGAGCACGCCGACCACGAGCAGCAGGAGCGGAATCGACCGCGGGTTGGCGGCATCGCGACCGATCGCCCACCACACGACGACGGCAGCCGCCGCGCCGGCCATCGCCAGCACGGTCGCCTTCGCCACGTGCCGCGCCCGCCGGTGGCCGAGCTCGTGCGCGACCACGACCTGAATCTGGCGAGGATCGGCGCGAGCGAGCAACGTGTCGTAGAGCACGACCCGTCTCGTGCGGCCGAGCCCGGAGACGTACGCGTTCGACTTCCGCGTCCGCCTGCTGGCGTCCGCCACTAGCACCTCGCGAACGGGCACCGCCGCGCGCTCGGCCAGGGCCCGGAGCTCGGCGGCGAGCTCGCGACCCGCGAGCCGAGCGAACCGGTTGAAGAGCGGCTCGAGGAGCACGGGCGCAAGCACACCGAGCGCGAGCACGAGCAGCGCCGCTCCCGGAGCCGCCACCAGCGGCCACGTCCGCGGCAGCCAGCGGGCGACCGCAACGAGCCCCAGCAGCGCCGCCGGCGTGAGCGCGACCGAGACCGCGAGAGCCTTGGCCCGATCGACAAGCCAGCCGCGAAGCGTCTGCGTCGAGAACCCCCACCGGCGCTCGTACACGTAGCCGCGCCAGAACGAGAGCGGCAGGCGCAGGACCGCGAGGAGAAGGACGACGACCGCCGCGTACGCGACCGTCCGCACCGCCCAAGGCCACCGCTCGAACGGCCGGTACGCCCATTCCCCCAGGAACGCGAGCGCGGCGAGCAGCGCAAAGCCGAGGACGGCGTCGGCGAGGAGCGCGACGTACAGTGGCCGGTGGTAGCGCCGCGCCCGCTCCACCTCTGCGTCGGTGAAGCCTTTCACGCGACCGAAAGGCTGCGTCGATCTGGCGCGCGACCCCAACCGGTCACCGCTATTGACTCCCGGTTTGACCTGGTGGTTAACTCGACCTGAAACTCGGGACAAAGGAGGGGGCCGTGGCGAGCGAATCCGATGATCGCTACTTCGTCACCATTCGGTGCGACTCTCCCGAAGAGCTTGCGAAGGTCCGCGCGCTCGGACTCGATCTCTTCGGGACGACCGCAAACGCCGGCAAGGAAGTCGTGACGATCGAAGGCCTGCTGAGCCTCGAGGACGTGGGGCGAGTGATCGCAGAAGGCGCCGAGGTCGTCGTCCACGAGCACTCGTCGGCGCGCGCACGAGCTTACGAGCAGACGGAGGACGCCTCCGAATGGCTCGCGGAGAGGAGGGCGTAGCGTGCCGTACCTGACCACAACCGCGATCGAGCAGTGCCTCCAGTTCCTTGCCAACACCTACCCGCAGATCGTGACGCAGATGGCGCTTCCGGAGCCTTCGCCTGAAGGGCGCACAAGTCATGCGATCAAGATCGCAAAGGGGACCGGCGACCGGCACGGCGTGCTCCTGATCGGCGGCGTGCACGCGCGCGAGCTCGTGAACCCCGACCTCTTGGTCGCGTTCGCGCTGAAGCTCTGCCAGGCCTACAGCGGCAATACGGGCTTGACCTACGGCGCCAAGTCCTACGGCGCCGTGGACGTGAAGCTGATCGTCGAGACGCTCGACACGATCATCTTCCCGCTCGTCAACCCGGACGGCCGCACGTACGTGCAGGCTGCCGGCGGTGACGCCTGGTGGCGCAAGAATCGGGCACACCACGCCGGGACGACCTGCGTCGGCGTCGACCTCAATCGCAACTTCGACTTCCTGTGGTCGAGCGGCATCGGGACGAGCACCGATCCGTGCGAGTACCAGATCTACCGCGGTCCGACCGCCTTCTCGGAGCCGGAGTCGCGAAACGTCCGTCACCTGCTCGATACCTTCCCGCACGTCGAGTGCATGATCGACGTCCACTCGTTCTCGGAGGACTTTCTCTACCCGTGGGGCGACGACGAGAACCAATCGAGCAACACGTCGATGAACTTCATGAACCCCGCGTTCGACGGGATGCGCGGCGTGCCGGGCGACGTCACGTACAAGGAGTACATCCCCCAGACGGACTGGGACTGGTTCGTCCGCACCGGGAAGCGTGTTACCGACGCGATCAACGCCGTCCGCGGCAGGACCTATGTGCCGAAGGAGAGCATCGGCCTCTATCCGACGTCCGGCACGTCGGACGACTACGCGTACGCGCGGCACTTCGTCGACGGCTCGAAACGGCGGGTCTACGCGTTCACCCTCGAAACCGGACGCGAGTTTCAGCCTGTGTACAGCGAGGCGCTCCAGATCATCGACGAGGTCTCCGCGGGGCTCGTCGAGTTCTGTCTCGCGTGCATCTGTGTGATCGAGGACGTCGCGACGAGCGCGAAGCTGACCGACCGCCTCGGCGAGCTGCAGGCGGTACGAATCCAGCTCGCGAAGTCGAAGACCGGCCGCGCCTGGGTCGACGCGCTCGAGCGCAACACGCCCGCTCTCATGCGCGCCTTCCAAGCCAACAAGACGCTTCGCAAACAAGCTGCTGAGATCCTCAGCGAGGCGGCCGATGCAGTTGGTCCGCGAGCGCCCAAAGGAGGCGGCATCTCGAAGGAGCTCGTCAAACGTGCGGACGACCTCGCGCAGCAGCTCAGCAAGCGGGACGCGACGCTCGCCAAGGCCCTCAAGCCGGTGCGCCCACAGCTGAAGAAATTGGGCGGCCGCACCCTGGCCGCAGGGCTGAAGGAGATCGACCGTCCCGTCCGCCGCCCCGCGTCTCCACGCAAGTCGTCAAAATGACGCCGCGCTAACCGCTGCCCCGCGCGTCTCGCCGGCGCTTGGCGAGCACAGTGCCCGTCGACGGCGAAGAACCAACTGCAAGCCCGCGCGCGCGTCTAACCTGGGCAGATGACGATCGATACAGGCCTCGCCTCCGAGCCGCGCGTGCTGGAGGCGTCGAGCGAGCTCCGCAACCAGTGGCGGATGCTGACGCTCGCGGCGACGGCCACGGCGATCGTCACGAGCCCGGCGGTCTACCTCTGGTTCCACCGCCAGGTCGGTTGGGCGTGGTACTGGGCGCTCGTCGCGACCCTCCTCGCCATCGCCGCTTTCCGCGGGGTCGTCGACGTCGGCTTCCGCCGGCTGATCCCGTGGCCGAGCCTGTTCGGAATCGAGGACCGCCGGCTGAAGCAGGAAGACGTCCTCGCGCGCCGCCGCGCGTGGTTCTGGAGCCGGGCGGCGCGTGACGCGGCAATCGTGGCGGCCCTGATCACGATCGTCTTCGTGGCCCAGCTCGCGAAGGGCGACTCCGTCACCTGGCCGGGAACGGCGGGCGCGCTCTGGCACGGCTTCTGGTCCGCCCTCGGCTCGACGACGCTCTGGACGCAGCTCCTGTTCGCGCTCGGGCTCCTGCTCACGAACGTCGCGATCCTGCTCGGGCCGCTGCTCCTGATGGGGATCTCGCAGGTCCGCGGCTACGAGCCCGGCGACGCGGAATGGGGCGTGCGGCTCGAGGACGTGCGCGGGCAGGCCGAGGCGAAGGAGGAGGTCCGGCGCGTCGTCTCGCTCTGGCAGTCTGGCGAGGCGTTCGAGCGCGCGGGCGGCAAGCGCGAGCGCGGGCTGCTCTTCCTCGGCGCGCCCGGCACCGGGAAGACGATGCTCGCCAAGGCGATCGCGACCGGCTTCAACTCGCCATTCGTCTCGATCCCGGGCTCCGGCTTCGCGCAGGCCTTCTTCGGCATCGACGCCGTCATCGTCCGCTTCCTCGCGCGCAAGGCGAAGCGGCTGGCGGCGAAGTGGGGCGGCCAGTGCATCGTCTTCATCGACGAGATCGACGCGGTCGGGATGCGGCGGCAGGCGGTGCAAGGCGGCGCGGCGGCCGGGTTCGCGCCGACGATCCACGACTACTGCTTTCACGGGCCACTCGGCGCGCTCAGCGGCAGCGGGGACCTCGTGCTGGAGACGCGCGCGTGGCGCGAGCGGTTGTTCGAGAGCCGAGCGCCGGAGCGGCGCTCGCCGTACCCGCCGATCGTACGCAAGGTCAGCGCGATCGTGAACCAGGCGGTGGCCGGCGGGCTCATGGGCGGCACGGGCCAGCTCGCGCTCAACCAGCTGCTCGTCGCGATGGACGGGATCGACAACCCGCCGCTTCTTCGCCGCGTCGCCACGAGCCGCGTGAACACGCTCCTCGACGCGCTCTTCGTCGTCCCGCGCCGGCTCGGGCCGATCCCGCTCCGCGTGCCGGCGCCGAGGCCGAGGCGCGAGCAGATCTACTTTATCGGCGCGACGAACGTGCCGATCGCGCAGCTCGACCCGGCGCTGACCCGGCCAGGCCGACTCGGCCGCCACGTCTGGTTCCGCACGCCGACGAAGCGGGACCGGATGGACATCTTCGACCTCTACCTCGACCGCGTCGCGCACGAGCCGGATCTCGACACGGCTCGTCGACGCGACGAGTTGGCGCGCGTTACCAACGGCTACTCGCCGGCGATGATCGAGCAGGTCTGTTCGATGGCGCTGACGCACGCGCACCACGACGGCCGTGCGTCGTTCGCGTGGAGCGACCTGCTTCAGGCGATGACGACCGTCGAGGCGGGAACCGCCGTCGGGATCGACTACATCCCGGAGGAGACGCGCGCGGTGGCGATTCACGAGGCCGGTCATGCGGCGTGCGCGCACGTCTTCATGCCGGACGCGGAGTCGACGCGGCTCTCGATCAGGATGCGCGCCGGCTCGCTCGGGCACCACATGGCGGCCGAGAAGGAGGAGCGCTTCAGCTCGTGGCAGCACCAGGAGATGGGCCGGCTCGTCTGGGGGCTCGG
>DASUZD010000307.1:0-3617 GCA_036377055.1 Gaiellaceae bacterium | reverse complement strand
TGCGCTCGCAGGCGACGCGGCGAAGGCGCGCCCCCACGCCGAGGCCCTGCTCCCGCTCGTCCAGGCGCTCTTCGCCGAGCCGAGCCCCGCCGTCCTGAAGGCGATCCTCCACGAGGAAGGCCGGATCTCGACGCCGAGCGTTCGGATGCCGCTCTCGGAGGCCTCGTCCGGAGCCGTATCGAACGGCCTCGCCGCGTTCCGCAAGGCGAGCGCCGTTCCCGTCGCGTCGTAGTTACGGTGCCGGGGTGGAAGCCCGGCGCCAGCACTACAACGTCACGCTCGGGGTCCTGACGCTCGCGGGCACGGCCTTCGCGCTCCAGCAGACGATGGTCATCCCGGCGCTCCCGGTGCTCCAGCGCGACCTTCACACGACGACGACATGGGCGACGTGGCTGCTGACGATCTTCCTGCTCGTCGCCTCGGTCGCGACGCCGATCCTCGGCAAACTCGGCGACCAGTACGGCAAGGAGCGCCTGCTGACGATCTCGCTGACGATCTTCCTCGCCGGCTGCGTCGGCTGCGCGGCGGCGTGGAACATCTGGTCGCTCGTCGCGTTCCGCGCAGTCGCAGGCGCGGGAGCGGCCGTGTTCCCGCTCGCGTTCGCGATCATCCGGGACGAGTTCCCGCCCGAGAAGGTCGGCGTCGGAATCGGCCTCGTGAGCGCCGTCTTCGGCGTCGGCGGCGGCTTCGGGATCGTCCTCTCGGGCGTGATCGTCGACAACTTCTCGTGGCGCTGGCTCTTCATCGTCGGCGCGATCGGCGTCGCCGTCGCCACTGTGCTCGTGCGCCGGCTCGTGCCGGAGTCGCCGATCAAGACGCCGTCGCGCGTCGACGTCCCCGGCGCCGTGCTCCTCTCGGCCGGGCTGATCGCGCTCCTGCTCGCGCTCTCCGAAGGCGAGGAGTGGGGCTGGACGGGCGGCCGGATCCTCGGCCTCTTCGCCGCCGCGCTCGTGCTGCTGATCGCGTGGGGCCTCGTCGAGCTGCGCGTTCCGGAACCGCTCATCGACATGCGCGTGCTCGCGCACCGGCCCGTCCTCTTCACGAACCTGACGGCGATCATCGCCGGCTTCGCGATGTTCGGCACCTTCGTCCTGATCCCGAACTTCGTCGAGACGCCGCGCGGCCTGCCGGCGTCGGTCGCGCGGCTCGTCGACTACGGCTTCGGCGCCAGCGCAACCAAGGCCGGTCTCTACCTCCTCCCGAGCTCGATCGTGCTGCTCGTCGCCGGTCCGATCGGCGGCATGATGGGCCGGCGGCTCGGCTTCAAGTGGCCGCTCGCGTTCGGGATGATCCTCGTCGCCGTCACCTGCGCGTCGTTCGCGGCATTCCACGACAGGCCGTGGCAGCTCCTCGCCGCGATGCCGCTCCTCGGCGCCGGCGTCGGCTTCGCTTTCGCGGCGATGGCGACGCTGATCGTGGAGTCGGTCCGGCCTGAGGAGACGGGCGTCGCGACGGGCATGAACACCGTCATGCGCACCGTCGGCGGCGTGATCGGCGGCCAGGTCGGCGCGGCGCTCCTGACGGCGTACACGATCGACCACACCCAGGTGCCGTCGGTGACGGGGTACGAGGCGACGTTCGCAGTGTCGGCGATCGCAGCGCTCGTCGGCGCGCTCGCGGCGGTCCTCGTCACAACGCGGCGCCCGCAGCCCCTCGCGGTCGGCGGCGTCGCGCGCGTCTAGGTGCGAGGCGCGACAAGCGCATACGAGTGCTCGATCAGCTCGACGATCTCGTCGTCGGGGATGGTGCCGTCGAGGACGATCGTGTTCCAGTGCTTCTTGTTTAGGTGGTAGCCGGGCTGCACGGCGTCGTAGGCCTCTCGCAGCACCTCCGACCATTCCGGGTCGCACTTGAGGCTCACCGTAGGCGGGTCGGCGGCATGAGGGACGAGCGCGAACATCTTCCCGCCGGCTTGTAGACGGCGGTGTTCGGCCCGAACGGATACGTCTCCTCCGCTCCGGGACGCGACGCGCACAGCTCGTGCACCCGCTCTCGCTCCACGCCGCATAGCTTGACTTCACCCGCGGCGTCTCGTTGTATCCCCGTGGCAAAGGAGGGGGAAGACGACGGCGGTACGGCAGGCCGAATCGGCGACGGAGGACGTGCCGGTCATCCGGCTCGACAAGGTTCGGAAGAGCTTCGGCGACAACCTCGTCCTCGACGACATCGACCTGAGCGTCGCGCCGCGCGAGACGCTGGTCGTGATCGGGCCGAGCGGGAGCGGCAAGAGCACGCTTCTCCGCTGCGTCAACCTGCTCGAGCCGCTCGACTCCGGCCGGATCTTCCTCGAGGGCGTCGAGGTCACCCGCAAGGGCGTGAAGGTCTCGGCAATCCGGCAGCAGGTGGGGATGGTCTTCCAGCAGTTCAACCTCTTCCCGCACCTGAAGGTGATCGACAACCTGACGCTCGCGGCCCGCCGGATCAAGCGGATGCCGAAGGAGCAGGCGGAGCAGCGCGCGCTAGCCCTGCTCCGCCGCGTCGGCCTCGAGGAGAAGGCGCGCCAGTACCCGCACCAGCTCTCGGGCGGGCAGCAGCAACGCGTCGCGATCGCCCGCGCGCTCGTGATGGAGCCGCACGTGATGCTCTTCGACGAGGTCACGTCGGCGCTAGACCCGGAGCTCGTCGGCGAAGTGCTGGTCGTGATGCGCGACCTCGCGCGGGACGGGATGACGATGCTGGTCGTCACGCACGAGATGCAGTTCGCGCGCGACGTCGGCGACCGGGTGATCTTCATGGACGACGGACGGATCGTCGAGCAGGGCAGGCCGGCGGACGTGCTCGACCGGCCGAAGGAGGAGCGGACGCGTCGCTTCCTGCGCCGTTCGCTCCAGCTCGCGCAGTCGCTGGACGAGCTCGAAATCGACGAAGGAGGGGAAGGATGAAACGCATTGCAGCCGTCCTCGTGGCGGCGGCGCTGGCGGTAGGCATCTTCGCAACGTGGAGCGTCGCGTCGACCTCGAGCGGCAAGGGCTCGGCGAAGGCGGACCGGGCGGCGAAGCTCCCGCCGCTCCCGCCCGATGTGAAGCAGCGGAAGCGGTGGGTGATCGGCGTGAAGTGCGACTTTCCGCCGTTCGGCTTCATCGACGTGCGCGGCAACAACGACGGCTACGACGTCGCCGTCGCGCGGCGCTTCGCCCAGCTCGCGTTCGGACGGGCGAATCGCGTGAACCTCGTCTGCGTGACGACGCCGAGCCGTATACCGGCGCTGACCTCGAACCGCGTCGACATCATCATCTCGACGCTCACCTGGACGGCATCGCGGGCGCAGCAGATCGACTTCTCGATCCCGTACTACTCCGCGACCGGACGCCTGCTCGTGCCGAACAACTCGTCGATCTCGTCGACCCGCGACCTCGGCGGCAAGACGATCGTGACCACGCGCGGCGCTTTGTACGCGACGTGGGTGCGCAACTGCTTCAAGAGCTCGAACCTGCTCGAGGTGGACGGGACCGCCGCGGCCGTGCTCGCGGTGAAGGACGGCCGTGCCGATACGTTCATGTTCGACGACGCGTTCGTCCTCGGCGTCGCGACGCAGGACCGCGACCTCAAGCTCACGAACGACAAGTTCCTGAACGTCCCGTGGGGGATCGGGATCCGGAAGGGCGACGCGGTCACGG
>DASUZD010000306.1:0-10826 GCA_036377055.1 Gaiellaceae bacterium | reverse complement strand
TCGCGCCCTCGTCCAGCACCGCGATCCCGCGCTCCCGAAGCCGGGCGGAGACCGCCGACCCGACGCGGCCGGCGCCGATGACCTGAACCGATTCGACCAGCAGAAGCTCCAGTTCCGTAGCGGATACCGGGCAGGCGCAAGCGTACCGGTATCCTGCGCGTCCCCGCCGTGCGTCTCCGAGCCCTGATCGCCCCTCTCGCGGCCGTCGCCTTCCTGATCGCGCCGCACACGGCAGCCGCCGGGCTCCAGTTTGCTCCGTGCGGGAAGGGCGCAGTCGACTGCGCCACCGTCAGCGTCCCGCTCGATCGCACCGGATCGACGCCCGGCTCGGTCTCCCTCTACGTCGAGCGGCTTCAGGCGCTCGGGGCGCCGCGCGGCGTGATGTTCCTCGTCGCGGGCGGCCCCGGCCAGGCGTCTGCGGGCGCGTTCGACCTCGAGTCGAGCGGCTCGTCGTTCCGCGACCAGTTCCCCGGGTACACGCTGATCGCCTTCGACCCGCGCGGAACGGGGCGCTCGGGCGTGCTGCGCTGCCCGGAGCTGCAGGCCGATCCGTCGGCCTCGCCGTCGCGCGAGCAGGCGCTCGTGGCGAGGTGCGCAGAGGAGATCGGCGCGAGCCGGCAGTTCTACTCGACGCGCGAGCACGCGGACGACATCGACGCCGTGCGGCAGGCGCTGGGCGTCGACAAGGTCGCGCTCTGGGGAACCTCGTACGGGACGCAGCTCGCCGTGTCGTACGCGCTGACCTACCCGACGCACGTCGAGCGCCTCCTGCTCGACTCCGTCGCCGACCCGGCCGGTCGCGATCCGTTCTCCGCCGACGACCTGCGGGAGATGCCGAAGGGCCTCGCCGAGCTCTGCCCCGGGAGCACGTGTCGAGCGGCGACGCCGAGCTTCGTCCGCGACGTCGTCACGCTCGCGAACCGGTTGGGCGCGCGCTCCCTTCAGGGAGCGGTTCCCCGGCCGGGCGGCGGGCGCGCCACCGTGAAGTTCGACGGCGTCGACTTCCTGAGCGGCGTCGTCATCGACTCCGACCTGAACGCGGGGCTCACGGCCGAGCTGCCGGCCGCGGTACGGGCGGCGCTCCACGGCCGGCCGCGGGCGCTTCTGCGGCTCGTCCAGCTCGACCGCGAGTCGTCGGTTCTGGCCCCGGAGGACCTGAGCATGGGCCTGCTCGCCGCGACCGTCTGCGACGACGGGCCGTTCCCGTGGCAGCCCTTGACCCCGCTCACGGATCGTCCGGCCCTGTTTTCGGCGGCGCTCGGCGCGCTTCCGGACGGAGCCCTCGGGCCGTTCGGGAAGTGGGCCGCGCAAATGGGTCCCGCCGCGCTCTGTCTCCTGTGGCCGCCGCAGCCCGCCGGTCGCGGCATCGGCGCCGGCCCACTGCCGAACGTGCCGGTGCTCGTGCTCTCCGGGAGCCGCGACCTGCGGACGCCGACGGCGCAGGCCGCGGCCGTGGCCGCGCGCTTCCCGCAGGGTCGGCTGCTGATCGTTCCCGGCGTCGGCCACAGCGTGCTCAGCGCCGACCTGACCGGCTGCGCGGAGAGCGCCGTCAAGACGTGGCTCGCCGGCGGCACTCCGCCGACGCGGTGCCGCCGGAGCCCGGCGTTCGTGCCGCCGCTCGCCGCGTTCCCGGCGTCGGTCGAGGCGCTGAAGCCTGCGGGCGCGACCGGTCTCCGCGGTCGCACGCTCGCCGGCGTCTCGCGGACGGTCCGCGAAGCCGCCGCCACGTGGGCCCTCGCCGTGACGGGCTTCGCGTCGGCGCCGCGGGCGCTGGCCGGCCCCTACGGCGGCACCGTCCGGGTCGCCGGCATCTCGTTCTCGCTCTCCCGCTACAGCATCGTCCCGGGACTCGAGGTCACCGGGAAGCTCGACCTCCACCGGCCGGTGACGGGCAGCCTGTTCCCACTCAGGTTCGTCGGCTCGGTCACCGTCGGCGGCGCGAAGGCCGCGCAAGGACGGCTGCGGATCGGGCCGGCTCGGCTCGCCGGGAAGCTCGGCGGCCGCGCGGTCAGCGGGCCGGCCGCTTCGTAGCGAGGCGCGCCTCGAGCGCCCGCTTCACCTCCGGCCACTCGTCGTCGATCACGCTGTACCAGGCCGAGTCGCGGCTGACGCCGCCGCGCACGAGCATGTGCTTGCGATGGACGCCTTCGAAGCGCGCAGGGAGCGCCGCGAGCGCCGCGCGAGCGCGCTCGTTCAACGCGTCGGTCTTGAACTCGACGCGGCGGCAGGCGAGCTTCTCGAACGCGTGGCGGAGGAGCAGGTACTTCGCCTCGACGTTTGCACCCGTGCCCCATGTGGACGGATTCATCCACGTGTGGCCGATCTCGAGTCGGCGGTGCTCCGGGGCGAGGCTCAGGTAGCTCGACGAGCCGACCGCGACGCCGCTGCGGAGAATCGCGAACGGCGCGCGGATCCCCGCCTCGGCCTCCTCGAATGCGTACCGGAGCCACTTCTCGGGATCGTCGGTCGACATCAAGCCCCAGATCCGCTCGTCGGCCGCAGCCTTTCGGAGACCGTCCTCGTGGTCGCGGCGAAGCGGCTCGAGGACGACGATCCGGCCTTCGAGGCGGGTGCCGAGGCCGTCCCACACGGCCGCCATTCGACCACATTTGCGGGCCGTCCGGAGACGTGCCTAGACTGCCGCAGCGATGCCGATCTACGAGTACGTGTGCATGGAGTGCGAAACGCACTTCGAGGAGCTCGTCCGCGGCGACGAACAGCCGCCGTGCCCCGACTGCAGCGCCTCGAACGTGCGGAAGCAGTTCTCCGTGTTCGCCACTCACGGCACCGCCGCGCAGCCCAGCTTCGGCGGTTCGGCAGGAGGCGGTTGTTGCGGCGGTTCGTGTGGCTGCGGTCACTGACGCCGTAGAGCGCGCGAACGCGCTCCGCGCCCTCGGCGAGGAGGTTGCGTGCTGCACGCACTGCCCGCTCCACTCGACGCGAACGCAGGCGGTGTTCGGCTCCGGCCATCCCGACGCCGACCTGATGTTCGTCGGCGAGGCGCCCGGGTTCCACGAGGACCAGCAGGGCGTGCCGTTCGTCGGGCAGGCCGGGAAGCTGCTCGAAGGGCTTCTGGCCGGAATCGGCCTGTCGCGCGCCGACGTCTACATCGCGAACGTGCTCAAGTCGCGGCCGCCCGGCAACCGCGACCCGCAGCCGGACGAGATCGCCGCGTGCGAGGGCTACCTCTTCCGGCAGATCGCGCTCATCCAGCCGAAGCTCGTCGCGACGCTCGGGAACTTCGCCACGAAGCTGCTCTCGGGCAAGCCGCTCGGGATCACGCGCGTCCACGGCCAGGTGCAGGAGACGACGCTCGCGGGGCGGCGGGTCGCCCTCTACCCGATCTACCACCCCGCGGCGGCGCTCTACACCCCGGCGATGCTGAGGGTCCTCGAGGAGGACTTCCGGCGGATTCCGGAGCTCCTCGGCGCGCCGCGCGAGGAGCCCCAGCCGGAACCGGAGCCGCTCGCCGCGCCGGTCGCGCCGCAGGCAGCCGTTCAGCTGGGCCTTTTCTAGCGGGGCTTTTCCTACCAGCGTCTCGCCGGGCCAGCGGGGTCTGTCCCCACCGTCCCGAGCCGCGGCGTCGGTTGTGCCGGAAGCCGGCAGCGCCCCGAGGGGCCGGTGGGGTCTGTCCCCGCTCTCCGGGTGGGCCAGTGGGGACTGTCCCCGCCGTTCGCCCCGGCGAGCGTTCAGACTCGAGTGCGTGCGCATCGAGTCACGGTCGCCCGAGGAGACGGAGAACGCGGCCGCGCGCCTCGCGGTCGAGCTCCGGCCGGGCGACGTCGTCACCGTAGCTGGCGAGCTCGGCGCCGGGAAGACGACGTTCGTCCGCGGCGCGTGCCGCGCGCTCGGGGTGATCGGTCCGATCACCAGCCCGACGTACACGATCGGCCACCGCTACGACGGCCGCGTCCGCGTCTCGCACCTCGACCTGTACCGATTTGCGGGGGTCTCGGCCGCGGAGTGGGGCGACCTCGAGCCCTATTTCGAGGACGCCGTCGTCTTCGTCGAGTGGCCCGAGGCGGCCGGGGACGACCTGCCCGAGCCCCGGGTCGCGGTCCGGCTCCACCACAGCGGTTCGGCTAGGATGCTCGTGCTCGAGAGCGCAGAGGAATCCCTGCTCGAACGGGCTTTTCGAAGTGCTGACGCTCGCCCTTGACACGGCCACGGACGTGGCGACGGTCGCGCTCGTGGAGGACGAGCGCGTCCTCGGCGAGCGCCGTTCGCGCGCCGTAGAGATCCTCGCGGACGCGCACGACCTGCTCGCCGAATCGAACCGGCAACCCCGAGACCTCGACCGTCTCGTCGTCGGCACCGGCCCGGGCAGCTTCACCGGGACGCGGATCGGTCTCGCCGCGGCACGCGGCCTCGCGCTCGCGCTCGAGTTGCCGACCGCAGGCGTCTCGACGCTCGCCGCGCTCGCCGCCGGCGCGCCCGGCGCGGTGCCCGTGATCGACGCGCGCCGGCGCGAGGTCTTCACCGTGGACGCGACCGGAGCGGCCACCGTTGCGCGTCCCCAGGACCTCGACCTCGCCACGGGCATCCGGTGCGTGGGCGACGGCGCGGTCCGCTACCGCGCCGTCCTCGAGGAGCTCGGCGCGGAGATGCCGCCGGACGACGACGACCGCCACGTCCCCTGGGCTCGCCTGCACGCCGCCCTCGCGACCGACTTCGGCCCGGCCGACCGAATCGAGCCGATCTACCTGCGCGTCCCAGACGCCGAGAAGGCGGTGGCCCGGTGAGCGCGGCCGGAATGGAGCTCAGGCGGCTCCAGATGCGCGACCTCGCCGCGATCGAGACGATAGAGCGCCGCTCGTATCCGACGCCGTGGTCGCGCTCGATGTTCGCAGGCGAGCTCGCGAAGCCGTCGTCGCTCTGCCTCGGCGCGTTCGACAGCGACACGGACGAGCTGCTCGGCTACCTGATCATTTCGCGCTACGTCGACGCGTGGCACGTGATGAACGTCGCCGTCGCGCCCGAGCACCGGCGCCGCGGCATCGCGAAGGCGCTCCTCGACCGGCTCTTCGAGCTCACGGCCGGCGACGGGCGCCGCGGCTACACGCTCGAGGTCCGGGTCTCGAACCGGCACGCGATCGACCTCTACGAGCGGCTCGGCTTCCGGCCGCGCGGCATCCGGCGGGGGTACTACACGGACAACCGCGAGGACGCGCTGATCATGTGGAAGGACCCGGTGCACGAGCGCGCGGCGCAGGGGTAGGCGCCGTCGTCGCGACGCCGTGATCCTCGCGCTCGAGACGTCCTGCGACGAGACCTCGGCCGCGCTCGTCGAGGACGGCCGGATCCGCTCGAACGTCGTCTCGTCGCAGGCCGACCTGCACGCGCGCTACGGCGGCGTGGTGCCGGAGGTCGCGTCGCGCCGCCACCTCGAGCTCGTCTCGCCGGTCGTGCGCGAGGCGCTCGCGGAGGCGGACGCGAAGCTCGACGACGTCGACCTCGTCGCCGTCACGACCGGCCCAGGCCTGATCGGCGCGCTGCTCGTCGGGCTCGCGGCCGCGAAGGGGATCGCGCTTGCGCGAGCCCTCCCGCTCGCGCCGGTCGACCACCTGCACGGCCACGTCGCCTCGCTGTACTTGCAACCGGATCCGCTCGACCCGCCCTTCGTCTGCCTGCTCGCGAGCGGTGGGCACACCCTCCTGCTCGACGTTCGCGACCGTGCGGGCTTCAAGCGGCTCGGAACGACGATCGACGACGCGGCCGGAGAGGCCTTCGACAAGGGCGCGCGCGTGCTCGGCCTCGGCTATCCCGGCGGAGCGGCGCTCGACCGGCTCGCGCGCGAGGGCGATCCGCGCGCGTTCAGCTTCCCGGTCGCGCGCGTCCCGGGCCTCGACTTCTCGTTCTCCGGCGTCAAGACCGCGCTCCTCTACGCCGTTCGCGACCTCTCCGCGGACGAGCTCGAGGCCCGGCGGGCCGACCTCGCCGCGAGCTACCAGGCGGCGATCGTCCGAGCGCTCGTCGAGCGAACGCTGGCGGCCGCAGAGAAGGTGGGGGCGGGGCGGATCGCCGTCGTCGGCGGCGTCGCGGCGAACTCGGAGCTGCGCTCGGCGCTCGCAGGCGCGGCGCTCGCACCGCTTCCGCTGTGCACCGACAACGCCGCGATGATCGCGTCCGCCGCGCGGTTCGCCGAGCACGTCCCGTATCCCGAGTATCTTGCGCTCGATGCGCACGCGTAGCGCCGGCGTCGTCGCGTTCTTCGGGCTGATCGCGACGATCGGGCTCGTGGCGGCGGGGGGGCAGGTGGCGGGCCAGACGTCGCCGCACTCGCTCGCGAGCTGGGTCGGCCTGGCTGGCGGCGAGCGGCCGCGCGTCGCCGTCGGCCAGCGAATGCTCGTCGTGTTGCGCCGGGCCTCGCTCGCCGCGCGCGTCGCGGCGGCCGGCGGGCGGGCGACGGGGACGCAGGAGCGCCAGTGGACGGCGGCGGTGCTCGCGGGCCAGAACCTCCTCATCTCGCGGCTCGGCCTCCAGGGCGTCCGCATCCGGACTGAGTTCCGCTACGCGCGCGTGCTCAACGGCTTCTCGGCTCCGCTCGACGCGCGGTCGCTGACGCTGCTCGAGCGCGCGCCCGAGGTCGCCGGGATCTACCCCGTGCGGACCGCGTACCCGGCCACGCTCCCGCAGCGCGCCTTCGACACCGCGGGAGGCCACCGGCCGACCGTCTCGCTGCCGCAGTTCGACGGTCGCGGGATCACGATCGCGCTGCTCGACACCGGCGTCGACCGCGCGCAGCCGTTCCTGCGCGGGCGGATCGCCGAGGGCGTCGACATCGTCGGCGGCTCGGACGACGCGCTCGCGGCGGCGAAGCCCGACTCGCGCTCGGAGCTGGAGCGGCACGGCACGGAGATGGCCGGGCTGCTCGTCGGCGCGGGCGGGCCGGAGGGGCTCGCCGGCATCGCGCCCGGGGCCTCGGTCTTGCCCGTTCGCGTCGGGGGCTGGCAGCGCGACGCCACGGGCGCCTGGTCGATCTACGCCCGCTCCGATCAGATTCTCGCCGGGCTGGAGAGCGCGGTCGACCCGAACGGCGACGGCGACGCCCACGACGCGGCCCGCGTGGCGCTCGTCGCGCTGGCGGCGCCGTTCGCTGCGTTCGATGACGACCCGCTCTCGCGCGCGGTCGCCGGCGCACGGCGGCTCGACACGCTCGTCGTCGTCCCGGCGGGGAACGACGGCCGCGCCGGCCCCTCGTTCGGCGTCGTTTCCGGCCCGGGCGGCGCGCCGCAGGCGCTCACCGTCGGCGCCGTCGACGGGCGCCGCACGATCGAGCGCGTGCGCGTCGTCGTTCGCGTCGGGCTGAACGTCGTCCTCGACGAGATGCTGCCGCTCGGCGGCGCAGTCGCTCCCGCGAAGCCGCTCTCCCTCGCGGTCGCGACCCCGCGCGCGCCCTCGGGCCAGCCGCCGACGCCGGCGCTCGACGACTTCTTCGACGCGCGCGGGGTGAGCCGTGTCGCCGGCCGCGCCGCGCTCGTCGCCGCGGGCGAGGCGCCGCAGACGCGCGTCGAGCAGGCGGCGCGCGCGGGAGCGGCGGCGGTCCTGGTCTACGGCGGGCGTCTCCCCGGCGGCGCGCTCGGGCTCGACCCGGGCGCCTCGGCGCCGACGGTCGCACTCCCGCCTCGCGCCGCGGCGACGATCCTCGCCGCGCTCGGGCAGGGCGGCGACGTCGGCGTCTCGATCGGCCGCGCGTCGACCGCGCCGAATCCCGAAGCAGGGGGCGTCGCGCCCTTCTCCTCGACCGGCCTCTCGTTCGACGGCCGTGTGAAGCCGAACGTCGTCGCGCCCGGCGTCGCGCTCGCGACCGCGGAGCCCGGCGCAGACGCGACCGGGGCGCCCCGCTTCGGCACCGTCAACGGCTCGAGCGCCGCGGCGGCCGTCGTCGCGGGCGCGGCCGCGCGGCTCGCCGAGGCCCGGCCCGACCTCGACGCGGGCGCCCTCGCCGGCCTCCTGGCCGAGTCCGCGCGGCCGATCGCCGGCGAGCCGGTCACGTCGCAAGGCGCCGGGCTCGTGGACGCGGGCGCCGCCGCGGCCGGCGAGGTCGCGGTCGAGCCCTGGAGCCTCGCCTTCGGCCGCGCCCGCGGGACCGGCTGGCACGGGACGCAGACGCTGCTCGTGCGCAACCTGTCGACGAGGCCGGTCGGCATCAGGATCCGGATCGAGCGCGCGACCGAGGGCGCGGCCGCGGTCCGCTTCTCGGCGCGGCCTGCCCACCGGCTGCTGAAGCAAGGCGAGAGCGTCCGGATTCCCCTTCGCGCGCGGATCGCGAGCGCGCTCCAGGGCACGGCGCCGGCGACGGGCGCGGTCGTCGTCGACCCGATCGGCGACCAGCCGCTGCGCATCCCGTGGGCGATCACGTTCGGCCGCCCGCGGCGGGACCTTCTCGGCGACGTCGCGCTGAAGCCGACCGTCTTCGAGCCTTCGGACGTGCGCCCGGCGCTCCTCAGCGTCGTCGCCGGCCGCGTCCTCCGCGTGAACGCACGCGACCAGATCCAGCCGCTCGACCGGCTCGACATCACGCTCTGGAACTCCAAGGGCTCGAAGCTCGGCCTCCTCGCGCGGCTCCGCGACGTGCTGCCGGGCAGCTACCAGTTCGGCCTCACCGGCCGGAGCCCCGCGGGCGCGCTGCTCGACCGCGGCCGTTACCGGCTGAAGGTCGTGGGGTACCCGACCGCGCCTGGGCCCGCGACCGTGCGCTGGGTGGGTTTCCGGATTCGATAGCGGCGTATAGTCAGGCTTGGACGGAGAAACCGTCCATTTGCGGAAGAAACCCGAAAGGAGCGGCACCTCGTGACGTCCCTCGAAGCTCCGGTCTCGCACCTTCGCGAGAACCCGTTCGAAATCGCCCGCGCCCAGCTGCGCCGCGTGGCGGATGTGTTCGACATCGACGCGAATCTCGTCAACGTGCTCCAGGAGTGCAAGAAGGCGGTCGTGGTCTCGATCCCCGTGGGGATGGACGACGGCACGACGCACGCCTTCGAGGGCTACCGCGTGACGCACAACATCGCCCGCGGGCCCTCGAAGGGCGGGATCCGGTACCACCCGGACGTCACGCTCGACGAGGTCAAGGCGCTCGCGATGTGGATGACGTGGAAGTGCGCGCTGATGGGGATCCCGTTCGGCGGCGCGAAGGGCGGCGTCGTCTGCGACCCGAAGAAGCTCTCGCCCGGCGAGCTCCAGAAGCTGACGCGCCGCTACACGAGCGAGATCATCAACGAGATCGGGCCGGAGAAGGACATCCCCGCCCCGGACGTCGGCACCTCGCCGATGGTGATGGCGTGGATCTTCGACACGTACTCGATGAACAAGGGCCACTCGGTGCTGGGCGTCGTGACCGGGAAGCCGCTCCAGCTCGGCGGCTCGCTCGGGCGCGAGGAGGCGACGGCGCGCGGCGCGCTGTTCTGCATCCGCGAGGCCGTCCGCAAGCAGGGACGGTCGATCGAGGGGTTGCGCGTCGCGGTGCAGGGGTTCGGCAACGTCGGCAGCTTCCTCGCGAAGTTCCTCGCCGAGGACGGGGCGAAGGTGATGGCGATCTCGGATTCCCGGAGCGCGCTCTACAACCCGAAGGGGATCGACGTGCCCGCCGCGTTCGCGCACAAGCACGAGACCGGCTCTCTGGAGGGGCTTCGCGGCGCCGAGGCGATCACGAACGAGGAGCTCGTCCTGCTCGAGTGCGACGTGCTCGCGCCGTGCGCGCTCGAGCAGGTGATCACGTCCGAGAACGCGGATCGCGTGAAGGCGGGCATCATCTGCGAGGGCGCGAACGGCCCGGTCACGCCTTCCGCCGACGAGATCCTGGAGGAGAAGGGCGTGCTCGTCCTGCCCGACGTGCTCGCGAACGCGGGCGGCGTCGTCGTCTCCTACTTCGAGTGGGTCCAGGGGCTCCAGGAGTACTTCTGGAAGGAGGCCGAGGTGAACGCGAAGCTGAACGACATCGTCGTGCGCGCGTTCAACGAGACCTGGGCCACGCGGGAGAAGAAGGCGACGAGCATGCGCGTGGCGGCGTACGGGCTCGCCGTCGAGCGCGTCGCCGAGGCGACCATCACCCGCGGCCTCTATCCGTAGCGAACGGCAGGGGACAGTCCCCGCCGACCGTCCGAGCCATGTCGCGCCGCGACACCGGGGACTGTCCCCGCCGGCCGCCCCAGCCATGTCGCGCTGTGACACCGGGGACTGTCCCCGCCGGCCGCCCGAGCCATGTCGCGCACTGACACCGGGGACTGTCCCCGCCCCGAGGTCGTCCTCTATCACGCCGAGGGCTGTCACCTCTGTGAGCGCGCCCGGGCGCAGCTCGCGGAGCTGGGCGAGGAGCTCGACTTCGAACTGCGCGAGGTGGACATCGCGGGCGATGCCGAGCTCGAGGTGCGGTACCGGGAGCTGATCCCCGTGGTGGAGATCGACGGGGAGCGCGCGTTCGTCTACTACGTCCAGCCGGAGGGCTTCCGGCGGCGTCTCGCCAAGAAACAGGGCGGTTTCTGAGTCTCTCCGCGCCGGTTAGAGCGGCGCTGGCAGAATGGCGCGGCGTTGTTACAAACCTCGAGCCAAGGAGCTGGTGTGGCGGATCGGTTGACGGTGGGGGTGGCCGCGCGCCTGTCGCGGTACCTACAGGTTCTCACCCAGGCGAAGAAGATGGGCAAGGACCGGATCTCCTCGCAGGAGATCTCCGACTACACCAACATCAATGCCACGCAGATCCGCCGGGACCTCTCCGGGTTCGGGAAGTTCGGCAAGCGAGGCGTCGGCTACAACATCGACTCGCTGCTGGCGGAGATCCGCAAGATCCTGCGGACGCAGGGGCAGCACAACATCGCCCTGATCGGCGC
>DASUZD010000305.1:0-5598 GCA_036377055.1 Gaiellaceae bacterium | reverse complement strand
TGATCGAGCGAGTGATCCCTTTCTTCGAGGCAAACCCGTTTCTCTCGGCCAAGCGGGCGGACTTCGACAAGTTCGCTCGGGTCGTGAGGGCGATGGCTCTCGGCCACCATCGCACGCTCGCCGGCTTCGGCGAGCTCCTGCGCCTGGCGCTCTCCATGAACGGAGGCGGCAGATACAGGAAAATGCGCTGGGAAGAGCTAGTGGCTATCCAGAATCCTCAGAGACTGTACGCCGGACAGGGTCTCCCTCAGGAGGCCCGGAAGATACAGTCCGAGCTGCATGGCGACATGCAGAGTCAGGCAGAAATGACCTGGCCCCCGAGCAGCATCGACGCTCGGGAGTAACAACACTGTCGGTCCCTATCCACCATGGGCGCTGGAAGCTTGAGAGGAGTCGTCTCTAGTACGAGAGGACCGAGACGAACAGGCCTCTGGTGTATCAGTTGTCGTGCCAACGGCACTGCTGATTAGCCACGCCTGGACGGGATAACCGCTGAAAGCATCTAAGCGGGAAGCCCACCTCGAGATGAGGCTCCCCATCCCCTCGAGGGAGTAAGGGCCGTGGAAGACCACCACGTCGATAGGCGGGACGTGTAAGCACAGCAATGTGTTCAGCGGACTCGTACTAATTGCCCGAGGTCTTGATTTTGAGCTCGCGTGAGCTGCTATGGAGTTTTGAGGGTGCGCGAACGAGCGCGTCCGACAAGTTCGGCGGTCATAGCGGCGGGGGTACACCTCTTCCCATTCCGAACAGAGAAGTTAAGCCCGCTGGCGCCGATGGTACTCGGGGAGCAATCCCCCGGGAGAGTAGGTAGCCGCCGAAGTCTTTCGAGGGCCGCGAGAGCGGCCCTCTCGTTTGGACCGCCGACGCCCTAAAGCGCTCTCGACTACTTCGGCCGGTCGACCGGTCGTCGCAGACGGACGCGTGAGCAGCGCCCGCGCGGCCTGGTGGTCGGCGCGGCCTAGTCCGCGCCTTACGCGGCTCTGAGGCGCTCGCGCCAGCCGGGATCGAGCTCCCGCAGGCGCTCGACTCGCTCCGCGATGGGCGGATGCGACGCAAACAGCGCGGGCAACCCCTCCTCCGCAAAGGGGTTGATCGTATAGAGCGGCGCCGTCGCCGGACTCGCACGGAAATCGACGAGCTCGCTCGCCTGCTCGAGACGGACGAGCGCGTCGGCGAGCCCGTGCGGAGAGCCGCAGAGCCGCGCTGCGTCGCGGTCGGCGCCGAGCTCCCGCTTGGGCGACAGCAGGAGGTGGACGATCGCGGCCGCGACCGGTCCCAGCACGACGAGCAGCGCGCGCTCGAGCCAGCCGCCGATCCAGCTCATCTCGACGAGCGCCCCCGCGATGACCACCGTCGTCGTCTGGATCGTCACGTCGCGCCGCCGGACGTGCGCGAGCTCGTGCGCGACGACACCCTCGAGCTCGGCCGGCGCGAGCGTCGAGAGCAGGCCGACACTGAGCGCCAGCGATGAACCACGCGGGCCACGGCCGGCCGCGAGCGCGCGTGGATGGCCATCCGGAATGACGTAGAGCTTCGGCTTCGCGACGCCGGCGACCATCGCGAGCCGCTCGACCGTCGAGTGAAGCATCGGCGCCTCGCCAAGCGGCAGCTCGCGTGCGCCGACCATTCCGAGGACGATGCGGTCGCCATACCAGTACGCCGCGCCGGCGAGCATCAGCACGCAGAAGACCAGGATCGATAGGCCTCGATAGCCGGCCGCCGCATAGCCGATCCCGCCGAAGAGGCCGCACGCGCCGAGGAGCAGCAGCCAGGCTTTGAGGATGTTCAGCGCCGCCGGGATGCCGCTGCGCACGGCGCTATCCGTCGTCGTCCCGCTCGTCCTCGGCGAGGCCGCGCGGGGGCCAGTCGGGCTCCGGGGCGTCGCAGCGGCTCGAGCAGTGGAGGGAGGCGATGTTCTGAAGCGGGACCAGGATGTGCCCGTTCAGCTCGATGTGGGCGACGTCCTCGACGTAGCAGTACGCGGTGAGCACGCCCTCCTGGTACTCGCCGCCGAAGAGCGCGACCTCGACCTGCTCGCCCTTGTACTTGTTCGTGTAGTCCTCCACCGGTGGCTCAGTCTAGCCGCGTGCCCCCGCGTCCCCGGAGAGCCGGAGGCAGCCAATAAGCTGCCGCGCGTGGACCTTGGGCTGGGCGATCGCATCTGCGTCGTTACGGGCTCGACCGGCGGGATCGGCCTCGCGACGGCCAGGATGCTTTCGGACGAGGGTGCGCGGGTCGTCGTCTGCGGGCGCGACGCCGATCGGGTCGAACGCGCTCGGGCGGAAGTGCGCGCTGCGCTCGGTGTGGCGGTCGATCTCGCGGATCCGGCGGCGCCCGGCGCTCTCGTGGCCGAGGCCGAACGCGCCCTCGGGCCGGTGGAGTGTCTCGTGAACAACGTCGGCGACGCGTACCAGGCCAGCTTCGTCGAGCTCTCGGACCGTCAGTGGGACAAGATGTGGCAGCTGAACGTGATGAGCTACGTCCGCGCGATCCGCGCCGTCGTGCCGGGCATGAAGGCCGCGGGCGGGGGCGTGATCGTGAACGTTTCTTCCACAGCCGGGAAGCGCCCGTCGACGGGTATGCCGAACTACTCGGTCACTAAGGCGGCGGTGTTGTCGCTCTCGCGACTGGTCGCGGACTGTTACGCGAAGGATGGGATCCGCTGTAACGCAGTTGCGCCTGGCCCGACCGCGACGGCGGCGTGGTTGGGGGAGGGCGGACTCGCCGATCAGGTCGCCGCGCGCAGCGGGTCTTCGCGCGAGGAGGCGCTCGCCGCGACCGCTGCCGGTCGTCCGCTCGGGCGGCTCGCCGAGCCCGACGAGATTGCGTCGGTCGTCGCCTTCCTCTGCTCCGACCGCGCGAGCTACGTCACCGGCGCTGCCTGGAGTGCGGACGGCGGCACCGTGCCGATCATCGTCTGACCCATGTGCAGGAAGATTCACGCTTCCGGCACGGCCGCGACGGCCGCAGTGAGCGCGCGGTGCGGTAGCTTGACAATCCCGGTCGCAGCCCCAGGGAGGGTGGGGGTTGGGGATGGGTCCCGGCCCGCCACAAACGCTCACGGAGATGGGCATCGCGCACCGCTGCGCTCGCCGCGCGACGGGGTACGCTGGGCCCGTGCCCGAGGTTGCCGGAACGGTTGCCGACGCCTTCGCGGCGCGCGTTCGCGAGCACGAGGAGGCATGGCTTTCGCCGCTCGCGGTGCGCTCGTACGAGACGCGGGGACGCGCCCGCTCGGAGCAGCCGTGTCCGCTTCGGACGCCGTTCCAGCGCGACCGTGACCGGATCCTCCACTCGAAGCCGTTCCGGCGCCTGAAGGGAAAGACGCAGGTCTTCATCGACCCGGCGGGCGACCACTACCGGACGCGCATGACGCACACGCTCGAGACGACCGCGATCGCGCGGGTCGTGGCGCGGGCGCTACGGCTGAACGAGGATCTCGTCGAGGCGATCGGGCTCGGCCACGACACCGGACATCCGCCTTTCGGCCACGCGGGCGAGGCGGCACTGGACGCGGCGCTCCAGTCGCGGTTCGGCCGCCGCTTCCGCCACAACGAAGAGTCCCTACGGATCGCGGAGCGGCTGAACCTCACCGCGGAGGTCTGCAATGGCATCCTCACGCACACGGGCGCAAGCGAGCCCGACACGCTCGAGGGCAAGATCGTCCGTCTCGTCGACCGCTTCGCCTACATCAACCACGACATCGACGACGCCGTCCGGTTTGGGATCCTCTCGCCGGACGACCTTCCCAGCGACGAGGTCGAGCGGCTGGGCCCGACCGGCTCCGCGAGGATCGACACGCTCGTGCACGATCTCGTCGAATCGTCGGAGCGCGCGGGAGACATCGTCCAGAGCCGGGAGGTCGGCGAGGCGATGCTCTCGCTGCGGTCGTTCATGTTCGAGCGTGTCTACCTGGGGCCGAAGGTCCGCGTCGAGCACGAGCGCGCGCGGGCGGCGATCGAGCGCATCTTCGACCACGTCGTCGCTCGGGGCGATGGAGCCGACGCGGTCACCGGCTTCATCGCGGGGATGACCGATCGGTTCGCGCTCGCATATGCCGAGCGGCTGTGATCCACAGCCAATCCACTGCCTGAGGACAAGAGCAGAAAGTTCGCGCTCGCAGCGGCTTTTCCGTCCACAGGATGTCGTCCGGGGCTGGTGCGAACGTGTGTTTTATCTACCTGCTCTCGACGAGATATCGATCGCGCGCCGCTAGTAGGACCGGGCGACTTTTGCACAGGGGTGGCGCGGCGCGCGTGCGCGCGTCATGACTATGCCCTTGCCGGAGCAAGCCCGCCATGCCCGATCCCGTGCGGGACCGCACCTGCGCGTCGCGGGGCGGATCACGGCGAGCTCGATCGACCAGGTCAAGGCGACGGTGAACATCGTCGACGTCGTGTCGACGCGAACGCAGCTGCGGAAGTCGGGGGCCGGCTACATGGGGCGCTGCCCGTTCCACGAGGAGCGAACGCCGAGCTTCTCCGTCAGTCCCGTCAAGGGTACGTACCACTGCTTCGGCTGCGGCGTCGGCGGCGACACGATCCGGTTCGTGCAGGAGACGGAGCAGCTCGACTTCGTGGGCGCGATCGAGTCGCTCGCCGATCGCTACAACATCACGCTCGAGTACGAGGAAGTGTCGCCGCAGGAGGACGCGCAGCGGCGCCGCCGCGAGCGGCTGCTCGAGCTGCTCGGCCGGGCGAGGTCGTTCTACGAGCATTACCTGTGGACGTCGCCCGCAGGCGGTCGTGCGCGCGACTATCTCGCCGGGCGCGGTCTGGGCGAGGAGGTTTGCCGCGAGTTTCGCCTCGGGCTCTCGCTCGGCGGGACGACGCTCGCGCGCGCGGCACGAGCGCAGGGCTTCACGACCGACGAGCTGGTCGCAGCGGGGCTCGCGAACCGGAGCGGTAACGACTACTTCCCCGAACGCCTCCTCTTTCCGCTGACCGACGCCCGTGGGCGGGTCCTCGGCTTTCAGGCACGGAAGCTTCGCGAGGACGACCCGTTGCACGCGAAGTACGTGAACTCGCCTGAGAGCGAGCTGTTTCGAAAGGGACATCTGCTCTACGGCCTCCACCAGGCGCGGACGGCGATCGCAAAGGCCGGGTACGCGTACGTCGTCGAGGGGAACGCGGACGTGCTGGCGTTGCGGCAGGCGGGGTTCGAGCCCGTCGTCGCCTCGATGGGGACGGCGCTGACGGAGCGGCAGCTGAAAGAGCTCGCGCGGCTCACGCGTCGGCTCGTCCTCTGCTTCGACGGCGACGCCGCCGGCGAGACGGCGACTCTCCGGGCGATGGAGCTCGCCCAGGAGCAGGGGTTCGACGTACGTGTCGTCGCGCTCCCGTCCGGACTCGATCCCGCCGACGTCGCCGGGAGCTTCGACACATACGTGGCGGGAGCGCAGAGCTACGTCTTCTATCGTGCGCGCCTCGAGGTCGAGCGTGCGCCCGACCCGCAGGAGGCGTTCGTCCGGGCGCGCGAGGTCCTGGCGCGGTTCGAGGACACGCCCGAGCGGCGAGAAGCGCTCGCATACGTCGCCGAAAGGCTCAAGCTCCCGAAGGAGACCCAGATCGGTTTCGTTCCGCATCGACGGGCGCG
>DASUZD010000304.1:0-5244 GCA_036377055.1 Gaiellaceae bacterium | reverse complement strand
CGGTCCTCGACGCGACCGTCGCGCTCTACGAGGAAGCCGCAGCGTGAGGGAAGTCACGTTCCGCGCGCCGCCGCGGGTCGGGCGCACGATCGGCTACCAGAAGTACTACCTCCTCGGGCTCGAACAGGCGGCGCGGCTGTGCGTTCGCGGCCTGCCGCCGGTGCCGGGCGTCCGCGCGAAGGTGAGCCTCGCGTACCGGTTCGGCCGCGGCGACGCCGAGGCGTACGTCGGCCGGTACGAGTCGGACGGCGTCCGCTTCGCGATCGACGGCCACGACAAGCGTGAAGTCCGTGACCCGGACGCGCTCGCGTGGAGCGACGTCTACTTCAAAGCGAATCGCTGGCCGGCCGACGAGTACGACGCCAAGGTCCGGCCGATCGTGAACGGCAACGGCCTGCTCGACCGCGCCAAGATCGAGCGCCTCCGCTCGCTGCGCGCCGCGCCGAAGGAGGTCGACGTCGCCTACGTCTCGAACGTCTGGGGCGGGCGCGAGCACTCGCTGCGCGTGTTCGAGCGGCTTGCCGAGCTCGACTGTTCGAAGGATCTGCTCGCAATCTTCCCGGAGGGCTTTCCGGCGGACGAGGACGTGGCCAACATGGAGCGGCTTCGCGCGCGTGGGATCCCCGTCACGCGTGACCAGCTCCGGCCGCACGAGCTGTGGGCGCGGCTCGCTCGCGCGCGCGTCGTGCCGATGCGCGCCGGCAAGCACCTCTGCTGGTCGTGGCGCACGATCGACCTGCTCGCGATGGGCGCGTGCATTGTCTTCGACGCGCTGCCGCCTCCGCGCTGGCCGGTTCCGATCGAGGCGGGCGTGCACGTCGCCGACTGCGGGATCGCTCGCCCGGAGGACACCGAGGCGGCGCCCGAGCACGAGTACGACAAGGTCCCCGCGACGATCGAGCGGCTGCTCGCGGCGCCCGAGGAGCAGCAGGCGCTCCGCGACGCGGCGGCGCGCTACTTCGACGAGTGCGCCTCCCCGGCCGCGGTCGCGCGATACGTGCTCGAGTCGCTCCCGAGGAAGGCGCGCGCGTCGAGCGTGACGAGCTCGCCGACGCGGTAGAGATCCTTGTACGTACCCGCAGGTGGCCTGCCGAGCGCCTCGCGAAGCGCTCGCCACGCACGCACTGGCGCTCGCCGCGGGGCCGTTCGGTCGGGGACGTTCATCCGCGCCATGTCCTTGCTCTGCCGGCTCGACCGCCGCACGAAGCAAAGGTGGAGCGCCCGGAACGGCGACTCGTCCCACGCGTACTCCGTGTTCAGCTCGTACTTCCGCGGCTCGACGCCCGGCTTGAAGACGAGGCCCGAGGGGTCGCAGAGGCGCTCGGGGTTGTCGCCGTCCCAGGCGGTGATCCGGCGGAAGTTGAACATCTTCGAGACGCTCGGCGCCGGTGGCGAGATGTAGCCCGTTGCGAGGCCCCGGCCCTCGTCGAGCTCGACGACGTGGAGCATGTTGGCGCGGATGTTCCAGGCGTCGCCGGCCTCGCCGGCGAGGAGCATCTCCCTGAACCGCACAAGCCCGCGCGGGTCGTACAGCTCGTCACCGTCGAGCCCGAATGCCCAAAGATCCTCGCCGGCCCGCTCCTTGATCAGATCGTGCGACTGGCCCGCCTCGTGCACGCGGTGCAGCGAGGTGGGGACGGGGCTCTCAGCCGCGAGCTGTTCGAGGATCTCCGGCGTCCGGTCCTTCGAGCGGTGGTCGACGAGGATCAGCTCGTCGCAGAAGCCAAAGACGTTGCGTACCGCGCGCTCGACGAAGCGGTCCTCGTCGCGGAAGAGCCCGATCCCGACGATCCGCGTCACTCGCCCAAGTACGCGCGGTAGAGCAGCTCCGTCCGGTCGATCGAGCGCGACTCGAGGAAGTGCTCCTCCGCGCGCCGGCGGCCCGCCGCTCCCATCGCAGCCGCTCGCTCCGGATTGCCGGCCAGCTCGACGATCGCGCGACGCAGCGGCTCGACCTCGGCGGCCGGCACGAGCAGGCCGGTCTCGCCGTGCCGGACGAGATCTCCGAGCCCCCCGATCTCCGCCGCGATCACCGGCCGTGCGCGCTCCATCGCCTCCAGCGCCACCATCCCGAAGCCCTCGCCGAGGGACGGGACGACGACGATCGACGCGCGCTCGATCGCGCGCTGCACGGGCACGACGTGGCCGAGGAAGCGCGCCGCGTCCTCGAGCCCGAGCTCCTTGACGAGCGCGCGCAGCGCCGGCTCCAGCGGCCCGCGTCCGGCCACCTCGAGCTCGAGGTCCGGCACCTCCGCACGCGCGGCGGCGAGCGCGCGGAGCAGCACGACGTGTCCCTTGATCGGGATCAGCCGGCCGATGCAGAGAAGCCGAGGCGGTGAAGCCGCGTACGTTGGTGCAGCGCCGTCGACGGGAATCCCGTAGTGGACGATCTGGAACCCGCGCTCGGCGAAGCCCTCCGTCTCGGCGAGGTACCGCGCGAGGCCGCGCGAGATGGCGATGTGGACGTGCGCGAGGCTCGCGACGGCCCGGTCGGCGAGCGCGAACTCGCGTCCCTCGCGGAACTCGTTGAAGCCGTGCTTCGTCGAGAACCGGAGCGGGACGCGCGCCAGCGTGCCCGCGAGCTGGCCGTAGACGTCCGCGTGGACGAGGTGCGTGTGCAGCAGCGCGGGCCGGTGTCGAGTGAGGTATGCAGCGAGCTGGAGGAACGCGATCGGGTCGACGTCGGCGCGCAGCGGAATCGCGTCGAGTGGCACACCGCGGTCGCGAAGCTCACGCGCGAACTCCCGCGCGCCAGGCTCGTGCTCGTGCAGCATCAGCATCCGCACGTTCCAGCCGCGCTCGCGCAAGCGCGGCAGGAGCGAGAGTAGGTGCGCCTCCGAGCCGGAGATGCCGGCCACCTTCTGCGTGTGGAGGATCAGGTCGCTCATCGCAGTCCCGCCGTCGCCAGGATCCCATCGGCCCACGACTCCACGGAGTGTGCCTCGGCGACCCGGTCGTGGAGGGCGCGCCCGAGCTTCGCCCGTTGCGCCGGGGCGAGCGCCGCGAACGCCCGCAGCCGCTCGGCCAGCTCACGCGGGTCGTCGCGCTCGAACCGAAGCTCAGGCTCGAGCAGCGAGTCGAAGACGGGATTCGACGCGACCACGGGCAGGCAGCTCGCGGCAGCCTCGTAGACCGCCTTGTCGGGAGCGCCCGCGCGCATGTTGTTCGCGAGCAGGTCGTTCTCCGCGAACAGCTTCGGCACCTGCGCGCGGTTGACGGCGTCCTCGAGGTGGACGCGGCCGACGAGGCCGAGGTGGGCTGCGAGCTTGAGGAGCTCTCCGCGGTGAGACCGCTCGTGCTCCGTCAACGCCGGGCCGTGGACGACGAGGCGTGCGTCGTCGACCTGGGCGAGCGCGCGGAGGACGGTCTCGAGCCCTTTCGCCGGCGAATACCGGCCGAGCGCCAGCACGTGGAGCACGCTGTCGCGCCGCGGCTCGACGCACGGGAACTCCGAGAAGTCGATCCCGTGTCCGATCGGGCGCACCTTGGGCGAGGGCAGCGGGAACGAACGCCGGTCGACGGTCGCGACCGCAGTGGATGCGCGCTCCGCGAGCCGCAGCAGGCGGCTCGCGCGCCAGTGCGTGAACCAGAGGACGAGCGGGACCCGGAGCGGTCGCACGACGGGCGCCGCCAGCACCGCGTAGATCGGACACATGTGGGCGACGACCGCGGAGAGCCCGCGCAGCTCGCGCGCGAGCGCCGTCTCGAAGCGAAGGCCGCGCCTTGCCTTCGCCCGCGCGCGGAAACTGTGGACGCGGCAGTTGGCCGGGAGCGCCTCGGGCACGGCCTCGTCGGCCAGCACCACGAGCTCGTCGACGCGGGCCGCGAGCGCGCGCACCTTCGGCACCGTCGCAGCAAGCGCGGGATGCGCCGGATCGACCTGCTGCGTGACGAAGACGAGCTTCGTCAGTCGGTCGGCCACCAGTCGTGCACGAGCTCCACCTCGCCGCCCGGTCCGGCGCCGAAGACGAGCAGCTCCATTCCCTCAGGCCCGGCCTCGAAGCCGCGCGTCGACTGCGGCGCGACTCGCAGCGCGTCCCACTGCACGAGCTCGTGGACGCCGTCCTCGAGCTTGACGCGGCCGCTTCCGCCGACGACGACGTACGTCTCCTCCTGCTCGGCATGCCGGTGTCCGAAAGGGCCACGGAAGTTCGGCGAGAGACGCTGGTAGCTGATGCCCGACCGCTCGGCCTCGAGCGGCCCGCGCCCGAACCGCGCCTCCATGTTCGGGGCGTACCCGAACTTGTCCGCCGAGTCCTCGATCTCCTTCACGTTGGCGATCTTGTAAGCGCTCACGCCAGGATTCTAGGTTCGCGTGGCCTCAGACGACGCGCCCGCCGGGGCCACGTCCGGGGTCTGACCCCGGACGTGGCCGCTACGGCCATCGCATCAGAAGAAGTCGAAGTCGCCGAGCGTGAAGTGCCACGCGGCCGGGTCGGGGTCGAGGCGGCCGTCCGGGTTCAGCACCTTGCCGACGAAGCGGATCTTCCGGTTCGTCGGGAGGAAGCCCGCGCGCACGAACGACGCGCGTTGGGTGCGCGGCGGGAGCGCGATAAGCGCGTCGGCCTCCAGGTCGGCCGCGGCGCGCCGGAGCAACGCGACGCGCTCTGCGTCCGCCTCGGGCTCGCTGACGAGATCCGCGAGGAAGCCGCTTGAGACGCCCTGCTTGACGGTGTGGCCGACGATCGCGACGGCGCGCAGCCGGCCGTCGCGGTACGCGCCGAAGCGGCGGTACGTCCGCGGCGTGTCGGCGTAGCGCCAGTTCAGGAATTGCGCGTCCCGGATGACGTGGTTCGCGTAGGCAGGAGCGGCGGCGCGCCAGACGCCGTCGACCTCGGACGGGAAGCGCTCGAGCGGCTCGATCCGCACGTCGCCATCGCTCCGCACGCCCGAAGCAGGCCTCAAGCCGCCGACCGGGCTCGGACGCCGGGCGAAATAGCGAACGACGCCGGCGGCACGCAGCGGCCGAGCCCAAACGCGCCGCCCCGGCAGGTCGATCCACCCGAGCCGGCCGACGAAGATCCGGTGCGAAGCGGCGTTCGGGAACGTGATCGTGATCGGCGACCCGTCCGCGGTCGCCTCGCGCTCGTTGTTCAGCTCGAGCTCCGAGAAGATTCCCTGCCGCCGGTACGGCGCCTCGGTCGCTACATGGACTGGGATCGCGACCTCGCGCTCGCGGCCGTCGAGGATCATCCGGAAGAAGCTCATCGCCGCGACGCCGACGACGCGCTCGCCGTCGACGCC
>DASUZD010000303.1:0-45183 GCA_036377055.1 Gaiellaceae bacterium | reverse complement strand
AGAGCTCCAAGCTCCTCGACCAGTTCGGGCGTAACCTGACGAAGCTGGCCGCCGAGTCGAAGCTCGACCCCGTGGTCGGGCGCCAGACCGAGATCGAGCGCGTGATGCAGATCCTCTCGCGGCGCACGAAGAACAACCCTGTGCTGATCGGCGAGCCTGGAGTCGGTAAGACCGCCGTCGTCGAGGGCCTGGCCGCGCGCATCGCGTCGAATCAGGTCCCGGAGCTCCTGAAGGGCAAGCAGATCTACACGCTCGACCTCGCTGCGCTCGTCGCGGGCTCGAAATACCGCGGCGAGTTCGAAGAGCGCCTGAAGAAAGTGATGAAGGAGATCATGCAGCGGGGCGACATCATCCTCTTCATCGACGAGCTGCATAACCTCGTCGGTGCCGGTGCTGCCGAGGGCGCGATCGACGCGGCATCGATCCTGAAGCCGGCGCTGGCGCGCGGCGAGCTGCAGACGATCGGCGCGACGACGCTCGACGAGTACCGCAAGTATCTCGAGCGCGACGCGGCGCTCGAGCGGCGCTTCCAGCAGATCCGCGTCGACGAGCCGTCGGTCGACGACTCGGTCCAGATTCTGCGCGGCCTGCGCGACCGCTACGAGGCGCACCACCGCTGCAAGATCTCCGACGACGCGCTGCGCGCGGCCGCGGTTCTCGCCGACCGGTACATCCAGGACCGGCACCTCCCGGACAAGGCGATCGACCTGATCGACGAGGCCGCTTCGCGCATGCGCATCCGCTCGATGAGCGCGCCGCCGCGCTACCGCGAGCTCGAGGAGGAGATCGAAAAGGTTCGCAAGGACAAGGAAGCGGCGATCGAGGCGCAGGAATTCGAGAAGGCCGCGTCCCTCCGCGACAAGGAGCGGAAGCTCACGCAGAAGAAGCGGGAGCTGGAGGAGAACTGGCGCTCGAACGAGTCCGCCGAGGAGCAGCCCGAGGTCGGCGAGGAGGAGATCGCCGACATCGTCTCGATGTGGACCGGCATCCCGGTCTTCAAGCTCACCGAGGCCGAGTCCGAGAAGCTCATCCGCATGGAGGAGGAGCTGCACAAGCGCGTCGTCGGCCAGGAGGAGGCGATCGTCGCCGTCTCCAAGTCGATCCGCCGCGCCCGAGCCGGGATCAAGGATCCGAAGCGGCCGACCGGCTCGTTCAGATTCCTCGGCCCGTCAGGCGTCGGGAAGACCGAGCTGGCGCGGACGCTCGCCGAGTTCCTGTTCGGCGACGAGGACGCGATGATCCAGGTCGACATGTCGGAGTACATGGAGAAGCACTCCGTGTCCCGGCTCGTCGGGTCGCCTCCGGGCTACATCGGCTACGACGAGGGCGGCCAGCTCACCGAGGCAGTCCGCCGGAAGCCGTACTCGGTCGTCCTCCTCGACGAGATCGAGAAAGCGCACCCGGACGTCTTCAACATCCTCCTCCAGATCCTCGAGGACGGGAAGCTGACCGACGCCCAGGGGCGCAAGGTCGACTTCCGGAACACGATCGTGATCATGACGTCGAACATCGGCGCGGCCTCGATCTCGAAGAACGTGGGCCTCGGCTTCTCGATCGGCGACGAGTCCGGCCTGTCCTACGAGGACATGAAGACGCGCGTCATGAGCGAGCTGAAGAAGGTCTTCCGGCCCGAGCTCCTGAACCGGATCGACGAGATCATCGTCTTCCACAAGCTGACGCGGGAGGAGATCAAGACCATCGTCGACCTCGTCCTGCGCCGGCTGCGCGAGCAGATGGCGACGCACGAGACCACGCTCGAGCTCACGGACGAGGCGAAGGAGCTCCTCGTCGAGAAGGGCTACGACCCGACGATGGGGGCCCGGCCGCTGCGCCGCGCCATCCAGCGCTTCATCGAGGACCCGCTCGCCGACTTCGTCCTCGGCCGCTCGCTCGAGCCGAACGCGACGATCCTCGTCGCGCGCAAGAACGACGACGAGGTCGACATCACGATCATCCCGGGCGCGCCGCCCGCCCCCGAAGCGGTCACCGTCCCGCCCGAGGCCCCGGCCGAAGAGCCAGAGGGCGCGGAACCGGACGAATAGGTCCACCCGGACGGCGGTCGTCGCGGCCGCCGTCTCGCATTTAGGATCGGCCCGTGCAGGCGACGGGGATGGTGCGCCCGGAAGGGGTGCCGACGCTGGCGTCGTGGGGGCGCCGCCTGGCCGCGTACCTGATCGACCAGATGCTGATCCTGCTGACCACCGTGCCGGGATTCGCGCTGCTCGGGCTCGCCCTCGCGGCCGATCCGGACAACGAGCCGCTTACGGCCGCCGGGCTCGTGCTCGTCGTGGCAGCGCTCTTCCTCGTCCCTCCGATCTACTACACGGTCATGCACGGTCGCTCCGGCCAGACGTACGCGAAGCGCTGGCTCGGCCTGAAGGTCGTCGACGCCGAGACCGCGGCGACGATCGGCTACGGCCGCGCGTTCGGCCGCTGGCTCCTGTACTTCGTGCTGAACTTCGTCTGCGCGGTGCTGGTCGTCCTCGACGGACTGTGGCCGCTCTGGGACGCGCAGAATCAGACCTGGCACGACAAGGCAGTGTCCAGCGTCGTGATCCACCTGCCCGACTGAGGTTCGTCAGAACGGCGGCGCGCTGACGGTCACGCTCACCGCGCGGCCGTCCCGGATCTCGAAGAACGTCCCGCCGACACCGCCCTCGTTAGTCGTCGAGCAGAAGCGGCGTCGGCGCTCCCTTCGGCAGAACGGCGCGTAGGTGCGGACGCGCGCCTCGCGATCTCCGACGCCGACGCCGGCGGCCGTCCGCTCCGTCGGATCCGTGGTCGTGATCGACCAGACGGTAAGCCCCCGACCGCCGTTCAGGAAGTCGATGCGGAGTCGCGGGCGCCGATAGACGTACGTCAGCGGCAGGTAGCCGACCGCCCACTGCCGGCGATTTACGACGCGGTCGGGGCGGCCGCGCACCGCCCAGACCTGCCGCGGAGTCATCACCAGCCGGACGCCGCCGATCCCGTCCCTCCGGATCGTGCCGCCCGCAGGCGCCGCGAGCGTGAGGGCGACCGCACCAGCGAGGAGCGCGCCGAACCTCATCCGCGTGACCGTACACCGGCGATAGCCTGCGGTGGTGAAGCGCCGCCTCGTCGAGACGCCCGTTCTCGCCGCGCTCGTCGGCGCGTTCTGCATCGCGTTCTCCGGGATCCTCTTCCGCGTCGCGCACGTCTCGCCCTCGACGGGCGCGTTCTTCCGGTGCCTGTGGGCGCTGCCGCCGCTCTGGTGGCTCGCGAGGCGCGAGGACCGGCGGTACGGGCCACGCTCGCGGCGGGCTCGGCTCTTCGCCGCGGCGGCGGGGACGTTCTTCGCCGTCGACCTGGTCGCGTGGCACCACGCGGTCGAGGAGGTCGGCGCCGGGCTCGCGACCGTTCTCGGGAACCTCCAGGTCGTCCTCGTCGGGCCGATCGCGTGGCTCCTCCTCAGCGAGCGGTTGCGCGCGCGCACGCTCCTGGCGATCCCGATCTCGCTCGGCGGCGTCGTCCTCATCTCGGGCGCAGTCGGCTCGGGCGCCTATGGCCGCAACCCGGGCCTCGGCGTCTTCTACGGCATCGTCACCGCCCTTGCGTACACCGGCTTCCTGCTGACCCTGCGGCGGGGAAGCGCGGATCTCCGGCGGGTCGCTGGGCCGCTCTGCGACGCGACGATCGTGGCGGCGATCGGCTCCGCGCTCCTCGGCGTCGCGTTCCGCGACCTCGACTTGACGCCGTCGCTCCGCGCGCAGGGCTGGCTCGTCCTCCTGGCGCTGAGCTCACAGGCGCTCGGCTGGCTCGTGATCGCCGTCTCGCTCCCACGGCTCCCGGCGGCGCTGACCTCGGTGCTGCTGACGCTCCAGCCGGTCCTCTCCGTGCTCTTCGCGGCGGCGATCCTCGGCGAGGCGCCGTCGGCGCTCCAGCTCCTCGGCGTCGCCGGCGTGCTAGCGGCGCTCCTGGTCGCCTCGGCCGGGCGGCGCGGGGCTGCGCCGGCTCGTGGACGGATCGGCGCGGAGTCGGCACAGTCGGCGTCCTGACCCGACCCTAGACTCGGAGGCATGGCGAAGGCCGCGGTCCAGTTCGCGTGCGTCGAGTGCGGCTACAGCTCCGGGCGCTGGTTCGGCAAGTGCCCGAGCTGCGGGTCGTTCGGGACGCTCCAGGAGGAGGCGCCTCCCGCTGCGCCGGGCTCGGCCGCGCCGAGGCCGCTGCTCCGGCTCGTCGACGTCGAGGCCGAGGAGGCGGCACGCATCCCGACTGGCGTTGCCGAGCTCGACCGCGTCCTCGGCGGCGGGATCGTCCCGGCGTCGCTCGTCCTGCTCGGCGGCGAGCCCGGCGTCGGCAAGTCGACCCTGCTCCTGACCGCGCTCGCTGCGATCTCGAAGGGGCGCCGCGCGCTGCTCGTCACGGGTGAGGAGTCGACGGCTCAGGTGAAGCTGCGCGCGGCGCGCCTCGGTGGCGCCGAGCGCGTCGAGATCCTCGCGGAGACCGAGCTGGAGGCGGTCTGCGCCACGCTCGAGCGCGAGCGGCCCGCCGTCTGCGTGATCGACTCGGTCCAGACGCTGTACTCCTCGGAGCTCGGCTCGGCGCCAGGCTCGGTCGCGCAGGTGCGGGAGGCGGCGGCGCGGCTCCTGCGCGTGGCGAAGGAGGCCGGCGTCGCGACGATCCTGGTCGGCCACGTCACGAAGGACGGCGCTGTTGCGGGGCCGCGCGTGCTGGAGCACCTCGTGGACTGCGTGTTGCAGTTCGAGGGCGACCGCTACCACGCCCACCGCGTCCTGCGCGCGGCGAAGAACCGCTTCGGGTCGACGAACGAGCTCGGCGTGTTCGAGATGACGGGCGCCGGCCTCGCAGGCGTCCCGGACCCGTCGGAGCTCTTCGGCCGAACCGTCGCGGGCGAGGCCGGCGCCGCGGTCGCGTGCGCGCTCGAGGGGACGCGACCGATCCTGCTCGAGATCCAGGCGCTTGTCGCGCAGACCGACCTCGCAATGCCGCGCCGGGTCGCCACCGGCGTCGACCCGAGGCGCCTCGCGATGATCGTCGCTGTCCTCGGTCGTCACGCCCGTGTCGCGCTCGCTCAGGCGGACGTCTTCGTCAACGTCGCCGGCGGGGTCCGGATCGACGAGCCGGGGGCGGACCTCGCGATCGCGCTCGCGATCGCCTCGGCCGCGCGGGGAGCTCCGGTGCGCGAGGGGACCGCGGCCTTCGGCGAGATCGGTCTCACGGGTCGCCTCCGTGCAGCGGCGCAGTCGGAACGCCGGCTCGAGGAGTGCGCGAAGCTCGGGCTCCTCGCGGTCGTGGCGCCGGCGGGCACGCCCGCTCACGCGAAGCTGGCGCTCGCCCCCGCCGAGACGCTTCGCCGAGCCGTCGCGCTCGCCCTCGAGGAAGCCGCGGCCGAGTAGCGGATGAGCAGGGATTTCTCGGAGAAATCCCTGCTAAGTTGGCACTTTTACAGAATCTTCGCTATACTGCCGAGATTCCGCCGGCGCGTGATCTCCCGCGCCGGCGTCTTGGCGACTAAGGCTCGACGAAGGGGGCGGCTTGTACAACGTCGGTGACAAAGTGGTGTATCCGCACCACGGGGCAGGCACGGTCGTGAAGAAGGAGAAGCGTGAGGTCCTCGGCCAGAGCCGGGAGTACCTCACGATTCAGATCCTCCACAACGACATGACGGTCAACGTGCCGTCCGAAAACGCCGAGAAGGTCGGCCTGCGGAAGGTGATCGACGAGGACATGGTGCAGGTCGTCCTCAAGGCCCTGACCGGCGGCGGCACCCAGATGCCGAAGAACTGGAACCGGCGGTTCAAGCACAACCGCGACAAGATGAAGACAGGCGACATCCTCGAGCTGTCCGAGGTCGTCCGGAACCTTTCGCTCCGAGACCACGAGAAGGGGCTCTCGACCGGCGAGAAGCAGATGTTCGTCAAGGCCAAGAAGATCCTCGCGAGCGAGCTCATGTACGCGATGGAGCTCGACGAGGACGAGGCGGGGGCCTGGCTGGACGAGGTCCTCACGGACGTGGGCAACGCCACGAACGGCGCGTCGAAGAAGGCCAAGGCCGGCGCGACGGCGTAGACCGTTCGCGCGCAGAGCGGCCCGCCGCGCGTGAGCGTTTGGGCGATCGTCGTCGCGGCCGGACGCGGCGACCGTCTGGGATTGGACCGGCCGAAGGCTTTGGCGCGGCTTGGCGGCCGCCCGCTCCTGGCCGAGAGCCTCGAGCGGCTCGACGACTCGGAGTGGGTGGATTCAGTCGTGGTAGCGGCCCCGCCGGAGTGGGAGAACTCGTGCGTGTTGCTCGCGGAGGAGCTCGGCTGTGGCAAGGTCGTCGCCTGCGTCGCTGGCGGTGCGACGCGCGCGGACTCGGTGCGGCTCGCGCTCGCCGAGGTGCCGGAGGACGCGGCGGTCGTGCTCGTCCACGACGCCGCCCGGCCGTTGCTTCCGCCCGAGGTGGTCGAGCGCGTGCTGGCGCCGCTCTCGGAAGGATGGGACGGCGTCGTGCCTGCGCTGCCCATTCCGGACACGGTGAAGCGGGTCGAGCGCGAGACGGTGGTCGAGACGGTCGACCGGGCCGGGCTCGTTACCGTGCAGACGCCGCAGGCGTTCGTCGCCCCGGTGCTACGCGACGCGTTCGCCGGCGACGTCTCGGGCGCGAGCGACTGCGCCTCGCTGGTCGAGCGAAAGGGGGGCAGGGTGCGTGTCGTGCCCGGCGACCGACGTCTCCTGAAGGTCACGGACCCCTCCGACCTCGAGTGGCTCGAGCGGCTGCTAACGGAGGAGCGATGACCGGGCGTCGCCGTCGTGACCGATTCGGCACGAAGCTGGCACAGACACGTGCGCTTCCTCCCGATAGGCTGATCGCAGGGGGTCCCGGGGGACCCCTGGGGCCGCGTGGGGGCACGGCGGCCCGGCGGTCGGCGAGGGGCGTCGCGTGATCGTCGACTACCACATGCACCTCCGCGACCGGCCCGGGGCGGAGTCGGGTGGGCGCTACCTCGTCGATCGGCTCGAGCTGCACGTCGAGCAGGCTCGGCGGGCGGGCGTCGACGAGATCGGGATCTCCGACCACGGCTACCACTTCCGGCAGGGCGAGGCGATCTGGGACGTGCCGTGGATGCAGGACCGATGGGGCGACGACCTCGACGAGTACGTCGCGGCCGTCGAGGAGGGGAAGCGTCGCGGGCTGCCGGTCAAGCTCGGGCTCGAGGTCGACTTTCTCCCCGAGCACGTCGACGAGCTTGCCGCCTTGCTCGCGCCGTACCCGTGGGACTACCTCCTCGGCTCGGTTCACTTCGTCGACGGGCAGTCGGTCGACATGGACCCGGCATTCGCCGACGAGGCCGGCTGGCGCGCGTACTTCGCCGCACTGGCCAAAGCGGCCGGGAGCGGCCTCTTCGACGTGCTGTCGCATCCCGACCTCGTCAAGTTCTTCGGACGGAGGCCGGACCCGCGCGTCGTCGAGGAGTTGCACGAAGACGCCGCCGAGGCGATCGCGGCCGCCGGAGTCTGCGTCGAGGTCTCGGCCGCAGGCCTGCACAAGCCGGTCGGCGAGCTCTATCCGGACGCGTCGCTTCTACGGCGGTGCCGCGAGCTCAGCGTGCCCATCACCCTTGCCTCCGACGCGCACGTCCCGGAGCACGTCGGCCGCGACGTCGATCGCGCCGCCGACCACGCTCGCGCGGCAGGCTACGACACGGTCACCATCTTCGACCTGCGCCGGCGGCGGCAGGAGCCGCTCGGGTGACGGAGGTTCGCGTCGGGATCGGCGTCGACGCCCACGCCTTCGAAGAGGGCGTCCCGCTCGTCCTCGGAGGCGTCACGTTCCCGTCAGGCCGTGGCCTCGCGGGACATTCCGACGGGGATGTGATCGCGCACGCCCTGGTCGACGCGATCCTCGGCGCCGCCGGCCTCGACGACATCGGCGCGATGTTCCCGGCTGCCGATTCGCGCTGGGCCGGCGCGTCGTCGCTCGACCTGCTCCGGCTCGCCTACGAGCGCGTCCGCGGACTCGGCTTCGAGCTCACGAATGCGGACGTCGTGCTCGTCGGGGAGGAGCCGCGTCTCGCGCCGCACCGGCTCGAGATGCGCGACCGCCTCGCCGCGGCGCTCGAGGTCGATCCCGCCCGCCTCGCGGTGCGGGCGACGACGACCGACCGCCTCGGCTTCACCGGCCGCGGCGAAGGGCTTGCAGCTCAGGCGGTCGCGCTGCTCAGTCGAGCGCGTACCCCGTAGCGAGCATCTGCTCGGCGCGTGCTGCGAACGCCTCGGGCGGCGGGACGTCGAACGCGAGCGCGTCGGCGACCCGGTCGATGACGTTGAAGAGCGCGGCCACGGCGATCGCGTCCAGAAGGGCATCGTCCGAGACTCCCGCGGCTCGAACCGCGTCGGCGTCCGCGGGCGTGAGCGCTTCCGGCTCGAGGGTCAGCCGCTCGAGGAACCCGAGCGTCGCGCGCAGGCCGTCGGAGACCGGCGCCGTCCGACAGTCGTCGAGCACCGCCTGTGCGACCTCCTCGCCGAGCGCGTACGACGCGACCGCGCCGTGGGAGCTCGTTCAGAACACGCACTGGTTCCGGGCCGACACGAACGCCGCGAAGAGCTCGCGCTCGCCGGGGCTCCAATCGGACGGCCCGCGCATTGCCGCGTCGACGGCAGCGGAGTACGCGCGCCCGAAGACCTCCGGCCGGTAGTGCAGGGTCTTCACGACGTCGACGGTCGGCTCGCCGGTATACGCGTCCGTGACGCAGGCGAGCCTCATCGGAGCGCGCGCACCCCCGCGTTGTAGCGCTCGAGGCCGGCGCCGACTGCCGCGGCCAAAGTCGCCTCGAAGATCGCGTCCTCGGAGTAGCCGGCCGCGCGCACATCGGCCATGTCCGCGTCGGTGATCGCGTATGCACTCTCCCGCACTTTCGTCACCCAGCGTTCGAGGTCGTCCGGGAGATCGGCGCCGCTCGCGGCGGCATGCCGAACCTCGGGCGCGAGCTCGCCGCGCGTGTCGAGCACGGCCGCTCGCAAGTCCTCGATCAGGCGGTCGTAGCGCGTGCGTGGGAGGGTACCTACGCGGGCAGCGCCACGACACCGCCCGACTCGACTACGAGGCCGTCCGCCGTGAGCGCCTCGACCGCAGCGCGGTCGAGCTCGCCCACGTCGCGCGGCGCCTCGGCGACGAGCTTGAGCGTCCGCGCCCGCCGCTGCCGGAACGAGCCTTCGAAGCGCGACTGGCGGCGAAGCGGCTCGAATCGCCGCCCTCGCGAAGGACAGTCGCCGGCGAGCGGGCAGACCTGGCACCTGGGGACACGCGCGAGACAGACGGTTGCGCCAAGGTCCATCAACGCCTGTGCCGCCTCCGGGTCGAAGGCAGCGCCCGTACGCTCGTGGACCCGCCGGACGTTCGTGTCGACCGGAAGCACCGCTCGCCCGAACGCGAAGGCGCCGACGGCCGCAGCGGTGTACGGCCCGACGCCCGGCAGTTCGGTGAGATCGTCCGGCCACCCGCTCGCAGCGACGCGCACCGCCGCGCGGTGAAGGTTCAGCCCGCGCCGGTTGTAGCCGAGCCCCTGCCACTCCCGGATCACGTCCGCCGTCGACGCGGCCGCAAGCGACTCGACCGTCGGCCACCGCGGTAGCCAGGCGAGGTAGCGCGGAACGACGCGCTCGACCTGCGTCTGCTGGAGCATGACCTCGCTGACGAGGATCGCGTACGGATCCCGAGTCCGCCGCCACGGCAGGTCGCGCCCGTTCGCGCGGTACCAGCCGAGGAGCAGCTCCTGCATCCGGGTCACCGCGGCGCAGCAGGCGGTGGCCCTTCCGGCCCCGTCTCCCCGACGATGCCGTGGAACAGGATCGCCCAACGTGCCCAGTCTCGCGTGCCCGAACCCGCCGCGATGCTCGAAGAGGCAAGGCTCGTGACGACCACGCCGATCGTGACGACCAAGAACGCGAGCGCGTAGAGGCCGTTCCAGCTCCAGTAGTTCTGCAGCTGATTCGCGTACCGGTACCGGACGAAGGCCTCGTCGGCCGGCTCGCGCACTCCGGCACGGTCGAGTCGGTCGAGGATCGCCTCCTCCAGGACCGAGATCTCGTGGGGATCGTCGCCGACGCGGCGCCTTCGGGGCTGGGCGCTCACAGGCGCATCGGGCCGTAGGCCTTCACGTCCGCGCCGGCCGCGGTTCCGCACGAGGCGGCCCACTTCTGGCCCTGACTTGCATGGCCGCGGACGCAGAACCAGCCGCGTGGAAAGACGCTCTTCGCCATGAAGGTCCGCATCACGCGCCGCGCGGTCGTGCACGAGACGCGGCCGGCCGCGATCCGCACCGCGTACGCGAGCTGTCGGTTCGAGCCGTACGGAGTGATCGAGATCCGGCCGCAGCCGACGGTGGCGCCCGTCGACGGCGTCAGCGCGAGAACGGCCGCGGAGAGAAGCACCGTCGCGACGAGGAGCAGCCGCATCGGACACTTATAACTCGCCGTCCGGCTTGTAGATTGGACGGATGGCCCGCGTCCGCTTCGCGCCGAGCCCGACCGGCTCGCTCCACATCGGCAACGCGCTGAGCGCCGCCGCCAACCGCCGCGTCGGCGCCTGGATGCTGCTTCGGATCGACGACACGGATCCTGCGCGAAATCTCCCCGGCGGCGAGGCGGCGATCCTTCGCGACCTCGAGTGGCTGGGGATCGAATGGGACGAAGGGCCTGTTCGGCAGAGTGAGCGGGGCGAGCGATATCGGGAGGCCGCCGAGCTGCTCGGCGGGCGGTTCGACGGGATCACGCTCGTCCGCGGAGACGGCACCGCGACCTATCACCTGGCAAGCGTGGTCGACGACGTCGACTTCGGCATCACGCACCTCGTTCGCGGCAACGACCACCGCCCGAACGAGGCGCTCCACCGCCGACTGTTCGAGGCGCTCGGCGCGCCCCCGCCCGAGTTCGTCCACCACGGGCTCGTCCTCGGCCCGGACGGAAAGAAGCTGTCCAAGCGGGCCGAGGGCGCCACGGTCGCGTCGCTTCGCGACGCGGGCATTCCGGGCGAGGCCGTCCGAGCGTACCTCGACGAGCTCGGCCTGCCGCGCCACGACGTCCGGCTCGACCTGGCCCGGATCCGTCGGCTCTCGACGGAGGCGATCGAGCGGATGAGCGACGACGAGCTCGCGGCGCGCGCCGACGTTCCTGCGAGTGCCGTGCCGGTGATGCGGGGTGCGAGAGACCTGCGCGAGGCGCGCGAGTTCGCCGAGGTCGTGCTGGCCGCGCCGGATCCCGCTCCGGTCGCCGCGCCCGAGACGCTCGTTCGCTTCCGGGAGCTTGCCCAGAACGGCCTCGATGCAAAGGGGATCGTCCGCGAGCTCAAGGCGGTCGGGGGAGACCTGCGGGCGCTGCGCCGGGCGCTGACCGGGCGAGAGCGTGGGCCCGAGCTCGCCGCGGTGATCGCCGCTCTCCCGCGCGACGAGGCGCTCCGGCGGGTCGATGCGGCTCTATAGCACGCTCTCGCGGCGCGTCGAGGAGCTTCCGCCGCCGCCGGGGCCGATCCGGATGTACTTCTGCGGTCCGACCGTCTACGCGCGGGCGCACATCGGCAACGCGCGCCCGTTCGTCCTCGGGATGTGGCTGCGAACGTGGCTGCGCCTGCGCGGGTACGAGGCGACGCTCGTCCACAACATCACGGACATCAACGACAAGATCTACAACGCCGCGCCGGGCGCGAGCGCCGAGCTCGCGCGGCAGGCGACCGACTGGTACCTGGAGGACACGGCCGACCTAGGGCTCGGGATGCCCGACGAGCTTCCGAGAGCGACGGAGGTAGTCCCGCAGATCGTGCGCTTCATCGAGCAGCTGATCGACCGCGGGTCCGCCTACGCGATCGAGGGCGACGTCTATTTCCGCGTCGCCGTCGACCCCGAGTACGGGCGTCTCTCGGGGCAGCGGCCGGACGCCGTCGAGGAGCAGGAGCCGAACCCGCTGAAGGAGGATCCGCGCGATTTCGCGCTGTGGAAGGCGAACAAGCCGGACGAGGACACGTGGTGGGACTCGCCGTGGGGGCGTGGACGGCCGGGCTGGCACGTCGAGTGCTCGGTGATGGCGGAGGAGATCTTCGGCCCCGTCTTCGAGATCCATGGCGGCGGGCTCGACCTTGTCTTCCCGCACCACGAGAACGAGCTCGCCCAGTCGCGCGCTCTCGGCCACGATTTCGCGCGCATCTGGATGCACAACGGGATGCTCGCCGCGGCGGGGGAAAAGATGGCGAAGTCGGTCGGAAACCTCGTCACGCTTCGCGACGCGATCGATCGCTGGGGCCGCGAGACGGTGCTGCTCTACTTCATGACCGGCCACTGGTCGAAGCCGCTCGACTTCTCGGAAGAAGCGATGGAGCGCGCGCGCGCCCAGCTCGAGACGTTCCGCGACGCGCTGCTCGAGGATTCGGCCGCGGAGGCCGACGAGGACGAGCTCGCGCGCGTGCTCGACGACGACTTCAACACGCCCGACGCACTCGCCGTCCTGCACCGCTGGCGGTCTCGCGGCGCCGTCGAGCCGGTTCGCCGCGGGCTCGCGCTGTTCGGGATCGAGGCGGCGCCGCCGCCGGCGCCCCCACACGTGGTCGACCTTGCCGAGCAGCGGGCCGCCGCCCGGGCCGCACGCGACTTCGAGCGCGCGGACGAGCTGCGGCGCGCGATCGAGGCGGAGGGGTGGGAGGTGCGCGACATCGCGGACCCGCCCGGCTACCGGCTCGTGCCGAAGCGGTGACCCGAGAGCTGGTGTACGGCCGGCGCCCGGTGCGCGAGGTGCTGCGCGGCACGCGCGAGGTGCTGGAGCTGTGGACGACGGAGCGCGCGCTCAAGGCAGAGCCATGGCTGCGCGAGACGGATCGACCTCGGGTTCAGGTCAAGGCCGAGCGCGTGCTGAGCGAGGCGGCGGGGACGCGCGACCACCAGGGCGTCGTCGCGTGGTGTGAGCCGTACGTGTACGCGGATGCCTACGAGCTCGCCGCTTCCGAGTCGCCGCTCCTCGCTTGCCTCGACCAGGTGACGGACCCGCGGAACCTCGGCGCCGTAGTCCGCAGCGCGGAGGGGGCCGGGGCGACCGGGGTCGTCCTCCCGGCCCACGGGTCGGCGCGGGTGACGCCGGCGGTCGCGCGGGCCTCGGCTGGGGCCGTCGAGCACCTGCCGATCGCAGTCGTGACCAATCTCGCGCGGTACCTCGCGGAGGTGAAGCGCGGCGACCTCTGGGTCCTTGCAGCCACGGCCGAGGCGGAGCAGTCGATGTGGAACGCCGACCTCACCGGCGGTCTCGCGTTCGTCTTCGGCGCCGAGGGGAAGGGTCTCCGGCCGCTCGTCCGCCGAACCTGCGACGCCGCCGTCTCGATCCCGCTTGCGGGTCGGACGGAGTCCCTCAACGTGAGCGTCGCGGCGGCATTGCTGTTGTACGAGGCACGGAGGCAGCGCGCTGGCTGACCCGACGCTCTACCTGTTCGACGGCTACAACCTGCTCCACGCCGGCGCGTTCGCCGACGTCCGCGAGCTGCGCGACGCACTCGCGAGCTTCGTCGCGACGAGGGGCGCGCGCGGGGTCGTCGTCTTCGACGGCGTCGGCACGGACGAGAACATCGGTCCGCTGGAGGTTCGGTACGCGTCACATGCCGACACGCTGCTCGAGCGCCTGGCCGCAGAGCACCGGGCGACGGAGGAGGTGTGCCTGGTCTCTTCCGACCTGACGATTCGTGGCGCGGCCGGTCCGGACGTGGCGAAGGTGAGCTCGCAGACGTTCCTCGGGGACCTCGAGCCGACCACTCATGCCGAGGGCCGTGGCTCTCGCGTTCGCGACCGCCTCGACGACGCGACGCGCGCGGAGCTCGAGCGGCGTCGGCGCGGCCTCTAACGAACGCACGTTCGTAGCAGGATGGGTCCAGTGCAAACCTCTTGTGTTGCGCTGGTCCTACTGCTATCTTCCGCCTCAACCTGAGGGTGAGACTTGGCCGATCGCCCGACGCGACGGATCCAGGAACTGCCCGCTGGAAAGGGGAACGGCGATGTCCGCTCGCGCAGCCACGGCAACGCAGGCCACCCAGAAAGCTCCACGGGAGCTTGAGGATCTCCAGCTTGTCGTGCGAACCCGGAACGGCGATACCGCTGCGCTCGACGTCCTCATCCGCCGGTACACGGGCTTCGTGCGACTGAAGGCGAGCTCTTACTTCCTCGCCGGCGGCGACTCGGAGGATCTCGTGCAGGAGGGTCTGATCGGGCTCTACAAGGCGGTGCGCGACTTCCGCCCCGACAAGGAGACCTCGTTCCGGAGCTTCGCCGAGCTCTGCGTGACGCGGCAGATCATCACCGCGATCAAAACCGCGACGCGCTTCAAGCACGCGCCCCTCAACACGTACGTGTCGTTCAGCCACACGCCCGCGGGGCAGGAGTCGGACGGCGACTGCACCCTCGGCGACGCGCTTCCCGGCCCGAGCGTGAACGACCCGTCCATCTGCGTGATCTCGACCGAGGAGCTCCAGAGCCTCGTGTTCTGCCTCGGCACCGGCCTCTCCCAGCTGGAGTCGAACGCGCTTCGCCTGTACCTCGAGGGCTCGTCCTACGAGGAGATGGCCGCGGAGCTCGGCTGCGACACGAAGACGATCGACAATGCCCTACAGCGCGTGAAGCGAAAGGTGCTCACGCACCAGCGGTCGCGCCAGGTTCTCCAGTAGCCTTTTCGCGGCGCAGGTGATGTAGGTGTACACCTACATCAGATACAGGTGTACACCTGCGTCAGGTCGGCCGGAGTAGCTCAGCTGGCAGAGCAAGCGCCTTGTAAGCGCTAGGCCGAGGGTTCGAGTCCCTCCTCCGGCTCTCGCGGCGATGTTCGGCGGAACGAACCCAATCCGCAGGCGAAGGTCCATTCGCTTTATTGAGATATAGTTCCCCGTAATGCGAACAAGCCACCCGCCTCTCTTGCCGCTCTTCCGCTCGGAAATGCAGGTGCGACTTCTAGCCCTGCTCCTTCTTCAGCCGGAGCGAAGTTGGACGCTGGACGAGCTCGCATCCACCCTTGACGCGCCGGCCTCGTCGGTTCACCGCGAGCTCGGACGGGCTGAAGGCGCCGGGATCGTAGTGAGGGATGCCAAAGCGCGCCCTCACCGGTTTTCCGCCGCGAGTGGCGAACCGATGACGGAGCCGTTGGCGGTCCTGCTTGGCCAGACGGTCGGCCTGGAGCAGCGGCTGCGCGCAGCTCTCGAACGACCAGACGTCGAGGCCGCGGTCATTCATGGCTCGTGGGCCGCCGGGGGACGCAGGCCCGAGAGCGACGTCGACGTGCTCGTGGTCGGGGATGCAGAGCTTCGCGATTTGAGACGGTCCGTACGCCCGATCGCCAAGCAAGTCGGCCGCAGGATCGATCTCACTGTTCTGAGTGCGGATGAGTTTCGACACCTTCGCGCAGACGGATCGAGCTTCGTCCGAGGAGTGCTCGAGGGCCCTCTCATTTCACTCGCCGGCGATCTGACTGCGATCGGATGACCGATGACCGACGCGCGCATCGAGGACGTATACGCCGATCGCGACGGAGCTCGCGTCTTCCTCGACCAAGCAGAGCGGTTTCTACGTGACGCCCATATTGCGGGATTGAGCACTGAGTCGCAGACGGTTCTCCTCCACAATGCGAGCATCTGTGCGTGCGACGCGATCCTGCAGGCTGTCGGAAAGCGCGTCACGCCTGGGGACGGTTCCCACCTTCTCCGCCTCGAGGAGGCGCTCGCACAGCTCGGAGACCCCAACGAGGAGTTGCTCGACGCGCTCGATGCCGCGCGAGCTCGACGCCACGAGGCGTCCTACGCGGCTGGATTTGTCGCGCACGCGAGCTTGGTCGACGCGCACGAGGCAACGACGGAGTTAATGGAGCGAGCGCGCGTCTTCTTGGCGAGTTGATCTCGCCGGCTTGTGCGCGACGAACACGAGGAACTCGTGGTCGGCGGTCGGCTCCGCGTCGTCGTACCCGCCCCGGACGGTCACGTCTCCGAAACCGGCCCGCTCGAGCATCAGCACCAGCTCGTGCTTGAAGTAAAGCGCGAGCTGGAGCTGGTGCTCCTCCTCGCCGACGAGCTCGCCGTCACTCCACATCAGCGCGTGCATCGAGTACGTCGCCGACTGCTCGAGCGCTAGCAGCCTCGAGCGGAGCTCGTACTCGGCTCCGTCGGCGCCGCGGCGACGGCGCCCCGCACGTTCAGCCTCGGGCAGCGACCGCCGCTCCTCGGATAGCCAATGCCGCCACTGCCTCGAGTCGGCGTACGGAGCCTCGTTGTCGAGCACGAGCGTCCCGCCCGGCTCCAGCGCGTCGAAGAAGCGCCGCAGCGCCTCGGTATCTCGGGTCCGGTCGCTCCCAACGCCGAACGCGCCACAGACGTAGATCGTCCGGTACGCGCGCGGCGGCGCGAGCTCGTGCATCGGCTGGACGAACAGCGTCGGCGACAGCCCTTCGGCAGCCGCCTTCTCGCGGCAGAGCGCGATCATGTCGGCTGAGACGTCGCAGCCGTCGACGTCGAGCCCGGCGCGGAGATAGGGGAGCAGCAGGCGCCCCGTCCCGCAGCCGACGTCGAGCGCTGGCTGGCCCTCCTCGACGAAGCGCCGGAAGTACTCGATCTCCGGCCCGTCGACGTTGAACTCGGACCACCACCTCGCGACCAGCCCGTAGTGCCACGTCTGCGGCCCGGTCGCCATACGCAACCACCCTACGCGTGTCCTCAAGCTGCGCGTCCTCGCAGTCGATGAGGAGGCGAATGGAAGCGCGCGAGCACAACGTCGCCCTCGAGATTCCCGGCAGGCTCGCGGGGCTTGGGCCGCGAGCGACCGTCACGCTGTTCGGGACGGCGATCTTCGCCGCGGCCGCGCTGGTGTTCGCCGTCGAGCCGATGGTCGCGAAGATGCTGCTGCCGTCGTTCGGCGGCACCTCTGCCGTCTGGGCCGTGTCGCTCGTCTTCTTCCAGGCCGCGCTGCTCGGCGGCTACGCGTTCGCGCACTACTCGGTTCGGATCGCGGGCCTGCGCAGGCAGGTGCTCGTCCAGCTCGCGCTCCTCCTGCCGCCGTTCGCCGTTCTTCCGATCGCCGTCTCGACCGACACCGGGTCGGGCGGCGGCGCTCCTGCGCTCCGGGTGCTGATCGCCCTCTCCCTCGCGGCCGGCCTGCCTTTCTTCGTCGTGACCACCGCGAGCCCGGTCCTCCAGCGCTGGTTCGCCGCCGTCGGCGACCCCGGCTCGCGCGACCCCTACTTCCTCTACGCGGCCGGAAACGTCGGGAGCATGCTCGCGCTCCTCGCCTACCCGTTCCTGATCGAGCCGCGGCTCACGCTTGCGGAGCAGGCGCACCTGTGGACGGTCGGTTACTCGGTCTTCGTGATCCTCGCGGCGCTCTGCGCCTGGCGCGTTCTCGCCGCGGCGCCGGTGGCTGCGGCGATCGCCGTGCCGCGCGCTCCGGCCGCTCCGATCGGCGCGCTCAAAGCGACGCGCTGGGTCGCGCTCGCGGCTCTCCCTTCGAGCCTGATGCTCGGGACGACGAACTACATCTCGACCGACATCGCCGCGGTCCCGCTGCTCTGGGTGATCCCGCTCGCGCTGTACCTCCTGAGCTTCGTCGTCGCGTTTGCGAAGCGACAGCCGCTCTCGCTGCGCGCGATCAGCTGGGCGGTCGCCGGATCCTCGCTCCTGCTCGGCGCATCGCTTCTGCCGATCTCGAAGCCGCCGGTCTGGGGCGCGATGGGCCTCCACGCGGCGAACCTGTTCTTCGTCGCGCTGATGGTGCACCGCCGCCTCGCGCTGGAGCGCCCCGCGCCGGAGCAGCTGACGAAGTTCTACCTCCTGCTCTCGCTCGGCGGCGTCTGCGGCGGCGCCTTCAACGCGCTGCTGGCGCCGGTTCTCTTCTCGAACCTCTACGAGTACCCGATCGCGATCGTGCTCGCGTTGCTCCTCCGGATGGGCCCGCGCCGCCCGAAGCCCGGCGCCGGGCTCCTGCGGCGGAACGCCGACCTGTTGCTGCCGTTCGCGTTCCTCGTCGTCGTGCTGACGGCCTCGAAGACCGTGCCGCAGGGGACGTGGGCCGTGCGAGGCGTGTACATCGCGGGCGTCGTCATCCTCGCCACGTGGGCCAGGCGACCGGTTCGCTTCGGCCTCGGGATCGCGGCGGTGCTGGCGATGACGACGGTCCAGAACCCGGCTCTGCACGCGGAGCGCACGTTCTTCGGAGTCCTCCGCGTCGAGCGGAACGGCTCGCTGCACGTGTTCGCGCACGGCACGACGGTGCACGGCGTCGAGAGCTTCGCGCCCGGCCGCCGCGACGTGCCTCTCAGCTACTACATCCGGCGTGGTCCGCTCGGGCAGGTCTTCCGGCAGCTTCCGAGCCGCCCGCGGAGCGTCGCCGTCCTCGGGCTCGGCGCCGGCACGACGGCGGCGTACGGGCGGCCGGGCGACAGCTTCACCTTCTACGAGATCAACCGCGCCGTCGTGCGGATCGCATCCAACCCGCGCTGGTTCACCTATCTGCACGACTCGAAGGCCGAGATCCACGTGCGGATCGGCGATGGCCGCCTGGAGATCGCGAAGGCGCCGGACTCCTCGTACGACCTGATCGTCCTCGACGCCTTCAGCTCCGACTCCGTGCCGGTCCACCTCCTCACCCGCGACGCGGTCCAGGTCTACCTCCGCAAGCTGCGTCCCGGCGGCCTGATCGCCTTCCACATCTCGAACCGCTACCTCGACCTCGAGCCGGTGATCGAGGGGATCGACCGCTCGCTCGGGCTCGTCGGGCTCACGGAGCGCTTCCTCGTCACCGAAGCGGACGCGCGCCGCGGCGAGTCGAGCTCGACCTGGGTCGTCGTCGCCCGCCACAGGAGCGACCTCGCTCGCTTCGCGCACGACCCGCGCTGGAAGCCGGTCCGCCGCGACCCAGGCCTTCGGGTCTGGACGGACGAGTTCTCCAACATCCTCAGCGTCGTCCGCTGGAACGGATGAACACGCGGAAGCGCCCATCGAGGGGGCGCTTCCGGTCGGGGGTCAGGAGCCCAGTTAGGAGGCGAGCGCCGGAGCGGCCTCGGGAGCCGCCTCGGCCTCGGGCCGCGGCTCGTGCTCGAGGCGCGGCAGCCACTCGAGCCAGCTCGGGAGGTACCAGTTCGCGTCGCCGAGGAGCTTCATCGTCGCGGGCAGCAGCACGGCCCGGACGATGGTCGCGTCGATCAGCACGGCGGCTGCGAGCCCGACGCCCATCTGCTTCATGTCGGTGAGCGGGAGCGTCGCGAAGATCGCGAACGCGCCGACCATCACGACCGCGGCGCTCGTGACGACGCCGGCCGTCGTCTTGATCCCGTGGGCGACGGCGTCCTCGGTCTTCAGGCCGCGGTCGTAGGCCTCGCGGACGCGGCTCAGGATGAACACGTGGTAGTCCATCGAGAGCCCGAAGAGGACGACGAACATGAAGATCGGCAGCCAGTAGGCGACGCCGCCGTAGCTGTGGAAGTTCAGCAGGTTCTCGCCCCAGCCCCATTGGAAGACGGCGACGAGCACGCCGTACGCGGCGCCGACCGAGAGCAGGTTGAGCAGGATCGCCTTGAGCGCGATCACGATCGAGCGGAACGAGACGAGCAGCAGGACGAACGCCAGCGCGAGGACGAAGGCGAACACGATCGGCCACTTCCGCTTCAGCAGCGAGCTGTCGTCGGCGGTGATGGCCGTCGTGCCGGTGACGGCGTACTCGGCGCCCGGCACCTTTCCGACGGTCGCGGGGAGGATCTCCTTGCGGAGCGTCTTCAGCGCGGCGTTCGACTCCGTGTCCGTGCCTTTGCCGGCGAGCGGGATCGTCACGCGCGCGACGGTGTGGGACGGGTTGACGGTCACGTCGATCGGCCCGTGCATCCGGCCGCTCGCGAGTGCCTGCGCCCGCAGCTCGTTGATCGCGTTCTTCGTGTCGGCCGAATCCGTGTTGGCCTTGATCGCGACGACGGCGGGGCTGTCGCCGCCCGGGAAAGCCTTCTGGACCTTCAGGATCGTCGCGACGGTGGGCCAGCTCTTCGGCACCGCGTCGAAGCCCATCTGGCCGGTGTGGATGTGCAGCACCGGAAGCGCCATGACGACGAGCGCGCCGCCCGCGACGAGCGCGGAGACGAGCGGCCGCTTCAGCGCCGGGGTCAGGATCGCCGACCAGAAGCGGTTCTCGCCGCTCTCACGGCGCAGGCGCCGGAGGAACGGGATCCGGCCCTTCTCGACCCGGTCGCCGAGCTTCGAGAGCAGGGCGGGCAGGACGGTCAGCGAGCCGATCATCGCGATCGCGACGACGAGCATGGTCGCGACGCCGAACGACAGGTACGTCTTGTCGCCTGCGAAGAGCAGCCCGGCCATCGCGACGATGACGGTGACGCCGGAGATGAGCACCGAGCGCCCGGAGGTCGCCGCTGCGGCCTCCAACGCGGCCCGATGGCCCTTGCCGGCGGCGCGCTCTTCACGCTCTCGCTTGAGGTAGAAGAGCGAGTAGTCGACGCCGACGGCCAGCCCGATCAGCAGGATCACTGCGCTGACGTTCTTGTCCATCGGGATCCACTGGCTCGGCAGCGCGACGAGGCCGATCGTGGCTCCGACCGCAGTGAGCGCGAGCAAGAGCGGCACGCCGGCCGCCACGATTGCGCCGAACACGATCAGCAGGATGATCAGCGTCAGCGGAATCGAGCGCTCGCCCGCGGTCGCGAGCTGGCCGTTGAAGGCCTTGGTGATCGCTTTGTCCGAGCTGACCGCGCCGGCCTCGCCGACGAAGAACTCGGGGTGCGCCTTGCCGACGCGGTTGGTCGCCGCGACGATCGGGTCGATCCGCTTCTCGGCCTCGTCGAGGGTTCCCTTCATCTCCCACGTGACCATGACGGTGCGGCCGTCGTCGGAGATCTGGTCGGCGTGGCCGGGATCGAGCGGCGAGCGGACGTTGGTTACGAGCGCGAATCCACGGACAGCGCGGATCTCGTCGCGGATGACCGCGCGGAAGGCGGGATCGGTCGCCTGGAGCTTCTCGCTCTGGATGACGACGATCTCGGTCTGCGGGTCGGCCTTGAAGCCGGCGCGGTTGAGGATCTGGTCACCGCGGCGCGACTCGCCGACGTTCGAGTCCTGGTTGGAGATCTGCTTCGTTCCGACCTGCATGCCGATCGCAAGCGAGGCGATCACGAAGGCGAGCCACCCGAAGACCGCAGTCTTCCAGTGGTTCGCACTCCAGCGCCCCATCCGGGCGGCGATGTTGTTCGAGCGTTTCAAAGGTGACATTGCGTTTGGGCTCCTTGCGAGGTTGTGTAGCCGGAGCCTCGCAGTCACCTCGCGCGCGCGAAGCAAGGCCAGCCCGCTTCTTTAGGTGCGGGTTTCCGTACTTCTTCTAGGAACGAAGGAAGGCCAGGACCGCCAGCACGCGCCGGTGGTCCTCGGGCGTCGCGGTCAGGCCGAGCTTCGAGAAGATGCTCGTCACGTGCTTCTCGACGGCGCGGAGCGTGATGAAGAGCCGCTGCCCGATCGCCTCGTTCGAGCGGCCCTCGGCCATCAGCTCCAGCACCTCGCGCTCGCGCGGGGTCAGCTCTTCGAGCGGGTCGGCCTTGCGGCGGCGGCCGACGAGCTGGCTCACGACGGCCGGGTCGAGCACCGAGCCGCCCTGCGCGACGCGGCGAACCGCCGACGTGAACTCGTCGATGTCCGAGACCCGGTCTTTGAGCAGGTAGCCGACCCCCTCGGCGCTGTCGCCGAGCAGCGTCATCGCGTACGCCGGCTCGACGTACTGGGAGAGGACCAGCACGCCCACGTCCGGCTGGCGCTCGCGGATCTTCTGCGCGGCCTGGAGGCCTTCGTCGGTCTGCGTCGGCGGCATCCGGATGTCCGTGATCGCCACGTCCGGCTTGTGCATCGCGACCAGCCGGACGAGGTCGTCGGCCGTGCCCGCTTGGGCCACGACCTCGAAGCCCGCGTCGTCGAGGAGCCGTGCGATCCCCTCTCGCAGGAGCACCGAGTCCTCGGCGAGCGCGACCCGGAGGGCCTGCTCGCCCGATCCGTCCTCCGCCACGGGGACGGCGCTCGCCTCGGGCGCGTCGAGCGCCGCGGGCGCCGTCGCGCCGAGATCGGCCTCGCGAAGCGCCGGGAAGGTCTCCTCGAGTCCCTCTGCGACGAGCTGGAAGATGCGCTCCGGCGCGGGCAGTCCCTTCAGCTCGTGCTCGCCCAGGTCGCGCAGCTCGGCGTCCCCGAGGTCGACGCCGTAGAGCGCCTCGCGCGTTGCGGCCGAGACGAGCACCTGCCCGCCGTGTCCCGAGCGGCAGATCCGCGCCGCGCGATGGACGTCGATGCCGTAGTAGGTGTCGTCCGCGAACACGGGGTGGCCCGTGTGCATGCCCATCCGCACGCGCACCGGAGCGCCTTCGGGCCAGTCTGCCGTGGAGAGCGCCCGCTGCGCGGCGAGCGCCCCCGCCACCGCCGACTCGGCGTCCACGAACGCGATGAAGAACTCGTCGGCGCGGCAGTCGACCTCGGTGCCGCCCGCGCCGGCGACGGCCTCGCGGACGAGGCGGCGGTGGTCGGAGAGGACCTGCGAGTACGCCTCACCGAGCTTCTGGACGAGGCCCGTCGAGCTCTCGATGTCGCTGAAGAGCAGCGTGACGGTGCCGGTCGGAAGGGCGCTCACGCCGCCCAGTGTACGGCGGTGTCCCGGGAGGCGGCTAGGCCGTGCTCGGACGGGCCGGGGTCGCCCCGTGGCGCTCGATCAGGGCCTGTGAGAGCGCTCGCTGGCAGCGGACGAGCTCGAGGCGGTTCCGTTCGAGAGCGCGCTTGCCCGCGCGCCGCTCACGCAGGGCCTGGCGCTCGGCGACCAGCTCCCTGACCCGCATTCCGAGGCTCTCGACGGAGTTCTCGTCCATGTCTGGGTGCGGCCGGCTCGTGTTCGACGCTGCGGGCGCCGCTCCTCCACCGTCCGGGCGCGGCGCGAAGATCCATGTGGATGATTCGTGAAGATGCGGAAAGAATCACGCGCGAACTCTTCGCTGCGTATCCGGGGACGGCCCTTCGAGAGGAGACGCCGAAGGTCTACCTCAAATACCTGACGAGGCTCGACGCGGAGCCAGTCGCGCGTGTCGTGCCGGAGCTGATCGAGACGATGTCGCAGCTACCGACGATCGCGGACGTCCGCCGCCGCATCAACGAGGCGCAGCTCGAGCTTCCGACCCCGCTCGAGGCGTACCACTCACTCTCTGCCGCCCCTGGAGAACGGCATTTGCTGACGCGCTACGTCGCGGAGATTTTCGGCGGCACCTACAACATCCAGATCTCGGACGCACCCGCCGCCACCCGAGCCCAGTTCATGAACTACTACGAGGCGCTGCGAGACGCGGCGCTTCACCGCGGCTCGCTGCCCCGAGCGGTGCTCGAGTTCGCCGAGCGGGCCGCGAGTGCCGAGCCTCAATCCCCGGAGGAATCGCCGTTCTGGTTGGCGATCAGGACGCGGTTCGACGCACTCCCGGACGCCGAGCGGGAGACACGACTCGAGAAGGCGCGCAAGGAGCTCCTGAAGGGCGGGCAGGTGAGCCCGCGATGGGTGGCGCAGCCGGTCGTTGAGTACGAGGCGCTGAGGAGCCTCGCCGAGGAGAACGGCTGGCTCGAAGAGGCCAGCTGAGCGACTCCCATAGCGTCAGAGCGGCGCCGCGATGCTCGAACGTAGCGTCAGGGCCCGCCGACTCGGCGGCTCGAGGCTACGCCACGGGGATCTCGGCGCGGACCCGAGTTCCCTCGCCCGGGCGGCTGTCGACCTCCAGCCGGCCCTGGAGGGACTCGACTCGGTCGGCTAGGCCGCGGAGGCCCGAGCCGCGTGTCGGGTCGGCGCCGCCGACGCCGTCGTCCGCGACCTCGACGACGGCGTAGCCGTCCGCGCGGCCGACGCGCACCTCGACCGACGACGCCTCCGCGTACTTCGCGACGTTCGCGAGCGCCTCGGAGACGACGTAGAACGCGGCCGCCTCGACCGGCGGCGGCAATCGTCCGTCCAGGGCCGTGTCGACGGCGACGGGAACCGGGGCACGCAGGACGAGCGCCTCCAGGGCAGGCTCGAGGCCGCGCTCGGTCAGCACGGCCGGATGGATCCCGCGCGCGAGCTCGCGCAGCTCCTCGAGCGCGTGTGCGAGCTCCTCGGCCGCGCCGTTCAGGAGCTCCTGCGCCGCATCGGGGTTCTCGTGGATCCGCGCCTTCGCGAGGCGAAGCGTCAAGGACAGCGAGACGAGGCGCTGCTGAGCGCCGTCGTGCAGGTTTCGCTCGAGTCGCCGCCTCTCGGCGTCGCCCGCCTCGACGATCCGAGCGCGTGAGGCCTGAAGCTCGACGAGGCGGTCGCGCAGCTCGCCCTGGAGGCGCTCGAGCTCGGCCTCGGCCTGCTTTCGCTCGGTGATGTCGCGGACGATGATCACGACCTCGTCCTCGCCGCTTCGCACGATCCGGCTCTCGACGTCGCGCAGGCCGCGGCGCCGCTGGATCCCGTACTCGACCGTGACGACGTCGCCGCTCGCGAGCGCTCGCCGGATGCCGTCCATGAGGATCGCGGCGACGTGGCCCTGGACGGCCTCGGGGATCGAGCTGCGCAGCAAGTCGTCGGGTGGAAGGACGAGGTCCTCCGGGATCTTGGCGCTGTAGTCGAGGTACCGGCCGGCCCTGTCGACTCGGTACATGTTGTCGGGCATCGCGTCCAGGAGGGCGCGCATGCGCTCCTCGCTCGAGTGCAGCTCGTGCAGCCGCCGCGCCTGCTCGAGCCGGAGGCCGACCGCCGCCGCGGTGTCGGTCAGCAGCAGCTGCTCGTTGTGGAGCGCGACGTCGTGGACGAGCGCGGCGACGGGCCGCCCGTCGATCTGGATCGGCGTCACCGTGCGGGTCACGGTCGGCTCCGGCAGCTCGTATGGGCGCCAGTGCGCGTCGACGTAGCGCCGGCGGTCGGGCACCCAGTACGCGAGCTCGAGCGACGGGTCGCGGAGGATGCGCCGCAGCACGTCCTGCGTCTCCGCGAGCGGGCGCTCCTCCGGCACGTCGACGAGCAGCCTCGCGACGCTCGCGCGCGCGAGGTTCGCGCGCAGTAGGCCAAGCAGGAAGAAGACCGGGATGCAGACGAACCCGAAGAGCGCGACCCAGCCGATCGCCGACCCGAGGCGCTCGAAGACGATGCCGGAAAGGGCGGAGGCGATCAGCAGGATGCTCGCGCCGAGGCCCGAGACGTAGACCGGCGCGAGCACCCGCCGTGCCGCGGGCGTCGCGCGTCGCCAGCGGCGGACGAGGACGGCGATCACCGTCACGAGCAGCGTCGCCGCGAGCACCGTCAGCACACCGCCGACGACGTCCGCCGCGGCGTGGCTCGGAAAGGCGAGGAAGGCGTTGTCGGGGCACTTCCCGCAGCCCTGCGGGTTTCGCTCGACGAGCAGGAAGGCCGTCGGGCCGAGGGCCGCGAGCACGTAGACGAAGGCGACGAAGCGGCGTTCGACCCTGCTCGTCAGGCGGCCGGTCGGATACGCGAGCAGCAGGTGGACGAACACCGCGGCGAAGAGGCTCGAGAGCGCGGCGCCGAGGGTGAAGACCAGCGACCGGTTCGACTCGATGAGCGCCCCGAGGAACCACACGAACCCGAACGCGACCATCAGGCGTCCGGTCGGGTTCTCGGGTGAGCGCGCCCGCGCGACGAGGCCCGACGCGATGAACGACCACCCGAGGAGCAGGCCCAGGACCAGCGTGGGGACGGTGCGGTCCTCGTGGTTCGAGGTCAGGACGAGCACCATCCCGATCGCTCCCACGACCAGGGCTGCGACCCAGTATGCGAGCCAGAGCCGGCCTGGTTTCAAGGGAGGAGTGCGGCGAGGGCGGGCCCGGAGAGCTCCGCCTTCGGCACGAACCCGCGCGCGCCCGACTGCTCGACGAGCGGGCCGAAGTCGGCCGCGTCCCGGCTCGAGGTCAGGATCACCGCGGGCGAGCCGCCGTTCATGCGCGCGAGCCTGCGCGCGACCTCGAAGCCGTCGAAGTCCGGCAGCTGCACGTCGAGGAGGACGACGTCCGGGCGCAGCTCCTGCGCCGCCTTGACCGCAGAATCTCCGTCCTCCGCCTCGCCGACGACCTCGAAGCCTTCCGCCTGGAGGAGCACCCGCGCCGTGGACCGAAAGCTGGGGTGGTCGTCCACGATCAGGATCCTCGGCATGCCCGAATCCTCGCAAACGTCCGACTTTGTCGCCATACGGTTATCCGCACACCTTTGGGACGGTCATCGGGAAGCTCGTGCGGCCTTCGATCGGCGGCGACGGCGCGACCGGGCGGCGCGCGGCACCGGCTCTGCGACCGGGATCTCGACGAAGAAGGTCGACCCCGCGCCCTTGCGCGCCTCGACCCAGATCCGTCCGTGCACTCGGTGGACGAGCTCGCGACAGATGTAGAGGCCGAGGCCTGTGCCGCCGATGCCGCGGGTCATGTTCGGGTCGAGCCGGTAGAACTTCTCGAAGATCCGCGTGCGCTCGCCCTTCGGGATGCCGAGGCCGCGATCGTGGACGGCGAACCGCAGCATCTGGCCGTTGCGCACGAGCCCGAGCTCGACCGAGCCTCCGTCCGGCGAGTACTTGACGGCGTTCTCGACGAGGTTCACGAGCACTTGCCGCAGCTGGCCGCGGTCGGCGGCGACCCACGGGACGTCCTTTGGCGCCTTCAGCTCGAGCGTGATCGCCTCGGGCAGGTGCGTCCTCGCGGCCTCGACCACGGCATCGGCGAGCTCGCGCGGGTCGCAGCGCTCGATCGACACTTGGAGCTCGCCCGAGTCGAGGTGGCTCGCGAGGAGGAGGTCGTTCACGATCTCGGCGAGGCGGTTCGACTCGTCGGCGATCACGTCGAGCAGCCGCAGCCGCACGTCCTCGTCGAGCTCGATGTCGCGGCGCCGCACCGTCATCGCCGAGCCGTAGATCGCGGCGAGCGGCGTCCGCAGCTCGTGGGAGACAGTGGCGACGAAGTCCGTCTTCATCCGCTCGACTTTGCGCTCCTCGGTCAGGTCGCGGAACGCGTAGACGACGCCGTCGTCGATCGCGACGCCCGCGATGGAGAGCCAGAGCTCGCGTCCGTCGATCTCGAGCGGGAGCGTCTCGGGGCGCGGCGGCGCGTGGCCAGGTCCGGACGCGACCGGAATCCGGCTCGCGACCTCCTCCCAGCCCGGAATCGCCTCGGGCGCCGGTTGGCCGAGGACGGACCCCACCGGCAGGCCGGCGATCGCTTCCGCGGCCGGGTTCCAGAGGCGGACGACGCCTTCGCGGTCGATCATGAAGACGCCGTCCCCGACCGACGCGAGGACGCGCGCGGCCTGGGCGCGCTCCTCGGCCTCGCGGTAGAGCTGCGCGTTGTCGACGGCGGTCGCCGCGCGGCGCGCGAGGTCCTCGGCGAGGCGGAGGTCGCGCTCCTCGTAGCGCCGCCCGGACTCCGCCGCGACGAACGTGATCGCGCCGAGCGTGCGGCCGCGCGCGGTGAGCGGCACGCACATCCAGGAGCGAATTCCGAGCTCGCGGATCAGGTCGAGCTGGAGCTCCTCGTGTGCCTCCGCGCCGAGCGTCATGTCCGTGCTCTCGCGGACGAGCTCCGGGCGGCCGGTCCTGACGACGCGCGCCACGTCGAGCGGGTAGCGCTCCTGGAGCTCGAGCACGAACTTGACCTTCTCGGGGTCGTCGTGGACCACGGCGAGCTGCCGGAGCGATCCGTCCTCCTCGAGCATGTCGACGGCGCACCAGTCGGCGATCCGCGGCACCGCGAGGTGAGCCACCTCCGGCAGCGTGCGGCGGTAGTCGAGCGAGCTGCCGAGCACCGCGCTCGCCTCGACCAGCAGCGTCTGCGCGTCCTCGGCCCGCTTCCGGTCGTCGATGTCGGTGCACGTGCCAACCCAGCCGGCGATCTCGCCCGCCGCGGCCCGGGCAGGAAGCGAGCGCGCGAGGTGCCATCGGTACGCGCCGTCTGCCCGTCGGATGCGGTACTCGGTCTCGAAAAGCTCCCCGGAGGCGAGCGCGTCCTCCCAGAGCACGGTCGTCCGCTCGAGGTCGTCGGGGTGGATGACGGTGAGCCAGCCGTCGTTCTGCGTCTGCTCGAGATTGAGGCCGCTGTACGAGACCCAGCCCTCGTTCACGTAGTTGGCGACGCCGTCCGGGCCCGCGGTCCAGACGATCTGCGGCATCGCGTCGGCGAGGCTCCGGTAGCGCTCCTCGCTCTCGGCCTTGAGCTCGGCGACCTCCTCGCGGCGGAGGAGCTCATCGCGCCGCGCGAGCTCCTCGCGCTGCTCGTGCAGCTCGACGAAGGCTGCGACCTTCGAACGGAGGATCTCCGGGTCGAAAGGCTTGAAGATGTAGTCGACCGCGCCGGTCTCGTAGCCGCGGAAGACGTGCGTCGGATCCTTGCTGATCGCCGTCAGGAAGAGGATCGGGATGTGGCGCGTCCGCTCGCGGCCCTTGATCAGCTCCGCCGTCTCGAACCCGTCCAGCCCCGGCATCTGGACGTCGAGGAGGATAAGCGCGAAGTCCTCGATGAGCAGGCGCCGGAGCGCGTCCTCCCCCGACGTGACCGAGACGAGCGGGTGGCCGAGGGGCTCGAGGATCGCCTCCAGTGCGAGCAGGTTGTGGGGGCGGTCGTCGACGAGGAGGATGCCGCTCACGTAGGCACCTCGGCTGCGCACAGGGTCGCGAGGTGAGGCCCGATCTCCTCGAGCGGGAGGACGGTCGCGTCCGCGGCCTCGAGCGCCGCGTCAGGCATCTCGCGCTGCTCCGCGGTGTCCGGGTCCTGGACGATCGCGACTCCGCCGCGGTCGGCGATCCGGCGCAGCCCGCCTGCGCCGTCCCTGTTCGCGCCGGTGAGGATGACGCCGACCACGCTCTCACCGTACGCGTCCGCGGCCGACTCGAACAGCACGTCGATCGAAGGGCGCGCGAACTGGACGCGCTCGTCCGTCGAGAGCGCGAAGCTGCCGCGCTCGACGAGCAGGTGGTAGTCCGGCGGCGCGACGTAGACGTGCGAGCGCTCGATCGGGTCCTTGTCGGCCGCCTCGCGCACGCGGCGGTCGACCACCTTCTGGAGCAGCCCCTCGAGCCCGCCGGCGAGCGAGTCCGCCGAACGGTGCTGAGCGATCGCGATCGGCACGTCGAGCTCGTCCGGTACGCCCGGGAGCAGCCGCCGCAGCGCCGCGAGCCCACCCCACGAGGTGCCGATCACGATCAGCTCGCAGCTCATCGCACTTTCCTGTAGATCCTTTCGCGAGGGTCGAGCTCGGTGTACGCGTCCGCGAATGGGCTGAAGGCGAGCGTCTCCTTGTGGCCGAGCACGAGCACGCCGAAGCGGGCGAGGCTCTCGTGGAAGAGCCGGTGCACGCGCGCCTGGAGCGAGCGGTCGAAATAGATCATCACGTTGCGGCACATGATCACGTTGAACTCGTTGAACGACCTGTCCGAGACCAGGTTGTGCTGCGCGAAGACGACGTTGTCGACGAGGCTCCGCGCGAACTGGGCGCCGTCGTAGGCCGCGACGTAGTACTCGGAGAACGCCGCCTTCCCGCCCGCCCGGATGTAGTTCTCGGTGTACTCGCGCATCTTCTCTAGTGAGAAGACACCGTTTTTCGCCCGTTCCAGCACCGCCTCGTTGATGTCGGTCGCATAGATCCGCGTGCGCTCGTAGACGCCCTCCTCGTGGAGGAGGATCGCGAGCGAGTACACCTCCTCGCCGGTCGAGCAGCCGGCGTTCCAGATCCGCGTGAAGGGATATGTCTTGAGCAGCGGGACGACCTTCTCGCGGAACGCGAGGTAGAACGACGGGTCGCGGAACATCGCGGTGACACTGATCGACAGGTCGAGCAGCAGCCGCTCCATGCAGCCGGGGTCGTGGAGGACGCGCTCCTGGAGCCCGGAGACGCTCCCGAGCCGCTCCGCGTGGATCCGCCGCTGGAGCCGCCGCTTCAGCGAGGCCGGCGCGTACTCCCGGAAGTCGAACCCGTAGCGGCGGTAGATCGCCTCGAGCAGCAGGTCGATCTCGATCCGCTCGAGCTCATCGCGCTCACCGACGGCCACGCCGTTGGAAGCGTGCGCATCGCGAGTTCGGGTTTTAGCCATCTCCCGAGCGAAGCGAAGGGACTAACCGGACCCGATGAAAATGCGCCAGCATTTTCATCGGTAAAGCCACACCCGCATCAGGCTCAGGAGCTGATCGGTGTCGACGGGCTTCGTGATGTAGTCGGAGGCGCCGGCGGCGATGCTCTTCTCGCGGTCGCCCTTCATCGCCTTCGCGGTCAGCGAGATGATCGGCAGCTTCGCGAAGCGCTTCCGGCTCCGGACGGCGCGGATCGCCTCGTAGCCGTCCATCTCCGGCATCATGATGTCCATCAGGACGAGGTCGACCTCGGGGTTCGCGTCGAGCGTTTCGATCGCCTCTCGCCCGTTCTCGGCGAAGACGACCTCCATCCCGTTCGCCTCCAGCGCGCTGGCGAGCGCGAAGACGTTCCGGACGTCGTCGTCGACGACCAGGACCTTCTTGCCATGGAAGACGGCCCCGGCCGAGTGCAGCTGCTCGAGCATCCGTTGCTTCGCCGTCGGGAGCCGCGACTCGATGCGGTGCAGGAAGAGCGAGGTCTCGTCCAGCAGCCGCTCCGGCGACGACGCGTCCTTGACGATGATCGTCTCGGCGTAGCGCTTCAGCTTCGTCTCCTCGCGGCGGGTGAGCTGCTTGCCCGTGTAGACGATGATCGGCAGGTCCGCGAAGCGCTCGTCCGACTTGACGGTCTCGAGCAGCTGGAAGCCGGTCGTCTTCGGCAGCTTCAGGTCGAGGACCATGCAGTCGAAGCGCTGCTGCTCGAGCTCCGCGAGCGCCTCCTCGCTCGACCCGACGGCCGTCACGCTCACGTCCTCGTCGCCCCCGACGAGCTCGACGATCGTCGCGCGCTGCGTGTCGTCGTCCTCGACCACGAGCAGGCTCTTGACGCCGCGGTCGATGAAGGTCGAGATCTCGGCGAACGCCGCCTCGAGCGCGTCGGCGTCGACGGGCTTCTCGAGGAAGGCGACGGCGCCGGCGCGGCGCGCGCGCTGGCGGCCGCCGTCCGGGGCGGTGCCGGAGACGATGTGGACGGGAATGTGCCGCGTCTCGCGGTGCCGCTTCAGGTGATCGAGCACCGTCCAGCCGTCCATGACCGGAAGCTGCATGTCGAGGATGACCGCGTCCGGCCGTAGCTCGCGCGCGAGCGCGAGTCCCGTGTCGCCGCGGAGCGCGACGAGCCCCTTGAAGCCGCGCTGCCGGGCGACCTCGAGGATCGTCCGCGCGAGGTCGGCGTCGTCCTCGACGATCAGGACGACGCGGTCGCCCTGCTGGATCTCGTCGCGGTCGTCGGCGACCTCGCTCGGGAGGAGCAGCGCCGGGTCGAGCTCGCGCTCGAAGCCGTCGCCGTTGCGCGGAAGCGGCACGAAGGCCTCGTCGAGCGGCGGGCGCAGCCGCGGCTCGTACACCGTCGGCAGGTAGAGCGTGAACGTGCTGCCCTTGCCCGGCGCCGAGCTGACGCGGATCTCGCCGCCGAGGAGGTGGGCGATCTCGCGGCTGATCGAGAGGCCGAGACCGGTGCCGCCGTAGCGGCGGCTGGTCGTCCCGTCCGCCTGCTGGAACGCCTCGAAGATCACGCGCAGCTTGTCCTCGGCGATCCCGATGCCGGTATCGACGACCGAGAACGACACGACCGTCTCGGCCGCGGCCAGGCTCTCGCTCGCGAAGCTCACGTCGTCGCCCGCGACCGCGACCTGGAGCCGGACCGAGTCCTCGTCGGTGAACTTGATCGCGTTCGAGAGCAGGTTCTTGAGGATCTGCTGGAGGCGGTGCTCGTCGCTGACGATCGACGCCGGAACGTCCTCGCCGATCTCGACGCCGAACTCGAGCTTCTTCTCCTCCGCGAACGGCGCGAACGTCCGCTCGGCGTACTCGCGCACCTCCGAGACCTGCACGTCGCCGACCTGGACCTCCATCCGCCCGGCCTCCACCTTCGACAGGTCGAGGATGTCGTTGATCAGGTCGAGCAGGTCGCTCCCCGCTGAGTGGATCGTCCGCGAGTACTCGATCTGCTTCTCGCTCAGGTTGCTGTCGGCGTTCTCCGCGAGCAGCTTCGCGAGGATGAGCAGCGAGTTCAGAGGCGTCCGCAGCTCGTGCGACATGTTCGCGAGGAACTCGGACTTGTAGCGCGACGAGAGCGCGAGCTGCTCGGCCCGCTCCTCGAGCGCGGCGCGCGCGAGCTCGACCTCGCGGTTCTTCACCTCGATCCGCGCGTTCTGCTCCTCGAGCAGCTGCGCCTTCTCCTCGAGCTCCTCGTTCGTCTGCTGGAGCTCCTGCTGCTGCGTCTGGAGCAGCTCCTCGGAGGCCTTGAGCGTCTGCGCCTGCTGCTCGAGCTCCGCGTTCGAGCGCCGAAGCTCTTCCTGCTGCGCCTGAAGCTCCTCCTGCCGCTCCTGGAGCTCGAGCGTCAGGCTCTGCGACTGCTGGAGCAGCTCCTCGGTGCGCATGTTCTGCGCGATCACGTTGAGGACGACCCCGATCGACTCCTGGAGCTGGTCAAGGAAGGCCTCGTGCACCTCGCTGAAGCGGCTGAACGACGCGAGCTCGAGCACCGCCATCACCTGGCCCTCGAAGAGGACCGGCATGACGATGATGTCGTGCGGCGGGGCCGCGCCGAGCCCCGACGAGATCCGGATGTAGTCCGACGGCGCCTCGCTGACGAGGATCGACGTCTTCTCGAGCGCCGCCTGCCCGACGAGTCCCTCGCCGAGGCCGAAGCGGCTCGAGACGCCCTTCCGCTGCTTGTACGCGAAGCTCGCGATCAGGCGGAGGAACGGCTCCTCGTCGCCGTCCATGATGAAGAACGCGCCGTGGTGCGCGCCGACGAGCGGCGTCAGCTCGGTCATGATCATGTGCGACACCGTCTCGAGGTCGCGCTCGCCCTGCATCATCCCGGTGAAGCGGGCGAGGTTCGAGTTCAGCCAGTCCTGCTCCGCGTTCCGCGCCGTCGTCTCGGCGAGGTTGCGGATCATTTGGTTGATGTTGTCCTTCAGCTCCGCGACCTCGCCCTGGGCCTCGACGCCGATCTCGCGCGTCAGGTCGCCCTGGGTCACGGCCGTCGAGACCTCGGCGATCGCGCGCACCTGCGTCGTCAGGCTCGCGGCCATGAAGTTGACGTTGTCGGTCAGGTCCTTCCAGGTGCCTGAGACGCCCTTCACCTGCGCCTGGCCGCCGAGCTTGCCCTCGGTGCCGACCTCGCGCGCGACGCGCGTCACCTCGGCCGCGAAGGACGAGAGCTGGTCGACCATCGTGTTGATCGTCTCCTTGAGCTGGAGCACCTCGCCGCGCGCGTCGACCGTGATCTTCTTGGACAGGTCGCCGTTCGCGACCGCGGTCGTCACCTCGGCGATGTTGCGGACCTGGCTCGTCAGGTTGCCCGCGAGCGTGTTCACGTTGTCGGTCAGGTCTTTCCAGGTCCCCGAGACGCCCTTCACGACCGCCTGGCCGCCGAGGCGACCCTCGGTGCCGACCTCGCGCGCGACGCGGGTGACCTCGTCCGCGAAGGACGAGAGCTGGTCGACCATCGTGTTGATGGTGTTCTTCAGCTCCAGCACCTCGCCGCGCGCGTCGACCGTGATCTTCTTCGACAGGTCGCCGGTGGCCACGGCGGTCGTGACCTGCGCGATCGCGCGCACCTGGTCGGTCAGGTTCGAGGCCATGAAGTTCACGTTCTCGGTCAGGCCCTTCCACGTGCCCTCGACGCCCTCGACGGTCGCCTGACCGCCTAGGCGGCCTTCGGTGCCGACTTCGCGGGCGACGCGCGTCACCTCCGCCGCAAACGCCCGCAGCTGGTCGACCATCGTGTTGATCGTGTCCTTCAGCTCGAGGATTTCGCCGCGGACGTCGACGGTGATCTTCTTGGACAGGTCGCCGTTGGCGACGGCCGTCGTCACCTCGGCGATGTTCCGCACCTGGCCGGTGAGGTTGCCGGCGAGGGTGTTGACGTTGTCGGTCAGTCCCTTCCAGACGCCCGAGACGTCCTTCACGTCCGCCTGCCCGCCGAGCCGGCCTTCGGTGCCGACCTCGCGCGCCACGCGTGTGACCTCGTCCGCGAAGGACCGCAGCTGGTCGACCATCGTGTTGATGGTGTTCTTCAGCTCCAGCACCTCGCCGCGGGCGTCGACCGTGATCATCTTCGACAGGTCGCCGGTGGCCACGGCGGTCGTGACCTGCGCGATCGCGCGCACCTGGTCGGTCAGGTTCGAGGCCATGAAGTTCACGTTCTCCGTCAGGCCCTTCCAGGTGCCCTCGACGCCTTCGACGGTCGCCTGACCGCCCAGGCGGCCTTCCGTGCCTACCTCGCGGGCGACGCGCGTCACCTCCGCAGCGAACGCCCGCAGCTGGTCGACCATCGTGTTGATCGTGTCCTTCAGCTCGAGGATCTCGCCGCGGACGTCGACGGTGATCTTCTTGGACAGGTCGCCGTTGGCCACGGCCGTTGTCACCTCGGCGATGTTCCGCACCTGGCCGGTGAGGTTCCCGGCGAGGGTGTTCACGTTGTCGGTCAGGCCCTTCCAGACGCCGGAGACGTCTTTGACGTCCGCCTGGCCGCCGAGCCGGCCTTCGGTGCCGACCTCGCGGGCGACGCGCGTGACCTCGTCGGCGAACGACCGGAGCTGGTCGACCATCGTATTGATGGTGTTCTTCAGCTCCAGCACCTCGCCCCGCGCGTCGACCGTGATCTTCTTGGACAGGTCGCCGTTCGCGACGGCGGTCGTCACCTCGGCGATGTTGCGGACCTGGCTCGTCAGATTTCCGGCGAGCGTGTTCACGTTGTCGGTAAGGCCCTTCCATGTCCCGGAGACGCCCTTCACGTCGGCCTGGCCGCCCAGCCGCCCTTCGGTGCCCACCTCGCGCGCGACGCGCGTGACCTCGTCCGCAAAGGACCTGAGCTGGTCGACCATGGTGTTGATCGTGTTCTTCAGCTCGAGGATCTCTCCGCGGACGTCGACCGTGATCTTCTTGGACAGGTCGCCGTTGGCGACCGCGGTCGTGACCTCGGCGATGTTCCGGACCTGGCCCGTGAGGTTGCCGGCGAGGGTGTTCACGTTGTCGGTGAGCCCCTTCCAGACGCCCGAGACGCCCTTGACGTCGGCCTGGCCGCCGAGGCGACCTTCGGTGCCCACCTCGCGCGCGACGCGCGTGACCTCGTCCGCGAACGAGCGCAGCTGGTCGACCATCGTGTTGATCGTGTTCTTGAGCTCGAGGATCTCGCCCCTGGCATCGACGGTGATCTTCTGGCTCAGGTCGCCGTTCGCGACCGCCGTCGTCACCTGCGCGATGTTTCGCACCTGGCCCGTCAGGTTCGAGGCCATCGAGTTCACGTTGTCGGTGAGCGCCTTCCACGTGCCGGCGACCCCCAGCACCTCGGCCTGACCGCCCAGCTCGCCCTCGGTCCCCACCTCGCGCGCGACGCGCGTCACCTCGTCGGCGAACGCGCCGAGCTGGTCGACCATCGTGTTGATCGTCTCCTTCAGCTCGAGGATCTCGCCGCTCGCGTCGACGGTGATCTTCCGGGACAGGTCACCTCGGGCCACGGCGGTCGTGACCAAAGCGATGTTCCGGACCTGGCTCGTCAGGTTGCCGGCGAGCGTGTTCACGTTGTCGGTCAGGTCCTTCCAGACGCCGGAGACGCCCTCGACGTTCGCCTGCCCGCCGAGCCGGCCCTCGGAGCCGACCTCGCGCGCGACGCGCGTCACCTCGGCCGCGAATGACCGGAGCTGGTCGACCATCGTGTTCACGGTCGTCTTCAGCTCGGCGACCTCGCCGCGGACGTCCACGGTGATCTTCTTCGACAGGTCGCCGTTGGCCACGGCGGTCGTGACGAGCGCGATGTTCCGGACCTGGCTCGTCAGGTTGCCGGCGAGCGTGTTCACGTTGTCGGTCAGGTCCTTCCAGACGCCCGAGACGCCCCTCACGCGCGCCTGCCCGCCCAGCTTGCCCTCGGTTCCGACCTCGCGCGCGACACGCGTCACCTCGGCCGCGAAGGACGAGAGCTGGTCGACCATGGCGTTCACGGTCGTGCCGATGCTCAGGAACTCGCCGCGCAGCGGCCGCCCCTCGATCGTCAGCGCCATCTTCTGAGACAAGTCCCCCTCGGCCACGGCGCCCAGCACGCGCGCGACCTCCGTCGTCGGCCGGACGAGGTCGTCGATCATCGAGTTGACGGCGTCCACCGACTCGCCCCACGTCCCGCCGGACTCCGGCAACGTCGCGCGCTCCGTCATCCGGCCTTCGCGGCCGATCGTGCGCGAGACGCGGCCGAGCTCCTTCGCGAGTTCGTTTTGCTGCGCCGCAAGGCGGTTGAAGGCGCCGTTGACCTCGCCGACGAGGCCTGACCTGCGCGAGGAGAGGCGGACGGAGAAGTTGCCGGCCTGCGCCGACTCGAGTGCGTGGAGGAGCGCCTCGAGGTCCGCGGGATCGATGGTGCCGTTCGAGCTGGGTCGGCTCTGGGTGCGCTTCGTGCGTGTGGCCAATGGACTGGGCTCCTTAGGTCACGAGGGGCTGCGGGCGGGGGTTGAGCTTTCGGTGGCGGGGACGCGAATCATGCGTGCTCGAGCGCCTGCGCGAGGTCGTCCCAAAGGTCGTCCACGTCCTCGAGCCCGACGGACAGGCGGACGAGGCTCTCGGGGACGCGGTCGCCCTCGTAGCGGGCGCGGGTCTCGATCAGCGACTCGACGCCGCCGAGCGAGGTCGCGTTCGTGATCACGCGCGTGGCGCGCTCGACCGCGCGCGCGTCGCCGGCGACGTCGAACGAGAGCAGGCCGCCGAACCCGCCGCGCATATACCGGCTCGCGAGGCCGTCGGCGAGGCCGGGGTAGCGGACGCGCTCGACCTTCGGGTGCGCTTCGAGCCGGCGCGCCAGCTCGAGCGCCGTGGCCGACTGCCGCTCGATCCGGACGCCGAGCGTGCGTAGCCCGCGCAGGAGGAGCCATGCCGGGTCCGGCGCGGCGACGATGCCGGTGCGCCCGCGAAGCTCCCGCAGCCGCTCCGCGTCGTCCTCGCGGGCGCAGACGATCGCGCCGAGCAGCGCGTCGGTGTGGCCGGCGAGGTACTTCGTGGCGCTGTGCAGGACGAAGTCGGCGCCGTGCTCGAGCGGGCGTAGCAGCATCGGCGTCGAGGCGGTCGAGTCGACGAGCAGCGGCGCAGGGTGCGCGGCGGCGGCCTCGAGGTCCGGGAAGTCGAGGAACGGGTTCGACGGCGCCTCCACCCAAACGAGCTGAACCCCGTCGGGCGGAGCGCCGCGCTGGTCGAACTCCTCGTACTTCAAGCCCCAGGCCTCGAGCAGGCGGAAGAGGACGCTCGTCCCGTAGTAGGCGCCGGCGGCGAGCGCGATCGTGTCCCCCGGCCGAAGCAGCGCGAGCACGAGCGCAGTCGCTGCTCCGGTGCCGGAGGGGAACAGGAGCGCGTGGCCGCCTTCGAGCTCGCCGAGCAGCCGCTCCGCCTCGAGGCCGGTCGGGTGCGCGTAGCGCTGGTAGAAGAAGGCGCCGATCTCGCCGTCGTCGTAGGCGAATGTCGTCGAGCGGTCGAGCGGCGGCGAGAGGCTGGGCGCGCTCGGGTGCACGAGCCGCGTGCTGGGCTTCACGCCTCGAACTCTACGGCGCGCAGGGCTCGCTCGCCTGGCGGCGAATCCCTCATGTAAGTGATACGAGCACTGCTGACAAGGGTCGAAGTACGGGGCGGAACGAGCACCAGGCGGCGCGGCCACGCCCCAACATCCCGGAGGTTCTCGACGTGACCGTCACCCGACCCGTGTCCAAGTTTGCCGCAGTCCTTCTCCCGCTGTGCCTCGCCGTGGCTTGCGCGGCCGGCTCGGCGACGGCGCGCACGTCCTCGCTCCGCTTCAGCTTCCTTCCCTCCCGCGCTCTCCAGGGCGGCGAGGTCGCCGTCCGCGTTTCGGTGCGGCCGCGTTCCGCGCGCTGCTCGCTCGTCGTCCGCTACCAGGGCGGCGGCGTCCAGTCCGGTCTCGGCGCCGTCCGCGCGAAGAACGGCGTCGCCGAATGGCGCTGGACGGTTCCGCTCGATACGCAGGCCGGCCTCGCCACCGTGACCGCGTCGTGCGCCGGCGCGGGCCGGATCAAGGGGAAGGTGCTCGTGGTCGGACAGCTGATCCCGGTCAAGGTCGACGTGGTCAAGCGCGGCTTCTCGATCCGCCCGCTCCCGTACTCGGGCACGAGCGTCAGCTACGGCCTAATGCTTCACAACGACTCGAAGACGGAGGACGCGCTCCAGGTGAGCGTCCTCATCAACTTCGTGATGGCCGACAACAAGCTGCTCGGGACCGAGCAGACGACGATCCCGGTCATCGGCGCGAACTCCGACTACGCGCTCGGCGACGAGCTGACCTTCCCGGCAGCCGCTCCGATCGACCGCCTCGAGGTCGTGATCAAGGTCGGCTCGCACGCGAAACAGTCGACGCTGCCGCCCGCGACCGCGAACCTGCGCGTGCTGCCCGATCTGCTCGATCCGGGCTGGGTCGGCTCCGTCGAGGGCGAGCTGATCAACGACAAGCCGAACCTCGAGCTCTGGAACGCACGCCTGTCCACGGTCGTGTTCGACTCCGCCGGGAACATCCTCGGCGGCGGCACCGGCTACGCATTCGCGACGCTCCCGCCGGGCACGCGCGAGTTCATCAAGATCACGAACGGCCTCAAGGCGATCCCGATGAGCAAGGTCGCGAGCGCGGTCGTCTCGGTCGACGCGAGCTGGCGCCAGCCGGGGTCGTAGCCGTCCGATAGCGCTGTCGAACCGCGGCGGGCGATCGTCCGGCCGTGGCAGCGACTGCGCTCCAGACGTACACCAGCGGGCCGATCGTGGCTGTCGTCGCGCGCGCCCAGCGGCCAGTCGGCTACGCCCGCTTCGCGCACGACGGCGCGGTCGACCGGCTCGTCGTCCGGGTCCGGGTCGCGCGACCGCGCGGGTCGCGGCTTCGGCTCGTCCTCGTCGCGCCCGACGGCGACGAGTGGCGGCTTCCGTTCCGACCGCGGCCGGTGGTCGCGAACGGCGCGCGCGGCTGTCGCGGCTCGGCGCTTCGCTTCGACACCGTTCGGCTCTGGCGCGGCGCTCGGTTCCTCCGGCGGTGGCACGGCGCTCGCGGACGCTGGACGCTTCGGGCGCGCGGGCGCGGCGTCGTCACGTGCTGGAGCCTCTGGGTGACGACGGCGCGGCCCGATGTCCTCCGGGCGCGAGCGGGCGGGACTTCGGCGCGCGTCGAGTCGCTTCCGGACGTGGACGCGGCCTACCGCGTCGCGATCTCGCGGCTCGGGCGGCCGGCGCTCCTCCCGAGGTTCGCGTGCTGGGAGTGCGCCGAGCACCCGGCGGTCAAGGTGCGTGACGTCGACGGCGACGGCGATCCCGAGGTCTTCGCAGAGTTCTGGCTCGGCGGCGCGCACTGCTGCCTGGTCTCGGTCGTGTACCGCCATGTGGCGCGCGACCGGTACGAGTCGCAGGTGGTCGAGTGGCCGGGCGAGGGCGTCGACTACAAGCTCCGCGACCTCGACGGCGACGGCCGTCCCGAGTTCGTCAGCGCGAGCGACTTCGAGTGCGCGTACGTGTCGTGCGCAGGCACCGTCGACCCTTTGAGGATCTGGGACTACCGCGGCGCCGCCTTCGTCGATGTCACGCCGCAGTTCCCGAGCCTCGTCGAGGCCGAGGCGCGGAAGTACTGGCGCCAGTTTCGCGACTCCGCGCGCCGGAACCACCCGTGGCGGAACTACCTCGCCGCGTGGGCAGCCGACGAGCACTCGCTCGGGCGCGGCGAGGCGGCGATGCGGTGGATCGCGTACCACCAGCCGCGCTGGTACCTCCGTTCGCTCCGGTGCCTGCTGGAGATCTGGGGCTACGACGGGTCGGGGCGATGCCCGCGCACTATGTGCAGGCGCTAGCAGGAGGGTTCGGCGAAACAACCTTGTGTCGCCCGCGGCACGCTGCTCGCTCCGACGCGGCGTCCTCCGTCGCGTCGATAACACCGTTATCGACGGCGCCCTGCGTCCTTGCGTCGAAACGAGCATCGCACCGCGTGCAACGAAGGCCGTTCCGCCAAACCCTCCTGCTAGCGCGCGATCCGGCGCAGTCGAAGGGTGATCAGCACCGCCATCGTCAGCGCCGGCAGCGCGAGGCCGACGGCGGCCGCGCGCACGCCGAGCGCCTCGGCGATCGCACCGTCGGCGAGGCTCGCGAGCGGGCGCAGGCCGAGGAAGGCGATCGACCAGAGCGCCATGATCCTCCCGCGCTGCGTCTCGTCGACGCCGAGCTGGAGCTGCGTCGTCGCGCGCGTGTTCGAGGCGAGGTAGCCGAAGCCGGCCGCGAAGAGGAACGCGAAGCCGATCGAGAGCGACGGGGTGAGCGCGAACGCGACCATCGCGCCGCCGAGGAGCGTCAGCGTCGCGACCGTCAGCCGCGGCGAGCCCGAGCGGCCTGCGACGAGGAAGGCGGCCGTCACGGCTCCGGCGCCGAACGCGCCGACGATCAGGCCGGCGAACGTGTCGTGGTGGCCGAACGCGTGCGCGAGCGCGGGCGACTCGGTGTTCACCGGATCCGACCCGAAGCCCGCGGCGAGCACGACGAGGAGGAGCCACGCGAGGCGTGGCTCCTTCCGGAGGAGGGCGAGGCTGTCGCGGAGACGCGCCTCGCGCGTCCGCCGCTGCGCCCGCGGCCGGACGAGCAGGAGCGCGCCGACGAACAGCAGGTACGACGCCGAGTTGACGAGGAACGCGACCGGGATCCCGAACGCTGCGACGGTCGCGGCGGCGAGCGTCGGGCCGGCTGCGCGGGCGATGTTGAACGTCATCGAGTTCAGGGCGATCGCCGAGCCGAGCAGCTCCGGGGCGACGAGCGAGCTCACGAGCGCCTGCTGGGCGGGCGCCGAGAACGCGCTCACCACACCGAGCCCGAGGGCGAAGCAAATGACGAGGGCGACCGACGCCGCGCCTGCCAGCGCGAGAACGCCGAGGGTCGCGCTCAGCCCGACCGCGACCGACTGCGTGACGAGGAGCAGCCTCCGCCGGTCGTGGCGGTCGGCCGCGCCGCCGGCCCACGGCGCGAGCAGCACGACCGGAACGAACTGCGCGAAGTTGAGGACGCCGAGCAGCAACGGCGAGTGCGTCGCGCGATAGACGAAGAGCGCGGCGGCGAGGTTCTGGAACCAGGTGCCGCCTCGCCGAGAGCGCGTTGCCCGCGAAGTAGGGCGCGAAGTTGCGTTGCCTGAGGACGTGGAGCGCCGTCCGCGGCCCTGGCGGCGGCAGGCGCTCGTCGGGCGGTCGCTCGAGCCTCGAAGCCACGCCGTAGCTCATACCCGAGACGGCGCCCGCGTTACGCTCCGTCCATGGCCGCCACGGACGAGTCCGCCGACACCACCGACGCGAAGCTCGAGCAGCTCCGCGCGCTCCGCGACGAGGCGCGTCACGCGGGGAGCGCGAAGGCCGTCGAGCGGCAGCGATCGCAGGGGAAGCTGCTCGCGCGCGAGCGGGCGGAGAAGCTCTGCGACGCGGGGTCGTTCGTCGAGCTCGACCGCTACGTCCGCCACCGCGAGTCGAACTTCGGGATGATGGAGCGCAGGCCGTACGGCGACGCCGTCGTCACGGGCTACGGCACGATCTTCGGCCGCAAGGTCTTCGTCTTCTCGCAGGACTTCACCGTCTTCGGCGGCAGCCTCTCCGAGGTCTTCGCCGAGAAGATCTGCAAGGTCATGGACATGGCCGCGACGTACGGCTGCCCGGTGATCGGGATCAACGACTCGGGCGGCGCGAGGATCCAGGAGGGCGTCGTCTCGCTAGCGGGGTACGCCGAGATCTTCTGGCGCAACGTCCAGTGCTCGGGCGTGATCCCGCAGATCAGCCTGATCATGGGGCCGTGCGCCGGAGGGGCCGTCTACTCGCCGGCGATCACCGATTTCGTCCTCATGGTCGAGGGCTCTTCGTACATGTTCATCACCGGTCCCGACGTCGTGAAGACGGTCACGGGCGAAGAGGTCACGTTCGAGGAGCTCGGCGGCGCCGCGACCCACGCAAGCCGCTCTGGCGTCGCGCACTTCGTCTCCCCCGACGACGAGGCCTGTCTGGAGGACGCGCGCTACCTCTTCTCGTTCCTGCCGCAGAACAACGTCGACCCGCCGCCGTACGCGCCGCCTGCGGACCCGGCCGACCGGGAGGACGCGGAGCTGGACACGCTCATCCCCGACAACCCGAACAAGCCGTACGACATCAAGGCCGTGATCGAACGGGTCGTCGACGACGGTGAGTTCCTCGAGGTGCACGAGCGCTACGCGGAGAACATCGTCTGCGGGTTCGCGCGCCTCGGCGGCCACTCGGTCGGCGTCGTCGGCAACCAGCCGCGCTCCCTCGCGGGCGTGCTCGACATCGACTCGTCCGTGAAGGCCGGGCGCTTCGTCCGCACGTGCGACGCCTTCAACATCCCGCTCGTCACGTTCGTGGACGTCCCCGGCTTCCTGCCCGGGACGGCGCAGGAGTGGGGCGGGATCATCCGTCACGGCGCGAAGCTCCTCTACGCCTACGCCGAAGCGACCGTCCCGAAGCTCGCGGTCATCACCCGAAAGGCGTACGGCGGGGCGTACGACGTCATGAGCTCGAAGCACATCCGAGCGGACTTCAACTTCGCCTGGCCGACGGCCGAGGTCGCGGTCATGGGGCCGGAGGGCGCCGTCAACATCGTCTTCCGCCGCGAGCTCGAGGAAGCCGACGACCCCGAGGCGCGCCGCGCCGAGCTGATCGCGGACTACAAGGAGCGCTTCGCGAACCCGTACACCGCCGCCGAGCGCGGCTACGTCGACGAGGTGATCGAGCCGCGGCGCACGCGCCCGGTGCTGATCGACGCGCTCGAGACGGCGCTCACGAAGCGCGAGCGGCGGCCAAAGCGCAAGCACGGGAACATCCCGCTCTAGCGGTGCCGTTGTTCGACCCGGAAAGCCACGAGGCGCTCACGGATGCGCCGTGGGACGAGGCGCGTGTGCGCGCGGCGATCGCCGCGATCGTCGCCGACGCGGAGGCCGCGTTCGACGAGCGCACGTTGTGGCTGTCGCACCCCCTGGACGACGACGAGGAGCTGCCGCCGCTGACGGCGCTCTACATGGGCGCGAGCGGGATGATCTGGGCGCTCGACGAGCTCCGACGCCTCGGGCTCGCGGAGCTCACGCGTTCATGGGCGAGCGTCGCGGTCGAGCTCTGCGACCGGTACCGCGCCGATCCGGACGAGTGGCACGAGCCGATCCCGTCGCTCTGGTTCGGCGAGGCCGGAATCCTGCTCGTCGCGCATCGCCTCGCGCCGGCGGGGTCGCAGGAGGAGCAGCTCTTCGCGACGGTCGAGGCGAACGCGCAAAACCCGACGCGCGAGCTCGCCTGGGGCTCGCCCGGCACAATGCTCGCGGCGCAGGAGATGCACGACCGGACGGGCGACGAGCGCTGGGCCGAGGCGTGGCGCGAGTCGGCGGACTGGCTCTGGGAGGAGTGGCGCGACGACCTCTGGGCGCAGGAGATCCGAGACCGGACGCGCCACTACGTCGGACCGGCACACGGCTTCGTCGGCAACGTCCTCGTCCTCGCGAGGGATGACCTCCTCGACGACGAGCGGCGCGCCGAGCTCGAGCGCCGCACGGTCGCCGCGCTGGCAGCGCACGGCGAGCGCGACGGCGACCTCGCGCAGTGGCCGCCGACGCTGGAGTCGAAAGTCGGCGGCGACGGCAAGCGCCGGACGCAGTGGTGCCACGGCGCTCCGGGGATCGTCGCGTCCGTCGGCGCGCTCGCGTCTAGCGACGACGAGCTGACGGAGCTGCTGGTCGCAGGCGGGGAGCTGACGTGGCGCGCCGGCCCGCTCGCGAAGGGCCCCGGCCTCTGTCACGGAACCGCCGGGAACGGCTACGCGTTCCTGAAGCTCTTCGAGCGAACCGGCGACGAGCTCTGGCTCGAGCGCGCACGAGCGTTCGCGATCCACGCGCTCGAGCAGGTCGAGCGTGCGCGCGCTGAGCATGGCCGCGGCCGGTACACGCTCTGGACCGGCGACGTCGGCACGGCGCTCTACCTCGCTGGCTGCGTCGCGGTGGACGCGGCGGTGCCGACGCTCGACCGCTGGTGAAGCTCAGGCGCCGGGCTTCTCCCAGACGGACACGTGCTCGCGGCTGTCGCTCGTAAAGGGCTCGCGCTTCCAGCCGCTCCAGCGGTCGCGCAGTCGCATCCCGGCGAGCTGCGCCATCAGATCGAGCTCGGCCGGCCACGCGTAGCGGACGGGCAGCGAGAAGCGCTCGATCTTCGCGTCGACGACCTCGAAGTGGTGCGAGACGAGGCCTTGCGTCGCGACGTCGTACTCGTCGATTCCCCAATGCGTCTCGCTCGCGTCGAAGACGCGAAACCTCTCGCCGGGCGGCAGCCGCTGGAGCTGGGGGACGAAGAGCTCGATCACGAAGCAGCCGCCGGGCTCGAGGTGCGAGGCCACGTTGCGGAAGCACGCGACCTGCGCCTCCTGCGTGGTCAGGTTCGCGATCGTGTTGAAGACGAGGTACGCGAGCGAGAACGTGCCGGGAACGGTCGCCGTCGCGAAGTCCCCGATCGTGACGCCGATGTCCTCGCCACCCTGCTTCGCGCGCAGGCGCGCGACCATCGCCTGCGAGAGGTCGATTCCGTGCACCCGCACGCCGCGCTGCGCCAGCGGGAGCGCGATCCGGCCTGTCCCGACCCCGAGCTCGAGCGCCCGTCCGCCGCCGGCGAGCTCGGCGAGGAGATCGACGATCGGGTCGACGACCTCGGGTGCGAAGACCTCGGCGTCCGAGTCGTATCTGGAAGCGACGGGCTCGTCGAAGTAGCCATCGTCGCCGGGCATGGGCGGAACCTAGCGCGCGGCTCCGGGTCGAGCTAGACGGCGAGCGCGCGCGGCAAGTCGGGCACGAGCCCGAGCTCCTCGGCGAGCGCCGAGACGATCTCGGGGTCGAACTGCGATCCCGCGCACCGCTCGAGCTCCGCGAGCGCGTCGTCCGGGTCGAGTGGCTTTCGGTACACGCGCTCCGAGGTCATCGCGTCGAACGCGTCCGCGACGAAGAGGATCCGCGCGCCGAGCGGGATCGCGTCGGCCGGCAGGCGGTCGGGGTAGCCCCGGCCGTCCCAGCGCTCGTGGTGGTGCAGGATCCACTCGGCGATCGGCGTGACGCC
>DASUZD010000302.1:0-5481 GCA_036377055.1 Gaiellaceae bacterium | reverse complement strand
CCAGGAGCCACGTGCAACAGACGGGCGAGCGCGCGACGATCTTCCGGCTCGGAAGTGCTCGTCCCACTTCAGGAATACAAGCGGCACACGGTGCTAACGTCCGCTCGCTGTGCTCTTCCGCCAGTTCGTCGACGACGATCTCGGCTGCGCTTCCTACCTGATCGGCGACGAGAACGCAGGCCACGCGGTGGTGGTCGATCCCGCGTTCGCGATCGAGCCGTACTTGGCCGAGGCGAGGCGTCGCGAGGTCCGGATCGAGCGCGTCCTCGAGACCCACAACCACGCCGACCACGTCTCCGGGCACGGCCGCCTCGCGCTCGAGCACGACGCCGCGGTCGCGATCCATCCCGCCGCCGAGCCCGAGTATCCCTTCGACCCCCTCGTCGACGGCGGCGTAGTCGAGGTCGGCGAGGTCGCGATCCGCGTCCTCCACACGCCTGGTCACCGGCCCGAGCATTGCGCCTTCGCGGTCTCGGATCGCTCTCGCGCCGAGGAGCCGTGGCTCGTCCTGACGGGCGACTCGTTGCTCGTCGGCGATGCGGCGCGACCCGATCTCGCCGTCGCGGCGCGCGACGGCGCGCAGGGCCTCTTCCACAGCCTGCGCCGGCTGATCGAGCTGCCGGACGGCGTCGAGGTCTATCCGGGCCACGTCGCGGGCTCGCTCTGCGGCGCCGCGATGAGCTCGAAGGCGTCCTCCACGATCGGCTTCGAGCGGCGCTTCAACAAGGCGCTGTCGCGGGCGACGGAGGAGGAGTTCGTCGCCGAGTCGATCGGCGGCCGGGCGCCGCGACCGCCGAACCTCGACCGCATCGTCGCGCTGAACCGCGGTCCCTTCCTCGGCCGCCAGCTAGACCTCGCGCCGCTTCCCACGGCAGAGGACGCGACCGTCCTCGACGTCCGCACGCCGGACGCGTTCGCCGCCGGCCACGTTCGCGGCGCGCTCAACATCGCGGTCTCGGCGAACAGCTTCGCGACGCGCGCCGGCTTCGTCCTCGACCCGGAAGAGCCGGTCGTCCTCCCCGCCGCCGACCCGGACGAGGCCGCGCGCGCGGCGCGCGGGCTCCGCTCGGTCGGGCTGTTCGAGTTACGCGGCTACCTCGACGAGCCCGCCGCGACGGAGCGGCTCGCGCCGGTCGAGCTGGAGGAGCTGGAGGCGCTGCTGGCCGCCGGCGCGATCGACCTCGTCGACGTCCGCGAGGCCGACGAGCGCGACGAGGGCTACATCGCCGGGAGCCGGCACATCCCATACCGGCTGCTCCGCTCGTGCGGCGAGTCGCTCGCGGACGGCCGCCCGGTCGTGACGATCTGCGAGACCGGCTCTCGGGCCGCCGTCGCGGCAAGCGTCCTCGTCGCGGCGGGCATCGAGGCGCGGCCGGTCATCCACGGCGGCATCCGCGACTGGGAGGCGCGGGGGAACGAGACAGTAGGCTTCCGGCGTTGCGGCGCCTGACGCTCACGCTCGCGGCGGCCGCCTGCGCGCTTGGCGCGTTGGCCGGCCCGGCCGCGGCCGCAACCCTCGGCCTCGCCGAGGTGCGAGGCGCCGACGGGGAGCTCCTCGCCCGCGCCGACACGGGCTCGTTCGTCGACCGCTCCGACGCCGGCTGGACGCTCCGGATCGGGTCGGCCTCGGTGCGGCCCGGGTCGGTCGACCTCCGCGACGTGACGATGCTCGGCGGCCGCGTCTGGGCCGCGCGCGTGGTCGTCCCCGCGCATGGGCTCGCGGGAGCGCGCGTGGAGCACCTGATCGTGGACGGAACCGAACGCGCGGCGAAGCCGAACACGCTGATCTCGCTCGGGCAGGGGAGCTACGTCGTCGTCCTCCAGGAGGCGGTCGTTCCCGGGCTCGGGCCGGGCGCGTCGGGCGTGGTCGGGCTGCGGGTCGCGGTCGGCGACGGGCGGCAGATCCTCGTCGGCCTCGCGCGCGCGGCTGCCGCGCCAGCCCCGCACCGCGCGGCTCACCTCCCGTGGCTGACGCTCGGCGTCGGCAGCGGCGCGCTGCCGAACACGCCCGAGCCCGCGCCGACGTTCGGCTTCACAGCCGGCCCGGCGGGGCCGACCGGCGCGAGAGCGGTCGCGATCGCCGAGCGCTATCTCGGGATCCCGTACGTCTGGGGCGGCGCCGATCCGGCCGTCGGCTTCGACTGCTCCGGCCTGATGATGTATGTGTACGCCCAGCTCGGGATCTCGCTGCCGCACTTCTCTGGCTACCAGTGGTACTCGGGCCGGCACGTCGCGCCCAGCGATCTCCAGCCAGGCGACCTCGTCTTCTTCGAGCCCGGCCCGCTGGGACCAGGCCACGTCGGCATGTACATCGGCGGCGGCAGCTTCATCCAGGCGCCCCATTCCGGCGACGTGGTGAGGATCTCGAGCCTCCGCGAAGCGGCGTACGCGCTCACCTACATCGGGGCGGTCCGGCCGTACTGACGGCGGTGCTGCTAGCCCACGGCTCGGGCAGCGGGCCGTGGATCTTCGACGACTGGGCCGAGACCTTTCCCGGCGTGACCGTCGCGGCGCCCGACCTCCAGGAGGGGCTCGATGTCGCGCACGCGTCGATGGACGACTTCGCTGCGGCGATCGTCAGAGCGGCCGAGCGGCTCTCGCACCCGCTCGCCGTCGTCGGCTGGAGCCTCGGCGGCCTGGCCGCGATGATGGCCGCCGAGCGGGCCCGGCCCGACCGGCTCGTCCTCCTCGAGCCGAGCGCGCCCGCCGAGACGGCGGGGACAGACCCCGCCGTCCCGCTCGAACATGGCCTGCTCGACCCCGAAGCGATCTACGGCGCGTTCCCGCCGGGCCAGCGCGCGCGGCCGGACTCCCTCCTCGCGCGTGCCGAGCGCAAGCGCGGCATCTCGGTCCCGAGCCTCCCGTGCCCAACGCTCGTCGTCTACGGCGACGAGCTTCCGTCCATCCGCGGCGCCGCCGTCGCGGCGCACTACGACGCCGACTCGCTCCACGCCCCGGGCGCGGGCCACTGGGACCTGGTCCTCGAACAGCAAATCCGAGGTCGCGTGGCGGAGTGGCTTTCGCTAGGCTCAGACGATCGCCGGCTAGCGGAAGGAGGGACGCCATGAGTCGACGCAACGCACAGGCTTACGCGCTGCAGCGCCCGGGCGTCCCGCCGCTCTGACCCTCAGGCCCGGCCTCCCGCCCAGACGCTTCACCCCGCGACGGCCGCCGATCCGAAGGCATGCCGCCGCCCGCACGACCGTTAGGAGCACGAGCAGCATGATCGACCAGGTCAACCCACCGGACTACGCGCTCAGGCCGACCATGCGCCGGCTACTCCGCCTGTGGCGCGAGCAGTGGCGCCTGGTCGCGGTCGGCCTCACGTGCGCGTTCGTCTACGCGTCGATCTCCCTGACCATCCCGATCCTCGTCGCGCGCGCGATCGACCACGCGATCGTCGGCCACGACCGCCCGCTCTGGGAGTACATCTTCCCGATCCTCGCGCTCGCTGCCGTGCGACTCGGCATCAACTTCACGCGCCGCTACGCGACGGCGCGCGTCGGCGTTCGCGTCGAGGCGCGCATGCGCGAGCTCCTCTACCACGCGTACCTGCGTTTCCCGCGCGCGTTCTACGACCGGCACCCGACCGGCCAGGTCGTGTCACGCGCGACCAACGACCTCTACCCCATCCGCTACTTCATCGGCTGGGGGATGGTGCAGGGCGCCCAGAGCCTGATGATGATCGTCGGCGCGGGGATCGTCCTCACGATCGTGAACCCGCTGCTAGCGCTCTACACGGCCGCCTCGATGCCCGCGATCGGCCTCGTCGCGTGGCTGTTCGCACACAAGGTGATGCCGATCTCGCGCCAGGTGCAGGTGCGGAAGGGCGACGTGACCGAGGCTGCGGACGAGTCGGTGGTCGGGATCGAGATGGTGCAGGCGTTCGGCCGCGAGGACGACGTCCGCGGCCGCTTCGCGGACAAGGCCACGGCCGTCCGCGACACCGTGCTGCGACAGGCCGGCGTCGAGGCGCGGCACTTGCCGGGGCTGTTCTTCCTGCCGACCCTCTCGGTCGCGATCGTCGTCTACTTCGGCGGACGGCGCGTGATCCACGGCTCGCTCTCCTACGGCGAGTTCGCGCTCTTCATCCAGCTCTTGCTTCAGCTCGTCTGGCCGCTCGAAGCGCTCGGCTGGATCACGAACCTCGGGCAACGCGCGCTCGCGTCGGCCGGCCGCAGCTTCGCGTGGCTCGAGCACGTCGCGACGCTGCCAGAGCCGGCGAACCCGCGCCGGCTCCCGGACGGGCCGCTCGAGGTTCGCTTCGAGGACGTGCGCTTCCGCTACCTGACCGGCGGCGAGGTCTTGAGCGGCGTCGACCTCGTGGCCGCGCCGGGCGAGATCGTGGCCGTGTGCGGGCCGACCGGCGCCGGGAAGACGTCGCTCCTCAACCTGCTTCCGCGCTTCTACGACCCCACAGGCGGCCGCGTCCTGCTAGGCGGCGTCGACGTGCGCGAGGTGCCGATCGCCGGGCTGCGGAGTGCGGTCGCGATCGTCACGCAGCGGCCGATCCTCTTCTCGGTGCCGCTCCGGGACAACCTGACCGCCGCGCGGCCGGACGCGCCCTGGGACGAGGTGCTGGCGGCGTGCGAGGCGGCCGGAGTCTCGGCCTTCGCCGACGAGCTCCCGAAGGGCTACGACACGCTGATCGGCGAGCGTGGCGTCAACCTCTCCGGCGGCCAGCGCCAGCGCGTCGCGCTCGCGCGGGCGCTGATCGCAGACGCGCGGGTGATCGTGCTCGACGACCCGCTCTCGGCGGTCGACACCCTCACCGAGCGGACGCTCGTCGACCGCCTGCGCCCGGCGCTCGCCGAGCGGACCGTGCTCGTCGCGACCCAGCGCCTCTCGACGATCGAGCTCGCGGACCGCGCAGTCGTCCTCGACGACGGCCGGATCCTCGAGAGCGGCTCGCCGTCGCAGCTGATCCTCGGCACCGGGCCGTTCGCGGCTTTGTTCGGAGACGAGGTTCGTGCCGCGTAAGAAGCGTGTCGGACTTTCGCGCCTCGCGCGTTATCTGCGCGGCCGCTGGCCGTGGGTGACCGTGCTGCTCGTGGCCGCGGCAGGCGAGGCGGCGGCGCAGACCGGCGGCTGGATCCTCGTCCGCTACGCGATCAACAACGGCATCGTCGGCCACGACCAGGGCTTCCTGACGCACATCGTCGTCGTCTACCTCGCGGTCAACCTCGTCGGCTGGCTCCTGTCGGGGTTCCTGATCCGGGCGCTCGCCGGCGTCGGCCAGTCGATCGTGCTCGGCCTGCGCCGCGACCTCTTCGACCACCTGACCTCGCTCTCGCTCCGCTACTTCTCCGAGCAGCGGGCCGGCTGGATCATCGCGCGCCTGACGAGCGACGTCGACGCGCTCTCGGACGTCCTCTCGCAGGGCCTTCCGACACTGGTCACGAACCTGGTCCTCCTGCCCGCCGCGCTGATCGCGCTCTTCGTGAACGACTGGCGGCTCGCGCTGGTCGCACTCGTGATCCT
>DASUZD010000301.1:0-7146 GCA_036377055.1 Gaiellaceae bacterium | reverse complement strand
GCCGAGGTCCGCGGGACGTGCGGGACCGCGAGCGCGCGGGCGAGCCTCTGCTGGAGGCTGCCGTCGGCGCGCGTCTGCGCTGCCGCGGTCGCAGGCAGGGCCGCGAGGACGGCGGCAGCGAACGTGACAAGGCGGGCGGGGCGGCGCACTCGAGGCGGAATTCTTCGAGCCCGGGCGCATGCCGTCAAGGAAGATGGGTCTCGGCGTCGGCGAAGATAGGTCGCTCGGCCCATGCTCACGGCGGCCTCGGCGTCACATAATCGAGAGACCTCCCGGAGCTCGCCGTTGACCCACGAGATCGCCCGCCTCTACGACGATATTCGCGCGCTGCTCGACGAACCGGCCGAAGACGAAGGACCTCGCCTCCGCGCCCGGCTCGAGCACACGTTGACCGATGGCTACGCGCGCGCGCTCGAGCTCGAAGCGGAGTCGAAGCGGCTCGAGCGGCGCGTCTCCGAGCTCGCAGGCGGGCTCAACGGTGACAGCCCCGCGCCGGAGGCCGAAGAGCTTGGTTTGGCCGCGCGCCGTCTCGGCGACGTCGACGCCGAGCTGACGAAGCTTCGAGGAGTCCTCACCGAGCTTCGAGCTCGCGCAAGCGAGATCACGGTCGGCTGACGACGCGGCCGTTGCTCGCGCAACTCCGTCGGCTCCTCGGATTCGGGCGGAAGCGAAGCCCTTCACTCGATCCGGAAGACCGAGCGGAGGTCGAACGAGAGCGGCGGAACGCCGAGCTCGCGATCGGAGAGCATCTCGGCTCGACCCTCGGCGGCATGCGCTACAGCGACAGCGAGTTCCGGAAGCCACGCTAGTCCGGCCGGCCTTTTGGCGCCGCGCAGCCGGATTCATTCCGGCTGCGTTCACGGCAGCTCACCGATAGCCGAGGAGGGGGCTCACGGGGGAAACCCGGTTTCACCCGTGCTTGCGAGGAGGGGGCCCACGGGGGAAACCCGGTTTCCCCCGGTGCTGTTAGACGATTCCGCTGCGGACCGCGAAGACGGCGGCCTGGATGCGGTTGTCGATCTGGAGCTTCATCAGGATGTTCGAGATGTGGTTCTTGACCGTCTTGGGGCTGATGTGGAGCTCGCCGGCGATCATCGCGTTGTCCTTGCCGTTGGCGATCAGCTTCAGGACCTCGATCTCGCGGTCGGAGAGCTCGGCGCGGATCGTCCGCTCGATCTCGGGCTGAGTGCTCGAGGAGCGGACCCGGCGGAGGACCTTCGCCGCGATCGTCGGGGAGATCAGCGACTCGCCGACGGACGCCGCCTCGATCCCGCGCATCAGGTCCTGGATCGACGCGTCCTTCAGCAGGTACCCGCACGCGCCGGCGAGGATCGCGTCCATCACGTCGCCGTCCTGGTCGGAGATCGTCAGGACGACGACGCGCGTGAGCGGCGAGATCGACGTGATCTGGCGCGTCGCCTCGACGCCGGTGATGCCCGGCATGTTCAGGTCCATGACGACCACGTCCGGTGTCAGCTCGGCGACGGCGCGGATCGCTTCCCCGCCGGCCGCGGCCTCGCCGACCACCTGCACCCCTTGCTCTTCGAGCAGGTTGCGCAGGCCTGTCCGGAACAGGTCGTGGTCGTCGACGATCACCACGCGAATGCCGTCGCGTTCAGCCCCGTCCCGGATTTCCGGCATCTCGCTCACTTGGTGCTGCATTCCCCCCGCGTCGCTGGCCTTCAGGCGGCGGCGCAGGAATCTTAGTGCAGGTTGATCGTCACCGTCCGACGGCCCCACGCCTCGGCCTGCGCAAGCGTCGGGAACCACAGGTCGATCGTCGAGCCCTGAACGGCGCCGCCGAGGTCTGCGGCGACGCCTTCGCCGTACCCGGGGATCGTCAATCGCGTTCCGAGCGGGATCACGCTCGGGTCGACGGCGACGACGCCCCAGCCGGCGGGAATGCCGGTCGCGGTCTTTCCGCCGAGCGAGTAGCCGGTCGCGAGGACGGTGAGCGTCCGGCTGGAGGCCTGGGCGGGGGCGTCCTGCACCACCGCCGCGGGCGAGACGGCTACGGCCGCGGCAGCGCGTGTCTCCGCCGCGCGCGCCGCGGCGTCGAGCGAGGCGATGCGCGCCACGTTCAGCCGCTCCTGGGCGCGGAGGCCGGCGATGTACGCGAGCCGTGCTGCGCGCGCGGACGCCAGCTCCGCCGCCGTCGCTGCCGCCGCGCGCCGCGCCGCTTCGACGGCTGCGCTGCGCGCTGCGAGCTTCCGCGCGAGCGCGCGCATGTGCGCCCGCGCGTGAAGCGTCTGCTCGAGCACGCTCCGGTCGAGGTTCGCCGTGCGGTTGAGGTTGTCGAGCCCCGAGATCGCCTCTTCGACCGAGCTCGCCCCGAGGACGACTGCGACGGGATCGACCTCGCCCTGCTCGTAGATGACGCGCAGGCGCTGGGCCAGCCGCCGCCGCGAGATCGCGACCGAGTCCCTGGCTATGCGCAGGTCGCGCGCTGCCTGCCGCCGCTCGCGCGCGAGGGTGGCGGCCTGCCGCTCCAGCGTCGCGAGCCGGACGCGCGCCGCGCCGAGCCGGCTCTCGATCGAGTAGAGGCGAAGCAGCACGGATTGCGAACGTGCGCCGATCGATAGGTTCTGCGCGCGAAGCGCAGCGGCACGACTCCGGAGGCTCGGAGCAGAGTCGGCGCCTCCTGCCGCGGTTGCCGTCAGGGCCAAGCCGACGGCCGAGAAAAGCGCGAGCAGGCGCCCCGGTAGCGTGCGTGATGGCCAGCGCACGGGTGCGGCACCGTACCATGGCCGAGCCGGAATTTCTCGGCTTGTGCGTCGCCCGTTCGGCTTTGCTCTCTGCGTTTCTCGGCCTGCGGAGCGGTTGCGAGCATCCGCACCGCTTGCTAGGGTGCCGCACTTGTGACGTACCGGCCCCTCCCGGTGCGCCTGACGGCAAAGGACACTGGAGCCGCGTATCAGCTCCGGTAGGCGGCAGGCGCGAGCCTTCGTCATCGCCCTCGCCGCAGCCCTGGCCGCGGCCGGCGCGGCCACCGCCGACCCCGGCAGCGTCGCGTCGAAAGAGGCCCAGGCGCAGCAGGTTCTGGGTCAGATCCAGCAGATCGACGCGAGCATGGAGCGCGCCGTCGAGGCGTACGACCTCGCGAACGTCAAACTGGCTCGCATCGAGCGCGACCTGAAGCGGAACCGCTTCGAGCTCGGGGTCGCGCGATCGAACCTCACGCATGCCCAGGGAATGCTCTCGAGGCGTCTCGTCGCGATCTACGTCTCCGACCAGACGTCGTCGACGCTCGAGGTCCTGCTCGGCGCCAGCAGCCTCGACGACCTTTTGAGCCGGATCGACACGGTCAACCGCGTCTCCGACCAGGACGCGCGCGTGATCGACGAGGTCACCGCCTTCAAGGCGCAGATCAAGCGGCAGAAGGCGGCGCTCGACCAGGCGCACGCGGCGCAGAAGAAGATCGTCGCGCAGCGCGCGGCCGAGAAGTCCCGAATCGAGTCGCAGCTCGCGGAGCGCCGTGCGCTGCTGTCGACGATCCGCGGCCAGATCGCACACCTCAAGGCCGAGGAGGAGGCGCGCCAGGCGCGGCTCGCGGCACAGCTTCAAGCCCGCGTGCTCACGCAGCACACGACCTCCGACGCCGGCGGGACCGCGAACTCGCTCGGAGTGGCGGCGTCCACGCCCGAGGGCACCACCGTCGCCCCGCCCGGGCGCTACGGCGGCGTCGTCGGGGTCGCGATGCAGTACCTCGGCGTCCCGTACGTCTACGGCGGCGCGAGCCCGAGCGGCTTCGACTGCTCCGGCCTCGTCATGTACGCCTACGCCCAGCTCGGCGTCTCGTTGCCGCACTCGAGCTACGCGCAGTACTCGCTGGGCGTCGCGGTCTCGCGCGACCAGCTCCAGCCGGGCGATCTCGTCTTCTTCAACGGCCTGGGCCACGAAGGGATCTACATCGGTGGCGGGCAGTTCATCCACGCGCCGCACACCGGCGACGTGGTGAAGATCTCGAGCCTGTCCGAGTCGTGGTACGCGTCGACCTACGTCGGCGCGAGGCGCATTCTGTAGCCCGCGGCGAGGGGCAGAAGGGCGAGCGCGAGCGCAGCTGAGGCCGCGCCGGCGTAGAACGGCGCGCTCGCGGAGACGTTCGACCACAGCAGCCCGGCCCCGACGCTCGCGACCAGCAGCGCGGCGCCGGTCGCCGCGGAGAAGACGCCGAACGCGGTGCCCGCGAGGCCGTCGGGCGCGTGGTCGCCGACCCACGCGCGCGCGACGCCGTCGGTCGCTGCGACGTAGGCGCCGTAGACCGGGAGCAGCACCCAGACGGCCCAGTCGGCCGGCGGCACCGCGAATCCCAGATACACGAGCGCGAACACCGCGAGGCCGGCCCCGAGGATGCGCGTCCGCGGGATCCGGTCCGAGAGCACGCCGAGCGGCCACGAGAGGCTCGAGTAGACGAGCTGGTACAGCGCGTAGGCGAGCACCGTGAGCGACGTCCCCAGGCCGATCTGGTGCGCGCGCAGGAGCAGGAACGCGTCCGCCGAGTTGCCGATCGAGAAGACCGTCCAGACGCCGAGCACGGCCCAGAAGCCAGGCGGTAGGTCGCGGAGGCGGCCGCGCGGGGCGATCTCGCGCCGCTCCGAGGGCGGTGCGTCGCGCACGGCGGCGACGAGGCCGAGCGCGATCGCGCTGGGGATGACCACGAACCAGAGCGCGGTGCGGAGCGAGAGGTGGAAGACGCGCAGCAGCGCGACGGCGACAAGCGGCCCGATGACGGCGCCGGCGCTGTCCATCGCGCGGTGGTAGCCGAAGCTCGAGCCGAGCTGGTGCGGCTCGCTCGAATCGCGGATCAGGGCGTCGCGCGGCGCGGTCCTCGCCGCCTTGCCCGCACGATCGGCGAGCTTCGCGCCGAGCACGAGCTGCCAGCCGTGCGCGAGCGGGAGCAGCGGGCGCGAGAGCGTCGTCAGGGCGTAGCCGACCGCGATCCACGGCTTACGTCGCTCGCCGGCTCGGTCGGAGAGCAGCCCAGCGACGCCGCGGAAGCCGACAGCGACGCCCTCCGCGACGCCCTCGATGACCCCGATGATCGCGTAGGACGCGCCGAGGGTGACGCGCAGGAAGAGCGGCACGATCGGGTACGCGAGCTCGCTCGCCACGTCGTTCGCGAGCGAGACCCAGGCCAGCGCGCGGACGTTCGCAGGCAGCGCCCGCTGCGCGGCGAGGATGCGACGGAGGCTCAGGAGTAGAGCGCCTCGACCTCGCGCGCGAAGTGCTCGGCGCAGACGCGCCGCTTCAGCTTCAGCGTCGGCGTCACCTCGCCGTGCTCCGCGGAGAAGTCGCGCGGGAGGATCGCGAAGCGCTTGATCTGCTCGAACCGCGAGAGCTCGGCGTTCACGCCGTCGACGATGCCCTGCACGAGGTCGCGCACCTCGCCGCCGCCAACCTCGCGCCAGCCGGCGATCTCCTTCTCGTCGAGGGTGATCAGCGCCGCCACGTACGGCTTCCGGTCGCCGACGACGAGCGCCTGCGAGACGTACTTCGACGTCTTGAGCGCGTTCTCCAGGTTCTGCGGCGCGACGTTCTTCCCGCCGGCGGTGACGATCAGGTCCTTCTTGCGGTCGGTGATGGTCAGGAAGCCGTCGGCGTCGAGCTCGCCCACGTCGCCGGAGCGCAGCCAGCCGTCGGCGCCGAGCACGTCGGCGGTCGCGGCCTCGTCGCGGTAGTAGCCGGCGAAGACTGTTTCCGAGCGGATCAGGATCTCGCCGTCGTCGGCGATCCGTAGCTCGGTCTCTGGAAGTGCCGGGCCGACGGTGCCGAAACGGAAGCGGCTCGGCCGGTTGACGGTGGCGGCGGTCGTGCACTCGGTGAGCCCGTAGCCCTCCAGGATGAGGATGCCGAGCGCGTGGAAGAACTCGCCGATCTCCTTCGCCAGCGGCGCGCCGCCGGAGATGCCGATCCGCAGGCGGCCGCCGAGCCGCTCGCGCACCTTCGAGTAGACGAGACGGTCGGCCAGCCGGTGCTGAACCGCGAGCCCGGGCGGGATCGGGCGCCCGGCCTGGCGCAGGGCGCTCGCCTTCCGGCCGACGCCGAGCGCCCACCGGACGATCCGCCGCTTCGTGCCCGTCTCGGCGTCGAAGCGCGAGGTGACCGCCGTGTGGACCTTCTCGTAGACGCGCGGCACGCTCGGCAGCACCGTCGGCTGCACGGCCGGCAGAACGTCCCCGACTCGCAGCGGGTCCGGGCAGAAGGCGACCGTGTAGCCGACGTATGGCGCGGCGAGGTGCATCAGCCGGCCGAAGTTGTGTGCGAGCGGGAGGTAGAGGAGGAGCACGTCCTCGTCGACGACGAGATCCTCGAGGTCGTCGATCTTCCCGACCATCGCGTAGTAGTTGCGATGGCGGATCATGCACGCCTTCGGCGGGCCAGTCGTGCCGGACGTGTAGATGTAGGTGAAGAGGTCGTCCTCGTCGATGCGGGCCGCGGCCTCGCGAACGGCGTCTGGATTCGCGCGCGCGTGCTCGCGCCCGCGGGCGCGGAGGTCGTCGAGGTCCGCGAAGGAGAGCAGGTGCGGCAGCCCTAGCCCCTCGACCTTCGCGCGCTGCGCCTCGTCCTCGACCAGGATCCCGACCGCCTCGGAGTGCTCCACGATGTAGGCGCAGTCCTTCGGCGAGCTGTTCGCGTAGATCGGCGCCGTGACGCCGCCGAGGAGCGCGAGCGCGAAGTCGAAGAGCACCCACTCGAGGCGCGTCGCGCCGAGGATCGCGAAGGCATCGCCCTTCCGCACCCCGAGCGCAAGAAGGCCGTGGGCGAGCTCGTCGACCGCGGTCGCGACATCGGCCCACGTGTGCTCGCGCCAGCCGTCGCGCTCCTCCGTCAGATACGCAGGCGTCGAGCGGTTCCTCGCGACGCCCTCGAGCCACAGCCGCCCGATCGTCCGCGGCTCGCGGGAGACGGCCGGGGTATCGAGTGGGCGGGTCGTGGTCTCCGAAGCCAAGCTGATACGAAGCTTAGTCCGGCAGGGAAGCCTCGCCCCGAGGCGAAAACGCGCAATCCCACTACAATCGAGGTGGCGGCTCTATGCGCACGATTTGGAACGGATCAATCAGCTTCGGCCTGGTCAACATCCCGATCGGGCTGGCGCTCGCGACCCAGCGGTCGGACATCGCCTTCCGGACGCTCCACCGCGAGTGC
>DASUZD010000300.1:0-6521 GCA_036377055.1 Gaiellaceae bacterium | reverse complement strand
CGCCTCGGCGCTGCTCGACCGCTACGGCACCGTGGCCGACCTGATCGAACAGGACGGCTTTGAAGCCGACGAGAAGGTCTTCATGTTGATCGAGGGCGAGACACCGGGGACGATGGCGAAGTCCACGGGGCTCGGGCTGCTCGAGCTCCCGACAGCCTTCGACCGCCTGCGACCAGACGTTGTCATCACCGTCGGCGACCGCTTCGAGACCATCGCGACCGCGCTCGCGGCCAGCTACATGAACATCCCGCTCGCGCACACGATGGGCGGCGAGGTCTCGGGAAACATCGACGAGTCGATCCGGCACGCAGTGACGAAGTTCGCGCACCTGCACTTTCCGTCCTCGCAGGACGCGGCCGACCGGATCATCCGGATGGGCGAGGACCCCGCGACCGTCCACGTCGTCGGCTGCCCGCGGATGGACCTCGTCGCCGAGGTCCTCGCCGACGGCCAGAACGGCCTCAGCGAGCTGTTCGCGTTCGGCGTCGGTGGCAAGTTCGACCTCGACGAGCCGTTCCTCCTCGTCTCCCAGCACCCGGTGACGACCGAGTACGGCGACGGCGAGCACCAGATCTCGGAGACGCTCCAAGCGGTGAAGGAGCTCGACCTGCCGGCGATCGTGCTGTGGCCGAACGCGGACGCGGGATCCGAGGACATCGCGCGCGGGATCCGGAAGTTCCGCGAGTTCGAGGACGACTCGCGCATGCACTTCTTCAAGAACCTTCCCACCGACGACTACATCAAGCTGATGGGCAAGACGGCCTGCCTCGTCGGCAACTCGAGCTCGGCCATCCGCGAGGGGTCCTTCGCGGGCACGCCGGCCGTGAACGTCGGCACGCGCCAGGAGGGTCGCGAGCGCGGCTCGAACGTGATCGACGTCGGCTACGACCGGCACGAGGTCGTCGACGCGGTCAGGCACCAGCTCGAGCACGGACGCTACGCGAGGGAGCCGATCTACGGCGACGGCCACGCGGGCGAGCGGATCGCCGACGTCCTCTCGCACGCCGAGCTCACAATCGAGAAGCGCATCACCTATTGACGGAGCCGTTCGAGCGGCGCCGTTCAACGATTGTGGTTCACGACCTCGACGTTGTTGCCGTCGGGGTCGAGCACGAAGGCGCCGTAATACCCCTGGTGGTAGATCGGCCGCTCGCCGGGGCCGCCGTTCGAGCGGTAGCCCGCCTCCACGGCGGCACGGTGGAACTCCTCGACGATGCCGTTGTCCTCGGCCGGGAAGGCCACGTGCAGGTGCTCAGTCGGCTCGCCCGAGACGAGCGAGAACGAGCCGCCCTGGCCGGCGAACGACGCCCGGTCCGGCTCGTCGGCGCGGAGGCGGAAGCCGCTGAAGCGCGCGATCGTCTCGTAGAACCGCTTCGACGCGGCCACGTCGGCCACGCGGATCCAGAGGTGGTCGATCGTCCCGCGCTCGCGCGGCGCCGCCTCGTGGTACACGGCCTCGACGCTGTTTCCTTCGGGATCGAGGAGGAACGAGCCGTAGTACGTGGGCGTGTACTGCGGCCGCGGCCCGGGCGCGCCGTCGTCGCGGTAGCCGGCCTCGGTCCCGACGCGCCAGAACTCGTCCACCTCCGCGTGTGTCGGCGCGAAGAACGCGACGTGCAGCCGCCGTGTCACGGGGTGCTCTGCGTCCGCCTGGGAGATGGAGAAGTCGCCCCATTCGACCCACAGCTCGCTCGGGATCCGCTCGAGTCCGAGCGTTCGCAGCACCGTGTCGTAGAACCGCGTGCTCGCGTCTCGGTCGGAGACGCGAATCGTCACGTGGTCGAACACGGACGCCGTCAGCGGCGATCCTTCGCGAGCTCGAGGAGCGAGTCTCGATCGACGGCGTCGCCCGGGACGACGGCCACCCTGGCCGCGGTCGCCGCGCGAAGGGTCGCCTTCCTGGTGCCGCCCTCGAGCAGCGCTCGCTCGCCGACGAGCGCGCCAGGCCCGACCTCCGCGACCTCCTCGCCGTCGACCTCGACCGCGAAGACGCCGTCGAGGAGCAGGTAGAGCTCGTCGCCGGGATCGCCCTGCTCGACGAGCGTCTCGCCCTGCTTGAGCTGCTTCCGCTTCGGTGCCGTGCCGCCGCGCATGATCTCCGCCGAAAGCCGGCGCTCGAGGTCGCTCTCGGCTGCCGTGACGACCGCCGGCGAGTCCTCGTCGCCCCACGGCGTGCGCTCGCCGTGCGACTCGCGGTACCACGTCTTGAAGTCGATCGTCCCCGCCTTCTGCGCCAGCTTGCCCTGGTCGTCGTAGATCCAGTGGCGCGGGAACGGGCTGGCGCCGACGAGCTCGTGCTCCGACGACCCGTCCGCGCGGATCGTGAGCGCGAGCGTCGTCCAGGCGGTCGCCGAGTTGATGCGAAAGAACGGCTTGCCCACGACTCGCCGCGGCGCGGGGAAGCCCGCGCGCCCGCCGACGGTCTGCACGAACCGGACCGCGCCCTCGCTCACGTCTGCCTCGGGGCGGAGCGTCTCGAACGGGACGCCCGCGACGATCACGTCCTTCGGCCCGAGCGTGAAGGTCGTGGAGCCCACGAACGCGTCGCCGGCATGGCCGTGGTCGACGATTCGCCCGTCATCGACCTCGATCCACGCCTTCAGGAGGTTCGCCTCCCGGAACCGGTCGTCGTCGCGCAGGCGCGGCAGGTCGCCCTCCTCGAGGCGGTCGGGTGGCGGGTCGTCGTAGTGCCCGATCCCGAGCTCGAACGGCAGCTTCGGCAGGCCCGCGATCGCCTCGGAAGGGATCCAGGAGATGGCCGTGACGGACTTCTCGATGCGCATCGGAACGCTCCTAGTCGAGGAAAGGTGAGCCTACGGCGTCCGGCGTGCCGCCACAATAGGCCGCGTGGACGTGCTGGCCTTGATCCCCGCGCGCGGCGGCTCGCGGGCGATCCCGCGGAAGAACCTCGCGCCCGTCGGCGGGCAGCCGCTGCTCGCGTGGACCGTCCGCGCGGCCCTCGAGAGCCGCACGGTGACCCGAACCATCGTGTCGACGGACGACGAGGAGATCGCCGACACGGCCCGCGCGCTCAGCGCCGACGTTCTCGCGCGGCCGTCCGAGCTCGCCGCCGACGAGACGCCGATGGCCGACGTGATCGCGCACGCGCTCGAGTCCCTCGAGCGCCCCGACGTGCTCGTCCTGCTCCAGCCGACCTCTCCGCTCCGGCGCGCCGAGCACGTCGACGCGGCGGTCGAGCTGCTGCTGAAGACCGGAGCCGACTCCATCGTCAGCGTCGTCGAGGTCCCGCACCGCTTCCGGCCCGGCTCGCTGATGGCGCTCGACGGCGACCGGCTCGTCCGGCTCGCCGACGATCACGCGGCCACGCGGCAGGAGAAGCCGGTCGTCTACGCGCGGAACGGCCCGGCCGTCCTCGTCCTGCGCGGCGACTGGAACGGCGCCGACCTCTACGGCGGCGACTGCCGCGCCTACGTGATGGACGCCCGCGACTCGGTCGACGTCGACGAGCCGTTCGACCTCGAGCTGGCCGAGCTCCTCCTCGCCGCGCGATGACCCTCGTACGGAAGGCCGCCCGGCTCCCCGACATCGCCCGCGACGGGTGGCGGTACCCCGCGCTTCGCGTGCGCGCGCGGGGCGAGCAGACGGCCGTCGAGGCGCTCGCGGCGCTCGGGCTCCGGACGGGGGAGCTGGAGCGCGAGTTCGAAGAGCTCGCACCGCGCGTCTACGAGCAGCTCGCGGAGCGGGCCCGTGAGGGCGGCGACGAGCTCGCCGCGACCCGTGCCGCCGGCCACTCCGAGTCGAGCGAGGAAGGCAAGAAGCTGCTCTACCTGAGCGTCCGCGCGACCAACCCGCGCCTCGTTGTCGAGACGGGGCCGTTCAACGGCGCGAGCTCGACGTTCCTCCTACGCGCACTCGAAGCGAACGGCGGCGAGGGTCGGCTGCTCTCGTTCGACCTCCCGGACGCGCGCGACGCGCTCGGCGTCCCGATCCCCGAGGGGCGCGAGCCGGCGTGGCTCGTTCCGGACGACCTGCGCGACCGCTTCGAGCTCGTGCTCGGCGACACGCGCCGAACGCTCCGCCCGAGGCTCGCCCGCGAGCGAGCCGCCGACGTCTTCTTCCACGACTCGCTGCACACGACGCGGCACATGCTCTTCGAGTTCCGCGCCGCGTGGCGGCATCTGCGCCCCGGCGGCGTGCTTGTCAGCGACGACGTCTTCTGGAACCCCGCCTTCTGGCTCTTCACGCGGGTGCACCGCGTACCGTTCCGGCACATCGGGACGATGGGGGTGACGAGGAAGCCGTGAGCCTTGACCAGGAGACCGGTCGCGACCGCTACTTCGAGGCGCGCGACGCGGAGCTCGAGCAGCTGCTCGATCCCGAAACCGGCCGGCTGGCGGAGCGGCTCGCGCAGACGATCGACTGCCCGCTCTGCGGCAGCCCGAGTCACCGCCGCCTGTTCGAGAAGCAGGGCTTCACGTTCGTCCGCTGCGAGGAGTGCCGCCTCGTCTTCGTCAACCCGCAGGTGCGCGAGGAGGTCGTGCTCTCCGAGTACCGCACCGCCGAGACGAACGACCTCTGGTTCGACGTCCTCACCTCCGAGCGGCAGCTCGCGCTCGACCGGGAGAAGTTCGGCGAGGTGCTCGACGCGCTGGAGCCGTATCGCGGCGCCGGCCGGCTGCTCGACGTCGGCTGCTCGATCGGCCTCTTCCTCGACCTCGCGCGGGAGCGCGGCTGGGACGGCGTCGGGATCGAGTTCGCGCCGCGGGCGCTTGCGTACGCGCGGGACGAGTACGGGCTGGAGGTTCTGGACGTGCCGCTGGAGGACGCGGCCTTCGAACCGGAGAGCTTCGACTGCGTCGGCCTGCTCTCCGTTCTCGAGCACACGAACGAGCCGCGCCGGATGCTGGCCGACGTGGCGCGTGTGCTGCGCCCCGGCGGCGCGGTCTACATCGTCGTCCCGAACGTCGAGAGCCTCGCCTGCCGCGTCCTGCACGAGCGCGCGCGCACCTTCGACGGCCGGAACCACCTCGTCTACTTCTCGCCCTCGACGCTCCGTGACTGCCTCGACCGCTCGGGCTATGACATGCCCTACGTGACGACGACGGTTTCCTCGTCGGCTCCGGTCGCCGAGCATCTCGCCTACGAGGAGCCGTACTCGGACGAGGAGCTCGCAGAGGAGGTGCCGCGCTCCATCCTCAGAGCCCTCGAGCCGCTCATGGACGAGCTCCACCTCGGGTACAAGCTGCACGCGCTAGCCGTCAAGCGGTGATCCGGGTCGCGACCGTCCACTGGCGGGATCCCCGGTGGATCGACGTCCAGCTCCGCTACCTCGAGCGCAACCTGCCGCAGCCGTACCTCGTCTACGCCGACCTGGAGGGGATCGACCAGGACGAGCACGGCCCGAAGTTCCACCACGTCGCCGACCTCGCTGCCACGAAGAGCTTCGAGAACGGGATCTTCAGCCACACGGAGAAGCTGAACGCCCTCGCGCGGACGATCGCGGCCGAGGCCGATCCGGACGACGTGCTCCTCTTCCTCGACGGCGACGCGTTCCCGATCGCGCCGGTCGAGCCGTTCCTCGAGGAGAAGCTTGCGCGCTACCAGCTCGCGGCGGTTCGGCGCGACGAGAACCTCGACGACGTGCAGCCGCACCCTGCGTTCGCGGCCACGACCGTCGGCTTCTGGCAGGAGGTCGGCGGCGATTGGAACCCCGGCTACACGTGGCGGAACGCGGCGGGCAAGGACGTAACCGACGCCGGAGGGAACCTGCTCGGGATCCTCAGCGAGCGAAGCGTCGACTGGTACCCGCTCCTGCGCACGAACCGCAGGAACCTGCGGCCGCTGTGGTTCGCCGTCTACGACGACCTCGCCTATCACCACGGCGCCGGCTTTCGCGGCGGCCTCTGCCGGCGCGACCGCGAGGCGATCGGCCGCGTGCCCGAGCCCCCGCCCGACCCGCCTCCGGGCGCGAGCCTCCGCGAGCGCCTCGCCTGGGAGCTACGCGCGCGCAAGTGGTACTGGGTCGACAAGCGGCCCGTCGTGAAGCGGGAGCGCCGCGTGCTCGAGCGGAACCGCGCACTCTCGCAGGAGGTCTACGAGCGGCTCCAGGCGGACCCCGCCTTCTGGACCGACGTCTGAGTGGCGGCGCTCACCGCGTCGATCCTCTTCCACGCCGCGCTCGGCATCGTCCTCGCGGGACTCGTCTGGGCGATCGGCGCAGGCTGGCTCGTTCTGCTGCGGCGGCCGCTCAGCCTCGATCGCGAGCTCGTCTTCGCCTATCCGCTCGGGCTGCTCGCGACGCTCGTCGCCTGTGGGCTCCTCCTCACCTGGCGGCCACTCGGCGCCGTCGGCGCGGCGCTCGTGGTCGCTCCGTTCGTCGTCGCCGTACGCAGCCGCGCGTTGTTCGCGTCGGCGGCTCGGCTCGCGTCCGCCGCCGTCGCACGCGGCCTCGCCGCGATTCTCGGCCTCGCGACCACGCTCGGCTTCTTCCTGCACGGCCCGACGGCCTCGGTCGACTCGAACGCCTTCGGCGACGTCGTCTGGTACGCGGCGAAGCTCGA
>DASUZD010000299.1:0-8106 GCA_036377055.1 Gaiellaceae bacterium | reverse complement strand
GCCGTCGCGCTGAACGTCCTTCCGCCCGGCGAGGACGGCGGCTTCACGATCGGCGTCCACTCGCTCGACCAGCTGAAGCTGTACGACGGGCTGACGCCGCTCGGCGGGAACGTCACGAACGGCGACCTCTCGAACTTCTTCAAGCGCGCGCCGCTCGGGCTCGGCGGTGAGCGCGCCGTTCGCACCGAGAGGTCGGGTCGCCCGGGCCTGCGGATCCTGCGCGACCGCTGGGACGTTCCGCACGTCTACGGCCGGACGCGCGCGGACGTCGAGTTCGGGGCCGGGTGGGTCACGGCCGAGGATCGCGGCTTCCTGATCGAGCTGCTGCGCGGCCCGGGCCGGATCTCGGCGCTCGACGTTCCCGGGCTCGACGCGTTCTCGCTCGTCGGGAGCGGGCGCGTGGTCGAGTCGAGCCCGGAGACGGAGGCGTTCCTCGCACGTCAGCTCGACCTCGCCCGCGCGGCCGGGCCGCGCGGCCGGCAGCTCGTCCGGGACGCGACGAACTACGTGGCCGGGATCAACGCCTACAACCGCGCGCACGGCGTCTCGACCGCGAAGTGGACGACCAACGACGTGATCGCGATCGCGACCCTGATCGGCGCCGTCTTCGGCAAGGGCGGTGGCGACGAGGTGCGCCGCGCCGAGTTCCTCTCGGCGCTCGAGACGAGGCTCGGCGAGGAGAAGGGGCTCCAGGTCTGGAACGACCTGCGCGAGCGGCTCGACCCGGAGGCGCCCGTGACGATCGCGCGCAGCTTCCCGTACAACACCGGCGCGCCGAGCCCGATCACCGAGCGGCCGATCGACGACGGGAGCTTCGTGCCGTCTGCTTCTACAGCGGTGCCGCGGCGCTCGCCGCTGCACATGTCGAACGCGCTCCTCGTCGGCGCAAAGCGCTCCGCGAACGGCCATCCGCTCTTCGTCGCCGGCCCGCAGGTCGGCTACTACTACCCGCAAATCCTGATGGAGCTCGACCTCCACGGAGGCGGGCTCGACGCGCGCGGTGCGGCGTTCCCGGGGGTCTCCCTCTACGTGCTCCTCGGGCGCGGACCCGACTTCGCCTGGAGCGCGACGTCTGCGAACTCCGACAACGTCGACCAGTTCGTCGAGACGCTCTGCGGGGGCGACGACGTGCACTACCTCTTCCAGGGCGAGTGCCGGGCGATGGACACGTTCGACGCAGGGACGCTCCGCGGCCGGCCGGGATCGGGAGAGCCCGACCGCCGGCTCGTCTTTCGCACGACCGTCCACGGGCCGGTGATCGGCTATGCGACTCAGGGGGGCCAGCGCGTCGCGATCTCGCAGGCGCGCACGACGCGGGGGCGGGAGCTGCTCGCCGCGCTCCCGTTCCAGGATCTGAACGACGGGCGCGTCCGCTCGGCGAAGACGTTCATCCAGGCCATGGCCGGCCAGGAGTTCGTCTTCAACTGGTTCTACGCGGACGACCGCGACATCGCGATGTTCTCGAGCGGCCGGCTGCCGCTGCGCGTGGGCTCGGCCGATCCGGACCTGCCGCTTCCCGGCACGGGGTCGAACGAGTGGCGCGGATTCCTGGCTCCGGGGCGTCACGTCCAGGCGATCGACCCGGCGAGCGGCGCGATCGTGAACTGGAACAACAAGCCGGGCGCGGACTTCGCGGCCGCCGACGACAACTGGACCTACGGGTCGATCCAGCGCGTCGACCTGCTCGACGCCGGAATCGCCGCGCGGCGCACGCACACGCTCGCGTCGGTCGTGGCCGCGATGAACCGCGCGGCGACGCAGGACCTGCGCGTCGTCAGGGTGCTGCCGGCGATCTCGGCTGTTTTGGACGGGTCGCAAGCGCCCTCACCGCGCGCGCAGCACATGCTCCAACTCCTGGAGGCGTGGCGCGCGAGCGGCAGCTCGCGGCTCGACCGCGACCTCGACGGGAAGATCGACGATCCCGGCGCCGCGATCATGGACGCCGCGTGGCCGCGGATCGCAGACGCCGTCATGCGCCCGGTGCTCGGGCCGCTCGTCGACCGGCTCGCGGCCTTCCAGCCGCGCGACGATCCGCCGAACGCGGGCGGCTCCTCGTACATCGGCGGCTGGTACGGGTACGTCGACAAGGACCTGCGGAGCGTCCTCGCCGACGCCAAGGGCCAGCCGGCGCCGCGCGGCGCGTTCCGGACGCGCTTCTGCGGCGCCGGCGACCTCGCCGCCTGCCGCGCGTCGCTGTGGGCGGCGATCGACGCCGCCGGCGACGAGCTCGCGGCTGCGCAGGGGCCGGATCCGGCAGCGTGGCGCGCGGATGCGACCGCCGAGCGGATCCGCTTCGCCGGCTTCATGCCGAACACGATGCGCTGGTCGAACCGGCCGACCTTCCAGCAAGTGATGACGTTCGACCGGCACCGGCCGCGGTAGAGCGGCCGGCGGCGCGGCACCCCACGTCGGTCGCGCGCGCCGCGGCAATTCGTCACGCATCCGGCACGCTCGCGTCACACCCTGCGCCAGGCGGACCGATACGCTGATCACAGGGATCTCGGGGATCCCCTGGGGGCAGTTGGGCCGACTCCTTGGCTAGTCTCAGCTCGATGGCCGAGAAGCGGTATCTGATGACCCCAGGCCCCACGCCTGTGCCGCCCGAGGTGCTCGCGGCCATGGCCGCTCCGATCGTCCACCACCGCGGGCCAGACTTTCGCGTCGTCTACGAGCGCTGCCTCGCCCGGCTCCGAGACGTCTGCCGAACGCAGTCCGAGGTGCTCCTCCTGACCGCGTCGGGCACGGCCGGGATGGAGTCCGCGGTCTCGAACCCCTGCTCGCCGGGCGACCGCGTCGTCGTCGTCTCGGCCGGGTACTTCGGCGAGCGGTGGAGCGCGATCGCGCGCGCCTACGGCTGCGAGGTCGAGGAGGTTCGCTACGCCTGGGGCGAGATCCCGTCCGCCGACGACCTCTCCGCGCGGCTCGCGGAGCTCGGCGGCGCGCACTGCGTCTACCTGACCCATTCCGAGACCTCGACCGGCGTCGTCGCCGACGTCCAGGCGCTCGCGCAGGTCGCCAGGGACGCGGGCGCGCTCGTCGCGGTCGACGCGATCTCGAGCCTCGGCGCGCTCCCGCTCGAGACCGACGCGTGGGGTCTCGACGTCGTCGTCGCCGGCTCGCAGAAAGCGCTGATGACCCCGCCGGGCCTCGCGCTCGTCGCGGCCTCGAACGCAGCCTACGAGGCCGCAGCCCGCGCGACCTCCCCGCGCTTCTACGTCGACTGGGACCGGAGGCGCAAGGCGCAGGCCCGCCTCGACGCCGCGTTCACGCCCGCGGTCTCGCTCGTCGCCGGGCTCGACGTCGCGCTCGGCCTGATCCTCGAGCGCGGCCTCGACGCCGCGTTCGCCCATCACCGGCGCCTCGGCCGCGCCTGCCGCGAAGGCGCCAAGGCGATGGGCCTCCAGCTCTTCTCCCCGGACGACGACGCGTCCGCCGTCGTGACCGCGATCCGCGCCCCCGAGGGAATCGACTCCGGCGATCTCGTGCTCACGCTGCGCGACCGCTTCGGGATCACGATCGCGAACGGCCAGGGCGACCTCAAGAGCAAGATCTTCCGGATCGGCCACATCGGCTGGTTCGACGTGTTCGACATCACGACCGCTCTCGCGGCCGTCGAGCTCGCGCTGGCCGAGGCCGGCGCGGACGTCGAGCGGGGCGTCGCGGTGACGCGCGCGCTCGAGGCGTACGCAGAGCCCGTCGCGCGCGTGTGAAGGTCCTCGTCCGCGAGCCGATCGCCCAGGCCGGCATCGACCTCCTTCGCGAGCGTTTCGACGTCGACGTGCACGGCGACGACGACCTCGCGGAGCGGATCGGCGAGTACGACGCGATCGTGATCCGATCGGCGACGAAGCTCGACCGCGAGCTGATCGAGCGTGGGACCAAGCTGAAGGTGATCGGCCGGGCGGGAGTAGGGGTCGACAACGTCGACGTCGAGGCGGCCACGCGCCGCGGGATCGTCGTCGCGAACGCCCCCGAGTCGACTGTGATCTCGGCCGCCGAGCACACGATCGGGCTCCTCGTTGCGCTCTCGCGCAACATTCCGCAGGCGCACGCTGCGCTCAAGCAAGGCCGGTGGGAGCGCTCGCAGCACGGCGGCGTCGAGCTCGCCGGCAAGACGCTGGGCGTGCTCGGGTTCGGCCGCATCGGCCAGCAGGTGGCGCGGCGAGCGGGCGGCCTCGGCATGCGAGTCGTCGCCTACGACCCCTTCGTCGGGCGCGAGCGCTTCCGCGAGCTCGGCGTCGAGCGGCTCGACAGCCCGGAGGAGGTCTACGCGGCCGCCGACTTCCTCACGCTTCACCTGCCCCTGACTGCGCGGACGCGCGGCGCGATCGACCGCAGCGCGCTCGCGGCGATGCGCGACGGCGTCCGGATCGTGAACGCCGCGCGGGGCGAGCTGGTCGACGAGGACGCGCTCGTCGAGGCGCTTCGGTCGGGCAAGGTCGCGGGCGCCGCGCTCGACGTGTTCGCGCACGAGCCGTACGACGGGCCGCTGCTGGAGCTGCCGAACGTCGTCGTGACCCCGCACCTCGCCGCCTCGACCGAGGAGGCGCAGGACCGCGCCGGCGTGATCGTGGCGGAGCAGGTCGCCGCGGCGCTCGAGGGCCGGCTCGTCTCGAACGCCGTGAACATCCCCGCGATCGGCGCCGAGGACCTCGAGCTGCTCGGGCCGTTCATCCCCCTCGCCGCGAAGCTGGGCCGCCTCGCGATGGAGCTCGCTGGCGGCCGGGCCGACCGGATCGAGCTCGCCTACGACGGCGGCCTCTCGGGCTACGACACCCGCCTCCTGACCGTCGCTGCGCTGAACGGCGCCCTCAGAGGCCGCGTCGAGGGCGAGGTCAACTGGGTGAACGCGCCGCTCCTCGCCGCCGAGCGCGGGATCGAGGTGCAAGAGTCACGGCGACCCTCGTCGCGCCACTTCACGAGCCTCCTTCGCGTCGCCGTTCAGGCCGGCGACGACGAGGTGGCCGTCGCCGGAACGACGATCGGACGCGACAACCGGCTCTGGCTCGTCGGCGCGCTCGGCTTCGAGCTGGAGCTGGAGCTGGCGCCGCTCCTCGTGATGTTCCGCTACAACGACATCCCTGGCGTGATCGGCCGCGTCGGAACGCTCTTCGGCGACGCGGGCGTGAACATCGCGAACATGGCCGTCTCGCGCACGCGCCGCGGCGACAAGGCCCTGATGGTGCTCTCGATCGACAACCCCGCGCCGCCCGAGCTCGTCGAGCGCATCCGCGCCGAGGGCTTCGACGACGCGCGCTTCATCTCGCTCGAGTGATCTGGCCCGAGCCGGTCGAGCGCGTCGCTGCCTACCTGCGCGAGGCCGGCGCCGAGGCTCGCCTCGAGGAGTTCCGCGAAGGCACGCCGACGGCCACGAGCGCCGCGCGCGCGGTCGGCGCGCGAACGGCGCAGATCGTGAAGTCGCTCGTCTTCGACTGCGGCGGCCGCTACGTCCTCGCGCTCGTGCCCGGCGACCGTCGCGCCGATGCGAAGAAGATCGCCGCAGCCGCCGGCAGCGCCTCCGCGCGGATCGCGACCCCAGAGCAGGTGGTCGAGGCGACCGGCTTCCCAGCCGGCGGCGTCGCGCCGTTCCCGCTCCGTCGCGTGGACGCCGTCCTGCTCGACCAGACGCTGCTCGCGCACCCGCTGGTCTGGATCGGCGCCGGCTCCGAGCACCACCTCGCTTCGATCGCACCGGGCGAGCTCGTGCGGCTGACGCGGGCGCGGACGATCGACGCCGTCGAGCGGCTGAGCGATGCGCCCGAGGGTTAGCCGCCGTTCGCGCGAGTAACATCAGACAGACCAGGGCAAGGAGGCCAGGGATGCGGGAGACCGAGAAGATCTGGATGAACGGCGAGCTCGTAGACTGGGCAGACGCTCGAATCCACGTCGGGTCGCACGGGCTGCACTACGGGTCGGGCGTCTTCGAGGGGATCCGCGCCTACGAGACACCCCGCGGTTGCGCCGTCTTCCGCCTCCGCGACCACATTCGCCGCCTGGAGAACTCGGCGCGGCTCCTCTACATGGAGCTGCCGTACAGCGTCGAGGAGCTTCGCGCCGCCTGCATCGAGCTGATCGGCGCCAACGGCCTCCCCGAGTGCTACCTCCGGCCGATCGCGTTCTTCGGCTACGGCGAGCTTGGCGTCGCCGCGCAGGAGAACCCGGTCGAGGTCGTGATCATGAGCTGGCCGTGGGCTCCGTACCTCGGCGAGCAGAGCCTGACGGACGGGATCCGAGCGAAGATCTCGAGCTGGCAGCGCGTCGGCCCGAACGTGATCCCGCACGTCTCGAAGGCGACCGGCGTCTATCTGAACTCGATGCTTGCCGTCACCGAGGCGAACCGCGCCGGCTACGACGAGGCGATCCTCCTCACCGCCGAGGGCAACATCGCCGACGGCTCCGGCGAGAACGTGTTCCTCGTCAGGGACGGCACGATCTACACGCCGGACCTCTCCACCTCGATCCTGCCGGGGATCACCCGCGACACTGTCATCCAAATCGCGCAGGACCTCGGCTACACGGTGATCGAGAAGGACCTGATCCGCACCGACCTGTTCCTCGCGGACGAGGTCTTCATGACCGGCACGGCCGCCGAGGTCACCCCGGTGAAGTCGGTCGACGACGTCGAGCTCGGCGTCGGGCCGATCACGCTCAAGCTCCAGAGGGCCTACCTCGACACCGTGCGCGGCCGCAGCGAGCGGTGGTCGCACTGGCTCGAGTACGCGGCGCAGACTCCCGCCGAGGCGTGACGACGGCCACCCGGCCGATCCCGCTCTCGGCCCCTTACGTCGACGAGCGGGAGGAGCAGGCGGTCCTCGACGTGCTGCGCTCCGGGCGGCTCTCGCTCGGGCCTCGGATCGACGAGTTCGAGGAGCGCTTCGCGGAGCGCGTCGGCGCGCCGTACGCCGCCGCAGTCTCGAGCGGAACTGCCGGCCTGCACCTGCTCTCGCGGCTCGCGAGCCTCGAGGCGGGCGACGAGGCGATCACGACGCCGTACTCGTTCGCGGCCTCGGCAAACTGCTTCGTCTACGAGGGCGCGGTCCCGGTCTTCGCCGACGTCGACCCGGACACGCTGAACCTCGACCCGGCCGCCGTCGAGGCCGCGATCACGCCGCGCACGCGGGCCGTCGTCGCGGTCGACATCTTCGGCTATCCGTGCGAGCTGGCGCCGCTCCGCGATCTCTGCGAGCGCCACGGCCTCACGCTCATCCAGGACGCGTGCGAGGCGCTCGGCGCGGAGTACCGCGGCCGGCCGGTCGGCTCCCACGGCCCGTCCGCCGTCTTCGCCTTCTACCCGAACAAGCAAATGACGACCGGCGAGGGCGGCATCGTGACGACGCACGACGCGGAGCAGTGGCGGCTGCTGAAGAGCCTCCGCAACCAGGGCCGCGCGGACGGGGGCGGCTGGCTCGAGCATGCGCGACTCGGCTACAACTACCGCCTCGACGACATCCGCGCCGCGATCGGGATCGCGCAGCTCGAGAAGCTCGACGAGATCCTCGCGCGCCGGGACGCGGTTGCGGCTCGGTACGGCGAGCTGCTGACCGGGATCGAGGGTGTGGACGCGCCGCTCGCCGACGACGCGGAGCACCGGCGGTCGTGGTTCGTGTACGTCGTGAAGCTCGCCCGCGGTGTCGACCGCGAGCGCGTGATCGGCGACCTCGAGCGCGAGGGCATAGGCACCGCGCGCTACCTCCCGTGCATCCACCTACAGGCGTACATGCGTGAGCGCTACGGCTTCGCCGAGGGCCTGTGCCCGATCGCGGAGGACGCGAGCCGGCGAACCCTCGCGGTGCCGTTCCATACTGCGCTGGCGAGCGAGGATCAGGAGCGCGTGGTCGAGGTGCTGGCGGCGGCGCTCGAGCGCGCGTAGACGCCGGCACGAACTCGGCGCCGTCTCGGCACAGACACGGCACACGAACGCCGATAGCCTGACCTCAGGGGTCGCTGGGGACCCCTTGGGGGACGTTGGCCCGGCGGGCGCAAGCGTGCCGCGTCCACACGCTCGGCGATAATCCGCGACGTGCCCGACCCGCCGCGCATGGTGTTCCTCGGCTTCGGCAAGTACGCGCGCGCCGACCGCATCTACGCGCTCGAGCCGATCGTCGG
>DASUZD010000298.1:0-2338 GCA_036377055.1 Gaiellaceae bacterium | reverse complement strand
ATCCTCGGCACGCTCCGGCTGCCGGCTCTCCTGCGCTACGTCGGGGAGGCGCCCGCTCGAGCGATCGGGACGAACCTCGTGGTCGGGGTCGCGGTCGGCGTGGCCGGCGTCGTGGGGCACCTTCCCGGCGGCGTCGACTGGGCGCTGCTCGCGATCGGCGCTGCCGCGTCCGTGCCGGGCGCGCTTCTCGGCGCTCGGCTGACCGGCCGGCTCGACGAGCGGCAGCTTCTGCGCGCCGTCGGGACGGTCCTGGTCGTCGCGGGCGTCACGGCGCTCGCCCAAGCAGCCTTCTAGCAAGATCCCTTTGCGGAAGGCCGCAGCGCTGCGCCGCCGGAGCCGGGCTCTGCCCGGCGGGAGGCTCGCGCTCGAGAGGCAACGCTAGAAGTCCGTGCCGCGCCGCCGGCTCCTGAAACACCTGAGAATCGCGCACGCAGGCAAGGAGGGGGCGCGTGGGGGAACCAGGGGTTCCCCCACGGTTAATCGTCGGGATCGACGAGCCGCCGCTCGAAGCGGCCGACCTCCCACTCCTGGCCGACGAGGTAGCGCTCCGCCTCGTCGAGGAGCCGCTCCGCCTCGCGAGCCTCGCGTGCGACACAGGCGATCGTCAGCCGTGCACGCTGCCAGAGCTCGTGGTGGTCGACCTCGGCGACCGCTGCCCCGAAGCGGTTCTGGAGCTGCGCCTTCGCCGAGAGGACGAACTTCCGCTTCCCCTTCAGCGACCCCGATTCCGGAAAGTGCAGCTCGAAGGTGAGAATCCCGACGTAGCCGGCGCCCACGACCTCCGAGAGAGCGCGGCCTAGGCCGCGGGCGGCGGTGAGCCGCCGCCGTCGGAGGACAGATCCGTCCGCTCGACCTCGCGGGTCTCGTAGACCTCGAGGACGTCGCCCTCCTTCACGTCGTTGAAGCCGTCCAGCAGGATCCCGCACTCGAAGCCCTCGGCCACCTCGCGGACGTCGTCCTTGAAGCGGCGGAGCTGCGCGATCGAGGTCTCGTAGATGACCGTGCCGTCGCGGACGACCCGAACCTGCGCGTTCCGCCGCACGACGCCGTTCGTCACGTACGAGCCCGCGATCGTCCCGAGCCGCGAGACGCGGAAGAGCTGCCGCACCTCGGCCTCGCCGATCGTCTCCTCGGTCGTGACCGGCTTCAGCATCCCGACGAGCGCCTGCTCGATGTCCTCGGTGAGCTGGTAGATCACGCGGTAGGTCCGGATCTCGACGCCCTCGCGCTCCGCCAACGCGCGCGCCTCCGCGTTCGGCCGCACGTTGAAGCCGACGACCATTGCGTTCGAGGCGGACGCGAGCATGATGTCGTTCTCGGTGATCCCGCCGACGCCCTGGTGGATGACGTTGACGCGTACCTCCGGGTGCTGGATCTTCTGGAGCTCGGAGACGGCAGCCTCGACCGACCCGACCACGTCGCCCTTGACGACGAGGTTCAGGTCCTGGACGGCGCCCTCCTGGAGCTGCGAGTACAGCTTCTCGAGCGAGACGCCGCCCTCGGGCTTGACCGCCGCGCGCTGCTCGATCCGCAGCCGTTGCCCGCGCTGCTGCGCGAGGTCGCGCGCCCTGCGCTCGTTGTCGACGACCCGCGCCATCTCGCCGGCGGGCGGCGGCTTGTCGAAGCCGAGGATCTCGATCGGGTCGCCCGGCTTCGCGTCCTTCACGCGCTCGCCCTTGTAGTTGTAGAGGGCGCGCACCTTGCCCCATGCGTCGCCCGCGACGAGCGCGTCGCCGACGCGAAGCGTGCCGCGATGGACGAGCATCGTCGCGACGGGGCCGCGTCCGACGTCGAGCCGCGACTCGATGATCGGCCCGGATGCGTCCGCCTTCGGGTTCGCGGTCAGCTCGAGCTCGGCGTCCGCGACGAGGAGGACGCGCTCGAGCAGGTCGTCGAGATTCTGCTTCTCGCGCGCGGAGACGTCGGAGAACTGGGTCGTGCCGCCCCACTCCTCCGGCTGGAGGTCCTCGGCGGCGAGTTCTGTCCGCACGCGCTGCGGGTTCGCGTCCGGCCGGTCGATCTTGTTCACCGCGACGACGATCGGGACGCCGGCCGCGCGCGCGTGCGAGATCGACTCGCGCGTCTGCGGCATGACGCCGTCGTCGGCGGCCACGACCAGAACGGCGATGTCGGTCACCTTCGCGCCGCGGGCGCGCATGGCCGTGAACGCCTCGTGGCCCGGCGTGTCGAGGAAGGTGATCTTCCGGCCGTCGTGGTTGACCTGGTACGCGCCGATGTGCTGCGTGATCCCGCCGGCCTCGGTCTCGACGACCGACGTCTCACGGATCGCGTCGAGCAGCGTCGTCTTGCCGTGGTCGACGTGGCCCATGATCGTCAC
>DASUZD010000297.1:0-23517 GCA_036377055.1 Gaiellaceae bacterium | reverse complement strand
CCCGACGACGCGCACGCCCGCGCGAAGCGCCGCGACGAGCTCGCGGTACGCGAAGAGCCCGCCGCCGATCGGGTGCGCGAGCACGAGCGTCCCGCCCGCGCCGGCGCGGAGCGAGACGACGGCGTCGGCCGGCGAGGCTCGCTGCGAGAGCGCGCCCTCGATCCACGTCGCCAGCCCGGCGATCGTCGCGTCGCCAAAGAGCGCTTCGACCGGCACCTCGATCCCTGCCGCAGCGGAGAGGCGCGCGAGCAGCGCAACCGCGAGCAGCGAGTGGCCACCCGCGTCGAAGAAGTCGTCTTCGACGGCCGCGTCGTCGCGGTCGAGCACCTCGCGCCAGACGGCCGCGACGAGCTCCTCCGTCGGCGTACGCGGCTCGGCTCGCGTGGGCGCAGGCGCGCCGCGAGCGGCCGGAAGCGCGGCGTAGTCGACCTTCCCGTTCCCGGTCACCGGGAGACGGTCGAGGACGACGACCTCGGTTGGAAGCATGTACTCGGGCAGCGTCGCCCGCAGCGCACGCCGGAGGTCCCGGCCATCGAGGCTCGCGCCGGCGACGTAGCCGACCAGCTGCCGATCGCCGGGCGCGCGCTCGCGCACCGCGACCGCAGCGGCGGCGACGCCCGGCAGCGACGCGAGCGCGGCCTCGACCTCGCCGGGCTCGATGCGGAAGCCGCGGATCTTGACCTGGCGGTCGAACCGGCCGAGGAGGTCGAGGCGGCCGTCCGGCAGGAAGCGCGCGACGTCTCCGGTGCGGTAGAGGCGGCTTCCGGGCCGGCCGTACGGGTTCGGGACGAAGCGCTCGGCGGTCAGGCCCGCCCGCTCGAGGTACCCCCGCGCGAGCCGGTCGCCGCCGATGCAGAGCTCCCCTGGCATCGCGACCGGGAGCGCCGCGAGCCGCTCGTCGAGGACGTAGACCTCGCTGCCGGAGACCGCCCTGCCGACCGGGACGCGCGCGCGCTCGGCGTCCGCCGGCGCGAGCGGCGCGAAGGAGGCGAGCATCGTCGCCTCGGTCGGGCCGTAGCAGTCGACCGCGTTCCCGCGGACGCCGTTCTCGAGGAGCGACCTCACCGCGTGCGGCTTGACGACTTCCCCGCCGAAGAGCAGCGAGCGCACGGGGAGCGCGCCGAGCCGGCGACGGTGCTCGTCGTCGTTCACGAGCGCGGCCGGGACGTGCAGGACTGTGACGCTGCGCTCGTCGAGGGCAGCGGCGAGCCGCTGCGGCGAGAGGACGTCGTCGCGGGGGAGGACGCACAGCGTCGCGCCGTTCAGGAGCGGCGCCCAGAGCTCGAAGGTCGTGGCGTCGAAGGTCGGCGCCGAGACGAGGGCGATGCGGTCACCGGGGCCGACCCGCACGAAGTTCGCGTCCACCACGAGGCCGACGACGCCGCGGTGCGTCGCGCCGACCGGCTTCGGCTCGCCCGTCGAGCCCGACGTGTAGACGACGTACGCGAGCTGGTCGGGGTGCGCGGGCAGCGGCGGCAGCTCACCCGCCGCCGCGTCGTCCGGCTCGTCGACGAGGAGGACCTCGACGGGAGGCCGCTCGAGCCGCCCCAGCAGCTCCCTCCCCGCGACGAGGACGCGCGCGTCGACGCTCGCGAGCATTTGCTCGAGCCGCGCCGGCGGGTAGCCCGGGTCGAGGGGGACGTACGCGCCTCCGGCCTTCAGCACCGCGAGGAACGAGACGACGAGCTCCGCCGAGCGCTCAACGAGCACGCCGACCGCGGTGTCGGTTCGGACGCCGGCGCGGCGCAGGCGCACAGCAAGCCGCTCCGCGCGTTCGTCCAGCTCGCGATAGGTCAGCTCCTCCGCGCCGTCCACGACCGCGACCGCGTCGGGCGTCGTGCGCGCCCACAAGGCGACGCGCTCGTGGACGCACACGGGCTCGCGCGTATCGGGCACGTCGCCGCGCAACGCGAGCACGCGCTCCCGCTCCACCGCGTCGAGCGCCCGCAGCTCGCGGAGCGGCGCGTCCGGCCGCGCGACCGCGTCGGCGAGCAGGGTCTGGAACTGGCGCGCGAGCTCGCCCACGGTCGCCTCGTCGAAGACGTTCCGGTTGTACGCCCACGCAGTCCCCGCGTCGGCCCCCTGCAGCTCGACGTCCAGCATGAGGTCGTACTGCGCGAGCGGCTGGCCCCAGGGAAGCGCCTCCACCTCGACCCCTTCCAGCGCGAACGGCGGAGCCGGGTGGTTGAGGTTGAACGAGACTCGGAAGAGCGGCGTGTGCGCGAGGCTGCGCGGCGGCCGCAGCTCGCGGACGAGCCGCTCGAAGGGGACCTCGTAGTTCGCGAACGCGCCCGAGGCGACGCCCTGGACGTGCGCGAGCAGCTCGCGGAAGGTCCTCGGCGCCGACGTGTCGACACGGAGCGGCAGCATGTTCACGAAGAGCCCGATCAGGTGCTCGAGCTGCGGACGGTTGCGGTCGCCCGCGAACGGCGTCCCGATCACGACGTCGTGCTGGCGGGCGTGCCTCGCGAGCAGGATCGCGTACGCCGCGAGCGTGGTCATGAAGAGGGTCACGCCTTCGCTGCGCGAGAGCTGCTGCGCCTGCGCGACGACCTCCCGCGGCAGGCGCCGGCGGAAGAACTCGCCGGCGCCGTCGCGGGTCGGGGGCAGAGGACGGTCGAGCGGGAGGTCGAGGAGGGCAGGCGCTCCGGCGAGCTGCGACCGCCAGTACGCGAGCTGCGCGCTGCCGACCTCGCGCTCGAGGCGGTCGCGCGTCCAGAGCGCGTAGTCGCGATACGACACCGAAAGCTCCGGCAGCGCCGGCGACCTGCCGTTCACGCGTGCCGAGTAGAGCTCCGCCAGCTCGCCGAGGAAGATCCCCCACGACCACGCGTCCCAGACCACGTGGTGCGTGAGCAGGACGAAGACGTGGTCGTCCGGCCGGAGCTCGAGGAGGATCGTGCGCAGCGGCCGGCCCGCCTCGACGTCGACCGCGAAGCGCGGGTCGCGGAGGACGAGGTCGTGCGCGAGCCGCTCGGGATCGCCCGACCCGACCACCGGCACGTGCTCCAGCTCGAGCCGGACCTCGGGCCGGAAGAGCTGCTGCGGGAACCCGTCGCTCGCGACGATCGCCGTGCGCAGGATCTCGTGGCGCGCGCCGATCTGCTCGACGCTCCACGCGAGCGCGTCCGTGTCGAGGCGCCCGCGCAGGCGCTGCACGCTCCCGATCGTGAAGCCGGGCCCGTCCGGCAGTAGCCGGTCCGCGAGCCAGAGGCCCTCCTGGAGCGGCGAGAGCGGCGCCGGCCCCGTCCCCGCGCTCGGCCGCAGGTCGTCCGCGGTCAGCCGCTGCGCGAGGATCTGCTCGAGCGCGTGCCGCTGCTCCGGCGAGAGCCGCGCGAGGCGCGCCTCGAGCTCCGGATCCGAGACAGCGCTTACGCGACTCGCCTCGCACCGGCCAGCCGCGACTCGCCGCCCGCGAGCGCAGGCGCGGAGCCGACGGCCGGCAGTCGCTCGCGCTCGGGCGCCTCGCGCGCGTGCCCCAAGCCGATCGCCCGGAGCGCCGGCAGCGTCATCAGCGTCGTGATCAGCGTGACGAGGATGAGGACGCTGAACCCGTCGGACGTGAGCACGCCGAGCGCGAGCCCGATCTGGAGGACGATCGCCTCGGTCAGGCCGCGAGTGTTGAGCAGGAACCCCAGCCCGGCGGCGTCGCGCCACGAGAGCCCGCACACGCGGCCGGTCGCCGCGACGCCGCCGACCTTGCCAGCGACCGCGACCGCGAGCACGAGAAGCCCGCCGAGCAGGAGCCGCGGGTTCGAGGCGAGGTGGCGGACGTCCATCTTCAGCCCGAGAACGGCGAAGAAGACCGGCAGCAGCAGGACGTCGTTCACCGCCGTCAGGCTGCGGTAGCCGCGGCCGAGCAACGGCCGCAGCCCGCGGAGGGTGAAGCCGGCGAGGAACGCACCGCAGATCGCGTGGATCCCGATCGCGTTCGTCGCCGTCGCGAAGCACGCGAGCAGCGCGAGCGAGACGACGAGCAGCGCGGATCGGCCACGGCCGCTCGCGGACGCACGTCGCATGGCTCGCAGCGCGACCGGACGCACGAGCGCGAGCGCGACCGCCGCCAGCGCGACGGCCAGCGCGAGCGCCCGCGCGCCGGCGAGCGGGCTCGCCGCGGTGGCGAGCGCCACGACGGCGATCAGCGCCGACCACGCCGCCGCGTCCGAGAGCGCCGCGCACGTCAGCGCCAGCCCGGCGAGCGGGCGTACGGCGACAGGCGAATCCTGGAGCATCCGCGCGAGCACGGGCAGCGCCGTGACGGCGAGGGCGACGGAGAGGAACGCGGTGAACGCGAGCCGGGACGTTCCCGCCCCCGCGAAGCTCGGGAAGACGACCAGAGCCAGCGGGACGCCGAGCGCGGCGACGACGAGCAGGTTCGCGTGGGTGAGCGCGACCGCGACCCGCCCTCGCTCGCGCGACTCCGCGTCGAGGTCGAGCCCGACGGCGAACATGAAGAGCACGACGCCGACGGTCGCGAGTTGAGCGAGACCGTGCCTCGTCTCAGGCCTGAAGAGGGCGGCGCCCGCGCCCGGCGCGAGCGCTCCGAGGAGCGACGGGCCGAGCGCGATCCCCCCGGCGATCTCGCCGACGACGCGCGGCTGGCCGACCCGGCGAGCGAGCGCGCCGCCCGCCGCCGCGACGGCGCTCACGACCGCGACCGCGAACGCGAGGTGCAGCAGCCCTCCCCACGAGTGCACGACGCTCAAGGCGCTCCAGTCGCGGCCGCGGACCGCCGGCAGGCGGGACGCTCGTGCACGGCGTCAGCGGACGCACGAGCTCAGCTGAACATCGCCTCCATCGTCTCGTGGGACTTCTCCTTGCGCGCGTCCGACTCGCTGCCCCAGCAGGTGTTGAGGATGATCCGCGTCGCCTCCTCACGCAGCGGGACCGTGCGGTGGAGCGTCGTGTCCGAGCGCAGGAAGTAGATGTCGCCGGTCGCGTGCGGGTACGTCCGGATCGGGTGCTCGACGAGGTAGTCGTGCACGCGCGGGTTCTCCTTGTTCCAGTCCGTGTGCGGCACGCACTGGAGCATCCCGCCGAGGTCCGTGGACGGCGCCTCGATGATCCAGATGACCGTGAAGCTGAAGTCGCCCCAGTGCCACCCGTGCGTGTCGCCAGCTTTTTCCTGGCGGATGATCACGAACTTCTCCTCGTCCCACGGGCACGGGATCACCGGCTCGTGGGCCAGCCCGGAGAGGAACTCCATCAGCGGGCGCGAGTGGTAGATCTCGGGGATCAGCGTGCTGTCGCGCGCGATCGCCTCTTGCGCGACGGTGCTCATCTTGCGCGGCGAGTGGCCGGTCTCCTTGAGGCGGAGATCGATGCGCTTCGCGTGGAGGTCGAGCAGCCGGTAGACCTCGTCCGCGACGAGCCCCTTGACGTCGTCCGAGACGAGGTTCGGAATCTTGACGTAGCCCTCGCGGCGGAAGTGCTGCGAGAGGTGGAGCAGGTCCCACTCGTCCGTGAACGTCGTGGCGATGTGCTCCGAGATCTGTTCGTCGAGCGACAGCGGCCGCGCTTCGAACTCTGCGATCTGCGTCATGCGTCCTCCTGTCCTTTTCTCTTCGCGGGCGGTCGGCACGCTACGAACGGCTCTTCGAAGGCGTCCAGCTTTCGGGCCGAATCGCGCCCGATCGAAAGGCCCGCTTCCGCGGCCGTTCCTTGATGCCTCGGGCGACCGTCGGCAACGTGGGCGGCCTATGTGCGGGATCGTCGGTGTGTGCTCGCCGAGCGGCGATGCGGTCGCGCTCGCGTATCCCGCGCTGGTCACGCTCCAGCACCGGGGCGAGGAGTCGTGGGGCGTCGCGGCCACGACGGCCGGCGGCGTCACGGGCGTGCGCTCGCTCGGGCTCGCGGCGTCGCCGGCCGACGGGCTTCCGGCGGGGAGAGCGGAGATCGCGGTCGCGCACACGCGCTACTCGACGACGGGCGCGCCGCTGGTCGAGAACTCTCAGCCGCTCGTCGCCGACCCGAGCCGCACGCTCGCGGTCGCGCACAACGGGAACATCACGAACGCCGACGAGCTCGTGCGCGACCTCACGGCCGAGGGCTACCGGCTGACGTCGACGACCGACTCGGAGACGATCCTCGGCCTGCTCGCCTGCGCGGGCACCGACGACCCGGTCGCCGCCGTCGCGCACGCGGCCGATCGGATCGAGGGCGCCTACTCCGTCGTCGCGCTCTTCGGCCGGTCGCTGCTCGCCTTCCGCGACCCCGCGGGCTTCCGGCCGCTCTTTCTCGGACAGACCGGCGACGCGATGATCGTCGCGTCCGAGACCTGCGCCCTCGACGTCCTCGATTGCGTCGACCAGCGCGAGGTCGAGCCGGGCGAGCTCCTCGTCCTGGAGCCCGGACGCGAGCCGGAGTCCTTCCCGGTCGTCGAGCCGGGCCCGCGCCACTTCTGCGCCTTCGAGTACGTCTACCTCGCCCGCCGCGACTCCCGCCTCGGCGGCCGGCGGGTGGAGCTCGTCCGGGAGCAGCTCGGCGAGGAGCTCGCGCGGGAGGCGCCGGCCGACGCGGACGTTGTCGTCTCCGTCCCCGCCTCCGGGACGCCCGCCGCCCGCGGGTACGCCCGAGCCGCCGGCCTGCCGTTCGTCGATGCGCTCGTGCGGAACGACTACATCGGACGGACGTTCATCGAGCCCGAGCCGTCGCTCCGCGAGCTGAGCTTGCGGATCAAGTTCAACGTCGCCGACGGCGTTCGGGGCGAGCGCGTCGTCGTCGTCGACGACTCGATCGTCCGCGGCTCGACGATGCGCGAGGTCGTCCGCCGGCTCCGCGCGGCGGGCGCGAGCGAGCTCCACCTGCGCATCGCCGCGCCGCCGCTCGTGTCGCCCTGCTACTACGGCGTCGACATCGCCGACCCGAGCGAGCTCGTCGCAGCGCAGCACGATCCGGCCGAGCTGGCCGCGTACTTCGGCGCGGACTCGCTCGAGTACCTGAGCCTGGACGGCCTCCGGCGAACGCTCACCGGAGGGACGAAGCGCGGGATCTGCGTCGCGTGCCTGACGGGCCGCTACCCGCTCGCCCCGGAGGCCCCGCTCGACAAGCTCAGGCTCGCGCTCGCGCGCGGCGACGCCAACGCGGCTGCCTGAACCGCTCCAGACAGGCGCTCGCGCGTTGACCGGCGCGACAGCCGTTTCCTAGCATCGAAGGCGTGGCGGCACCTCCCGAGAAGAGCGTCGACGGCGGCTGCGAGGCACGGTACGCGCGCCACGACTGCCTCTGGGGAACCGCCGAGGACCCGCTCGCGCGCTCGCTCGCAGATGCGCTCGACCCGGCCGGAGCGCTCGTGCTGGACGCCGGCTGCGGCGAGGGGCGGAACGCGGCCTATCTCGCGCGGTGCGGGGCCCGCGTCCGCGCGGTCGATTCGTCGCAGCTCGCGCTCGAGCACGCGCGCCGCTCGTGGCCGCAACACGACGGGATCGAGTGGGAGCAGGGCGACCTGCGGACGGTCCCGCTCGCGCCGTCCTCGCTCGACGGCCTGCTCGCGTGCAGCGTCCTCCACTGGCTGCCCGCCCGCGACGACGTCGCCGCCGCGATCGCACGGTTCCGCCGCGCGACCCGTCCCGGCGGCGTCCACGCGCTCCTCGTCTTCAACGACCGCGTGCCCTGGCAGGCGCCCGCGGGCGAGTCGCGGAGGCCGTGGCTCCTGCCGCACGACTGGTATCTCGATCAGTACCGTGATTGGCTCGTGCTCGACCAGTCGGACATCGACGAGACCGGCTCGCACGCGGGTCACGTCGAGCCACACACGCACGCGGTGACCCGGATCGTCGCGCGCCGCCCGGCCGAAGGGAGCCCGAGGTGACGACGGCGCAGATCGCGCCGCGCGAGACGATCGGCCGGACCGACCCGCGCGAGCGCATCGTCCACCCGCAGGAATGGCCGGTCTACGACGACTTCGCGCTCGCCGAGGTGCTCGAGCTGCTCGCCCACGGCAGGTCGTTCGACTACGACTACGGCGACGAGATCGCCGCGCTCGAGGCCGCCTTTGCCGTGTACCACGGGCGCCGCCACGCGCTCGCCACGGCCTCCGGGACGGCGGCGCTGCTCGCCGCGTACTACGCCCTCGGGCTCGCGCCGGGAGACGAGGTGATCGTCTCGGACTTCACGTTCTTCAGCACCGCCACGCCGCTCTTCCTGCTGGGCGCCGTCCCGGTGCTCTGCGACGCAGGCGACGAGCGCGGCAACGTCGCCGTCGACGGCGTCGCCGAGCTGGTCACGGAGCGGACGGCCGCGATCGCGGTCACCCACCTGTGGGGTCATCCCTGCGATCTCGGCGGGCTCCGGAAGCTCGCGGACGCGCGCGGGCTCGCGCTGCTCGAGGACTGCTCGCACGCGCATGGCTCGACGTACCGCTCGCGCCCCGTCGGCTGCGCCGGCGACGTCGCGGTCTACAGCCTCGGCGGCCGGAAGATGGTGTCCGGCGGCATGGGCGGGATGCTGCTCACGGACGACGAGGACGTGTACGCGCGGGCCTGCCTGCTCGCGAACTTCCGGCACCGGACCGACCTGACGATCTCCGCGCCCGACTACGAGCCGTTCCTGATCACGGGCCTCGGCGGAAACTTCCGCATCAGCCCCGTCGCCGCGGTCCTCGCGAAGAGCCACTTCGACGCGCTGGGCGAGCTCGTCGAGACGCGGCTCGCGAACCTGTCCGCGCTCGTCGACGGCCTGTCGGCGCTCGAGGGAATCGAGGCGATTCCGGTCGACGACGCCTGCACGACGGGTGCGTCGTACGACACGAACGTCGTCGTCGACCCGAGCTGCCCGTTCACGCGCGACGAGCTCGCGGCGCGGCTCCAGGATGAGGGGCTGAAGGTGCGGGCGCCGGCGACGAAGCCGCTGCACCGGTTTCCGATCTTCCAGGGCGCCGCGCCCGCGTGGTCGCCGACCTCGGCCGCCGCGGTCGCCGCCGCGGCCACCGCGAACGCGAGGCCGTTCCCGGTCGCGGAGCGCCTGTTCGGGCAGTGGCTGAAGCTCCCGGTCAACTTCCTGTGGGACGCATCCGGGACGATCGTGGAGCCGTACCTGAACGTGTGCGAGGAGGTTCTCGGGCCCACGGGCCCGCGAGAGCGTTGAGCGTTCAGGCGACTGCGGCTGCAGGCCCACGGCACGGGCGATGGGTCCTACCCGCCTGCGTTCGTCGCAGCCCTAGCCGGGAGGTGAAGCCGTGATCGTGCGGATCCTGCGCGCCTGGACCGATGCGCCCGACGCCCGGGCGTACGCGGAATACCTCGACGAGGCGCTCGTGCCGGACCTGGCGTCCGCCGAGGGCAACGCGGGCGTGATCGTCCTCTGGCGCGTCGTCGACGAGCGCGCCGAGTTCCTCGTCCTCTCGCTCTGGAGGTCGAAGGCCGCCGCGGACGCGTTCGCCGCCGCCGGCGGCGTCGAGGCGCTCGGAGGCGCGGACGACGAGTTCGTGAAGCGCCTCGCGCTCGAGCCCGACGACTACCAGTTCTACGTCCGCGGCGACCTCGCCCTCGGCGCGAGCCTCTGGCTCGACGACTGACGTGCTCGACTAGTTCGCCGGCACGAGGCGCACCGGCGCCCGCTTGATCCCGCTGATCACCGTCGACGGCAGGCGCTCGACCGGCGCCGTGGGCTCGATCGCGACGACGCGCTGCGCGAGCTCGTCGAAGAAGACGCGCAGCTCGAGCGTCGCGAGCGCGGCGCCCAGGCAGTAGTGCGCGCCGGCGCCGAACGCGCCGTGACGAAAGACGGGCCGGTCGATCCAGAGCTCGTCCGGACGCACGAACACGCGCTCGTCGCGGTTGGCGGAGACGTGCCACACGACGACGTCGTCGCCGCGGCGGATGGTCTGTCCGTGCAGCTCGACGTCGCCGGTCGCCCGCCGGAGCACGTGCCGGCTCGGCGACGTCCAGCGGAGCACCTCCTGCACCGCGCGGTCGACGAGGTCTCGCCGCTCGCGGAGCAGCCGCCACTGCTCGGGACGCTCCGCCAGCGCGAGCGCTCCGCCGACGGCGCCGTGGCGCGTCGTCTCGTTGCCGCCCAGCATGAGCAGGTCGAAGAAGAGCGCCGACTCCTCGTCCGTGAGCGCCCCTCGCGCCTCCGCGCGCGCGAGCTCGCCGACGACGTCTGACCGCTCGGCCGCGCCGGTGCTCGCGACGAGCTCGCGGAAGTAGAGCAGCAGGACGCCGTGCGCCTGGGCGGCGCTCGCGCGGACGTCGGGCGTGAGCTGGAGCTCGGCGTCGAACGAGCCGAACGCCGTGCTCGTGAGCCGGAGCAGCAGCGGCCAGTCCTCACGCGGGATCCCGAGCAGGCTCGAGATGCCCGCGACCGGCAGCATCGCGACGACGTCGACGAGGTTGCAGGCGCCGGCGGCGATCGCGGGCTCGAGCGCCTCGCGCACGATGCCGCGCAGGTAGGGCTCGAGACGGGCGACGGCGCGCGGCGTGAAGTGGCGGTTCACGAGCTGCCGCAGCTCCGTGTGCCGCCGGCCGTCGGTGGCGTTGAGCATCTTTCCCGAGCCCTTGTCACCGAAGACGCGGTGCACGCCGAGGACGTTCGTCTGCGTGGAGCTGAAGGCGCCGTGGTCCTTGAGCACGCGCACGCAGTCGTCGAAGCGCGTCACCGACCAGAAGGCCGGCTCGAGACGCTCGGGGTTCCAGTGGAGCGGCTCGTGGTCGCGGAGGTGGCGGAAGATCGCGTGCACGTCGCCGCTCGCGTGCAGCTCCGCGTCGGCGAGGTCGAACGAGCGGAGTGTCGGCTCGCCCGCGGCGGCAGGTGCGATCGCGGCCTCGGTCACGTCGCGGCGAGGGAGTGGGCGATCCGGCAGTTCAGCTCGTGGATCTCGGGATCGGAGCGGCCCGGCAGCGGGCTCGCGCGGCCGGCGAGCAGCCGCTCGAGGTAGTCGCGGACCGTCGCGAGCGCCTCTCCGCCTCCCACGGCGCCGTGGCCCCGCACGACGAGCGCGGGACGGAGCTCCGCGAGCCGGTCGAGGGCCGCGCACCAGGCGCGGAGGTCGCCGTCGCGCACCCGCGGGTGGATCGAGTCGACCGCCAGATCGGCCGCGAAGAGGACGCCGCAGTCCCGGACGAAGGCGACCACGTCGCCGCTCGTGTGGGCGGGCCCGACGGGGATCAGCTCGACGGTGCGGCCGCCGCCGTGGAGCGCGAGCGTCCCCTCGAGCGTGATCGTCGGCGGCGTGGAACCGGCGCGGGCGCGCGTCGCCGGGGACGCGACGATCGGACGGTCGGAGAAGGCCGCGTTCCCCGAGACGTGGTCGCGATGGCAGTGGCTGTTGACGACGAGCTCCACCGGCGCGACGGCCTCCGCGAGCTCGCGCAGGCGTGCGCCGGCGGCGGCGCTCTCGAGCGTGTCGAAGACGAGCGTGCGCCCGCCGATCTCGACGATCCCGGCGACCGCGGGTGCTCCGGGCCGGCGCTCGGTCACGCGCCAGACACCCGGCGCGAGCCCCTGCACGTCGAGCGCGACGTCTCCCGGCGCGGCCGCAGCGCTCATCTTCCCTGCGCGTCCGGGCGGACGGCGGCGTAGGCGAGACATTCCGCGGACTCGCCGACGAAGGAGAAGGCCTCGTCGGGCGTGTGCTTCTCGACCACGAGCGCGCCTACGTATCCCCGAGGCGCCGGCAGGCCGAGCACGGCGAAGCGCCGGCCGTCGGCGTCGGGGTCCGCGGCCGCGACGAGCGCCGGCTCGACGCCGGGGCCGAACGCGACCTCGAACGAGTCCAGCGGGAGGAAGAGGCCAAGGCCGAGCGCCTTCGTGTACGCCTCCTTGCGCGTCCAGCACTCGAGGAAGGCGCGCTCGCGCTGCTCCTCGGGAAGCGACCGCAACCGCGCGACCTCCGAGGGCGCGAAGAAGTGGCCCGCGAGGGAGAGCGGATCGACGGCGGCGTTCGGCCGCTCCACGTCGACCCCGACGTCGCGTCCGAGAGCGAAGGCGACCAGCCCGACCGCGCCGGCGTGCGTCACGTTGAAGCGGACGTCCGCTGCGGGTTCCGCGAGCACGGGCTTCCCGCGCGCGGCTCGCCCGAACCGGACGCGGGCCGGGGACACGTCGAGGTGGCGTCCGAGGAGGGTGCGGAGCACCCCGCGCATGACGACGTAGCGGCGCCGGTCCCGCGCGAAGCGGAAGCGGCGAGCGCGCGAGCGCTCCGGCTCGGAGAGCACGCGCCAGAACCGGGCTACGTCGCGGCCCACCCGCCCGAGCCTCACCTCCCAGACCTGGACGTCGTCGGCGTCTAGCGGGGGCGCGATGGCCATCGCGCTCATGCGCCTAGGACGCGATCGCGACGAGCGGGGACGAGCGGATCAGGTCGTCCTCCAGCGCCTCGAGCAGCTCGTCGCGGCGCTCGCGGATGAAGAAATGGCCGCCGCGCAGCATCCGCAGGCGGAACCTTCCGGTCGTCTGCTCGCGCCAGGGCTCGAGCCGCTCCGGCCCATGACCGTCGTCGGTGCCGCCCCAGACTGAGAGCGGGCACTCGAGCGGCGGCTCCTCGACGTACCGGTAGCTCTCGGCGAGAGCGAAGTCCGCGCGCAGGAGAGGGAGGAGGAACGCGAGCAGCTCCTCGTGCTCGAGCACGGCGTCGGGCGTGCCGCCGAGCTCCCGCAGACGCGCTACGAACCGGTCGTCCGGAAGGTGGGCGTTCGGGCGCGGAGGGCCGAACTGCGGCGCGGAGGCGCCGGAGACGAAGAGGTGCACGGGCTCCGGGAGACCGAGGCGACGGAGGTCGCGGGCGACCTCGAAGGCGAGGTGCGCGCCCATGCTGTGGCCGTAGAAGGCGAACGGCGGCTCGAGCGTCGGCACGAGCGTCCGGCGCAGGTACGCGACCGCCTCGCGGTGGTCGGTGAGCGCCTGTTTGTTGAAGAGCCCGTCGCGGCCGGGGAGCGCGACCGGAGCGACGCAGACGTCGGGTCCGAGACGGCCGTCCCAGTCGCGCGCGGCGGCTGCGGCGCCGCCAGCGTATGGGAAGACGTGCACGCGCATCGAGGGCACGGGTGGAGGTAAGCAGGAGCGTCCGCGAATGGACACGAACGCGCGAGAAAATCGGTCAGGCGGCTCTCTGCGCCACGCGCGCCTCGCGCAGGGCGCTCTCGATCTTCCCGCGCACTTCGGCGAAGCTGCGCCCCGCAGCGGTGAGGCGCGAAGTCGCGAAGACCTCTCGCTCCGGATCCGCGAAGGCAGGCCCGTCGTACGGAACCTCCGCCGCGCATCGCGCCGCGCGCAGGTCGGCGACGAGCGGCGGCAGCCGGTGGAGCGAGAAGATCGGCGCCCGCGCGGCCAGCGCCGCGATCCGCATCGTCCCCGAGACGCGCGGGTTCAGCTCCAAGACGAGCGCTTCCCCCGCCGGGGTGACGAGGTACTCGACCTCGAGGTGACCCTGCACGTCCGCCTCGCGCGCGATCGCCCGGGCGAGCCGCCGCAGCTCTTGTTCACGCTCGGGCTGGAGGCGCGGGTCCGGGCACGTCCGCAGGCGCCGCCACGGAGGCACCAAGAGCTCGCTGGTCGCGCCCTTCCAGACCGGCGGGAAGACGAGCTCGTGCTCGTCGTCGCGGTAGACGACGACCGAGTACTCGACGCCGTCGACGTAGAGCTCGCAGAGCTCGTCGTCCGTGAGCGCGCAGTCGCCGAGGCGCGCGAGGCGCGTGCCGACGCTTTGCGTCCCGTCGCGCCGCTTGACCACGACGAGGGCGTCGTCCGGCCCGAGCGCGCGCGCGTCGGGGTTGCGCGCCCAGCGGGGCGACGGAAAGCCGCGCCGGTCGAAGAACTCCTTCATCTCGACCTTGTCGCCGCCGACCCGCACGCTCGTCGCCGAAGGCGCGATCGTCCTGGCCGCGTACGGCCGGAGCGCGTCACCGAGGGCAGAGTCGCGAGCGAGCGTCTCGTGCGACGAGCAGACGACGATCGTGCTCGCCGGCTGCGTCTCGAGCAGCATCCGGATGGAGCACTTGTCGACCTCGTCCTGCTCGCCGATGAACGCGACCTCGTCGCCGGCCGCCTCGTCGACGAAGTACGAGAACCAGCTCTCGAGGCTGACCGGCGAGACCAGGTAGAGGGTCGCGTCGACCTCCGCGCCGTGCGCGGGCGAGGCGCCGTTCTCCCGTTCGGAGAGCGCGACTGCGGAGCCGTTCACGACCATCGGCCGCCGACCGTAGTCACGCGGCCCGCGTGACGGCAACGTTCGCGGGCGCGCCGGCGGCTGCCCGGACGAGCTCCGCGACGGGGCGCTCGGAGCGCGCCGCCGCCTCGGCGAGCAGGGCGGCGACCTGTCCAAGCCGGTCGGCGACGGCGTCCGGGTCCCACAGGCCCGCCGCGTGCTCGAGCTCGAGCTCGAGCGTCTCGCCGCGGTCGATCCCATAGAGCGCGAGCTCGAAGCGAAGGGTGCCGAGCGGGACGTGCGCGTACTCCACCGCGCAGCCCTCGAGCTCGAGCGCGACCTGGCGCTCGTCGACCCAGTCGGAGGTGACCTGGAAGAGCGGCATACGGCCGTCGCTCGCGCCGACTCCGGCCGCGGCGAGGACCTCTCGGAACGGGAGCGCCTGGTGCGTGTACGCCTCGACGATCGTGCCGCGCACGCGCCGCACGAGCTCGTCGAAGCGCGCGGGCGTGCAGTCGAGCCTGAGCGTGACGAGGTTGACGAAGCAGCCGATCGTCTCGGCGAGGCCCGGGAGCGGGCGGTTGTCGACCGTCGTTCCGATCAGGACGTCGTCCTGCCCGCTCCAGTCGGCGAGAACGGCGGCCCACGCCGCGCTCACCGCCATGTACTTCGTCACGCGGCAGGCGCGTGCGAGCTCGCCCAGGCCGCGGGTGACGGAGGCCGGAAGGACGTGCCGGCAAGCGCCCGTGACGAGGCTCGGGCGCTCGGTCGCGACGCGCCCAGCCTGTAGCTCGAGCGCAGGCGCGTCGGCGAGCCGCGTCCGCCAGAACCGCCGCATCCGCTCGGCCTCCTCGCCCGCGAGCCACTGCCGCTCCCACTCGACGTAGCGTGGGTACGGCACGGCGAGCTCGGGCAGGCGCGGAGCGCGCCCGGTGACCCGGCCGCGGTACAGCTCGCCGAGCTCGCGCGTGAGTACGTCCATCGAGACGCCGTCCGTGACGAGGTGGTGCTGGACGAGGACGAGGGCATGCTCATCGGCCGCGAGCCGGAGAAGACGCGCGCGCATTAGCGGCGGGTGCGCGAGGTCGAACGGCCGCTCGGCCTCCTCGCGCGCGCGGGCCGCGACGGCGTCCTCGCGCTCGGCCGGGGCAAGGTGCGAGAGCTCCTCCAGCGGGATCGTCACCTCGACCTCGTCGGCCACGCGCTGGAGCGGCGTCTCGCCGGAGAGGACGATCGCCGACCGGAGCGGCGCGTGCCGCGCGACGACCTCGCGCAGCGCGTGGTCGAGCGCTGCGGCGTCGAGCGGGCCGCGGATCCGGTAGAGCAGCGCCGCGACGAAGTCCTTCGCCTCGCCAGCGCCGAGCTGCTCGCTGATCCAGATCTGGAGCTGCGCGGCGGAGAGCGGAAGCTCGCGCTCGGGCTCCGGACGCGACGTGGTGCGCTCTGCCGCGGGAGCGTCGCCGAGCAGCTCCGCGAACGCATCGTCGGGGAGCGTCTCGATCTCCGCGAGCGCGGCCTCGAGGCCCGGGTGTCCCAGCTCGAGCTCGGCGGCGAGCTCCGCGACGGTGCAGCGCTCGAAGATCGCAAGCAGCGGCACCTCGACGCCGAGCGCCTCGCCGATCCGCTGCGTGAGCTGCGCGGCGAGCATCGAGTGGCCGCCGAGCTCGAAGAAGTCGTCGTCCGGTCGCACGTCGCCGACGGCCAGCACCTCGCTCCAGACCGCGGCGAGCGCGGCCTCGAGGTGCGGGTGCCGCGCTTCCGGCCGCGCGCTCTCGGACGCGAAGCTCGCGAGCGCCTCCTCGTCCGGAACGCCGTCCCGCCGGACGATCTCGGGCACCGCGACGACCCTCGACGGGGCGAGGTAGGCCGGCAACGACGCGCCGACGAGGCGTCGAACTTCGTCGGCGTCCGCGCCCGTCACGTAGGCGACGCGCGACGGCACGACGGCGGCATCCGCGACCCCGGGCAGCTCACGCAGCGCGGTTTCCACCGCCTCGAGCTGGACGGTGAAGTCGCCGACGGAGAGGCGGCGCTCGGGCAACCCGACCTCGACGAGCTCGCCGTCGCCCCGCCGGCGGGCGAGCACGGGTCGCGTCCCCGCCGGCTGGAGCTCGCCGACGACGCCGGGGGGCGCGACGTTGCCGTCGCGGTCGCGGACCGTGCGCCCGTCGGCGCCGAGGAGCGCGAGGTCGTCGGGAGCGAGCAACGGCAGCGACGCGACCGTCGCCCCAGGATCGGCGAGGCCGCCCGCGAGCACGCGCTCGTAGTGCCGCACCAGGCGCGCGACGTCGTCCGGGGCAAAGAGCGCGTCGTCGTACTCCACGAACAGCGCGAGCGGAGTCTCGTCCGTGACGACGACCTCGACGAGCAGGTCGAACCGGGCACGATCTCGCGGGACGTCGATGAGCCGGCCCCGCGCGTCGCCGAGCGCCGGTCGCAGCGACCGCGCCTCCCACATCGCGAAGACGACCTGCACGAGCGGCGTCGCGGACGCGTCGCGCTCCGGGTTGACGAGCTCGACGAGCTTCTCGAACGGGAGCAGCTCGTGGTCGAGAGCGTCGTAGAAGCGCTCGGCGCACTCCTCGACGAGCTCCGCGAACGTCGCGTCGCCGCGCGGCTTGAGGCGCAGCGGCACCATGTTCGCGAAGAAGCCGAGCGTGCGCTCGAAGCCAGGCGGGCGGCCGGACGCGCCGGTGCCGAGGACGAAGTCGTCGCGGTTCGTGTACCGGTAGACGAGCGCTTCGAAGGCCGCGAGCAGGACCGTGAACGGCGTGCAGTCGAGCGCCGACGCGACCTCCACGACAGCAGCGAGCTGGGCATCGAGCTCGAACCGCTCGCGGCGGCCGCGCAGGCGCTTGCGCCGCGGGCGGACCTGCTCCGTCGGAAGCTCCAGGACCGTCGGGGCGCCTTCCAGCGTCTCCGTCCAGAACGCGGCCTCCCGCTCGAGCAGTCCCTCGTCCAGCGCCCCGCGCTGCCAGCGCGCGAACTCGGCGTACTGCCGCGGCGGCTCGAGCTCGGCCTCGAGCTCTGCGTAGCGCGCGCCGAGCTCGTCCAGGAAGAGGTGCATCGAGGCGCCGTCGGTCGCGACGTGGTGCGCGCCCACGAGCAGCACGTGCTCCCGCTCCGCGAGTCGGACGAGCGCGACCCGGAGCAGCGGACCGCGCTCGAGGTCGAACGGCTCTTCGGCGTACGCGCGCGCGTAGGCGAGGAGCGCCTGCTCCCGGTCCGCGGCCGCGACGGACGACAGGTCCTCGACGCCGACGGTGCTGGCTGGCTCGGCGGCGCGGACGTCCTGTACGAGCCGCCCGTCGACGAAGCGGTGGGTCGTGCGCAGGATCTCGTGGCGGGCGACAACGGCGGCGAGCGCGCGCTCGAGCAGCGCCACGTCGATCTCCCCGTCGAAGCGGATCGCGTACAGCTCGTTGTAGAGGCCGCCGTCGCCCACCGTCCGCTCGATCAGCCACAGCTGCTCCTGCTGGAAGGACGCCGCCTCGGTGCGGACAGCGCCGGGGGTCTCGGGCAGGGTCGAGGTCATTGCGCTGGCGGCGGGTAGCGGGACGTCCATGCGCGCACGAGCTCCGCGGGCGTGTACCCCGCGTACCGGCCGCCCTCGCGGACGTCGATCGCGGCGCGCCACGCCTCGCCGGGCCAGACGACGACGACGAGGTCCGCGTGCGCGGCTTCCTCGCCGATCTCCTCCACGTCGAAGTCGACGCTCTGCCCTCGCAGCGTCGGCGCGACGCTCTTCGCCGAGACGAGGTTGAAGACGATGCTCGGGAACTGGAAGGCCGCGCCGCGCCGGCGCAGCTCGTCCCCGAGCCGGTCGATCGGCACCTCCTGCCGAGCGAGGGCGGCGCCGAGGTCGGCGTGCAGCCGGCGGCTGAGCTGCTCGAGCGACTCGGTCGGCGAGCTCCGCACCGGCAGCGGCACCAGCCGCGCGAACGGGCCGACCACCTCGGCGAACTCCTCCCGCAGCCGGTTGGCGACCACGAGCCCCACGAGCAGGTCGCGATCGCCGCCGACCTCGTCCACGAGCCCGCCGAGCAGGACGGTTCCCAGCATCAGCCCGAAGGTCGAGGCCGCGGCGCGCGCGCGGCCGACGAGCTCGCTCACGTCGACCTCCGCGTGCTGCACCGGACGCGCCGCCGGGTCGGTGGGATCCAGCTCGACCGCTGCGAGCCGGTCCGCCCACCACTCGACGTTCGTGCCCGCCTCGTGCTCGGCCCGCTGCCAGCGCGCGTAGTCCTGGTACTCGAGAGCGTCCGCGGCCGGCTCGGCCAACTCCTCCTCGAGCGAGGCGACGAGGTCGCGGACGACGAGCTCGACGGCGTACCGGTCGACCGCGGCGTGCTGGCAGACGAGCGCGACCACCGTCTCTCCGCTCTCCGCGCGGTAGAGGAAGCACCGCGTCGGCGCCTCTCGCGCGACGTCGAAGACGTGGTGCCCTTCCGCGCGCGCCCGCTGCCTCGCCTCCTCGACGTCGCGGACCGCGATCGACTCGAACGGGATCGCATCGGCGTCCAACGACACCTGGAGGAGCTCGTCGCCCTGCGCGACGAGCTGCGAGCGAAGGGTCGAGTGCCGCTCCGCGACGGCCCGAAGCGCGCCGCGCACCTCCTCGGCGTCGAGCGCGAACGGGACTCGCAACGTCGCGAGCACGTTCACGAGCGGCTGGTCGGGGCTGAGCTGCTGGAGGAACCAGAAGTAGCGCTGCTGCTCGGACGCCGGCCAACCGCTGACGGGCGCGGCGGTGCGGGACGGGCTCTGGGCCGGCAGCGTCACGTCACGACGCTCCGGCGACCGGCACGGGCGAGGTGCGCACGCGCGCGGGCGCGGCGTCCGTCAGCGCCCGCTCGACCGCGTCGACGAGCGACAGCGCCGCGTCCTCGTCGACCGCGCCGGGATCGAAGGCGAACCGAAGCGAGACCTGGTCGGGGAGCGAGTCGACGAGGACGTCGAGCGTGAACGGAACCGTGTTCCGGTCGACGTACGTCCAGTCGAGCACGCGCACGCTGCGCAGGCGCTCCAGCTCGCGGTAGAGGTGGAAGTGCGCGTAGTTGAAGAGCGTGTTCGAAGCGGCTCCGAGCCGTCGGATCTCGACCGCCGGGAAGCGACGGTGCGGCAGCAGGTCGGCCTCCGCGGCGTAGGCGGCGCGCGCCGTCTCGAGCAGGTCACGCCGGACGTCCGCGCGGAGAGCGACGACGTTGAGGTAGAGGCCGGCGAGCCTGTCGGCCCCGGCGACCTCCGGCCGCGCGTCGACGACGACGCCGGTGACGACGTCGGAGCTCCCGGTGACGGCGGCGAGCCCGGCCAGGTGCGCGGCGAGCGCGACGCTCTTGAGCGGCAGGCCGGCCCGCGCCGCCTGCGCCTGGAGTCGCTCGACCGTCTCCGTGTCGAGCGGCACGGCCACGCGGCGGATCTCTCCGAGCGCGCCGCTGCCGGGCTGGAGCGAGGCCCCCGCGCCGTCGAGGCTGCGCCGCCAGAACGCTCCGTCGGCGGGCGACGCGAGCGCTTCGCGCTCCAGGCGGACGAGCTCCGCGTACGACACCGGCGGCAGCGCCGGTAGCTCGACGTCGTCTCCGAGCTCGCGCGCGTACAGGAGCAGCAGGTCGCTCAGCACGCGGGCGAGGCTCCACCCGTCGAGGATCGCGTGATGGACGGCGAGGTCGAGCTGGAACGTCGCGTCCGACCGGCGCGTGACGAGGCAGCGCAGGAGCGGCGCCCGCTGCCAGTCGAACGGCCGCAGGAGGTCCGCGCGCACCCGGTCGAGCTCCGCGTCGGCGTCGGTTGCGAGGCGGACGTCTGCGTGCTCGAAGGTCGGCTGGACGCGTTCGTGGACGATGTGGCGCGGGGAGTCGTCGCCCTCGAGGTCGAGCGAGACCCGGAGGAGCTCGTGGCGGGCGCAGAGCGCCGAGAGGGCGTTCGCGAGCGCGGCGGTGTCGAGCGGCCCGCGCACGGTGACACCCGCGAGGTCGCGGTACGCGCCCGGGTTGAGCTCCGAGTCGTAGACGAGCGCGAGCTGGAGCGATGTCAGCGGGAACGCGCTCGGCAGCATCGGTTCGGGCTCCGGCTCCGGAAGCTTGGGCTCGTCTGCGCGGGTCGTCGCCTCGGCGAGCGCGGCGAGCGTCGGCCGCAGGAAGACGTCCTCGAGCGAGAACCCGAGGCCCCGCTCCGCCGCCTCGGCGGCGAGGCGCACGCTGAGGATCGAGTCGCCGCCGAGCGCGAAGAAGTTGTCGTCCGCGCCGACGCGCTCGACGCCGAGGAGCTGCGACCAGATCTCGGCGAGCTGCCGTTCCGTCTCCGTTCGCGGCGCGACGTGCTCCGACACGGAGACCCCGTTCCCGTCGGGCTCGGGCAGCGCCCGCGCGTCGAGCTTCCCGTTCGCCGTCAGGGGCAGCCGCGGCAGCGGCACGAACGCGGCGGGGACCATGTACTGCGGCAGTCGCACCTCGACGAACCGCCGCAGCTCGCGCGGATCCGGCTCCGTTCCATTGGTCACGACGTAGGCGACGAGGCCGTCCTCACCGGCGGGAAGCGCGCGCAGCGTGGCCACCGCGTCCCGCACCTCCGGATGCTCGTGCAGGACGGCCTCGATCTCGCCGAGCTCGATCCGATGGCCGCGGAGCTTGACCTGCGAATCGTCGCGCCCGAGATACAGGAGCTCCCCGTCGAGCGTACGGACGGCGACGTCGCCGCTTCGGTACAGCCGGCCGCCGGTGGCGCCGTACGGGTTGGGGAGGAACCGGGCCGCGGTCTCGCGCGGCCGGTCGAGGTACCCGCGTGCGACGCCGGGGCCGGAGACGTGGAGCTCGCCCGGCATCCCGGGCGCGACGGGCTCGAGCCGCTCGTCGAGGACGAGCAGCTGGAGGTCGGGAAGAGGCTCGCCGATCGGGCTCACGGCGGCGGTTACGTCGGCGGTCTCGAGCGGCCGCGCCGTCACGTGCACCGTCGTCTCGGTGATCCCGTACATGTTCACGAGCCGCGTGCGCTCGCCGTAGGCCTCCACCCAGGGGCGCAGGCTGCGCGGGTCGAGCGCCTCGCCGCCGAAGACGACGAGCCGCAGCGAGAGCGGCGGGAAGCCGTCCTCGGCCGCGGCCGCCTGGAGCAGCCGGAACGCGGTCGGCGTCTGGTTGAGCACGGTCACGCGCTCGCACCGGAGCAGCTCGAGGAGCTCCGCGGGCGCGCGAGCGGTCAGCGCCGGGACGACGACCAGCCGCCCTCCGTGCAGGAGCGCGCCCCAGAGCTCCCAGACCGAGAAGTCGAACGCGAACGAGTGGAAGAGCGTCCAGACGTCGCGCTCGGAGAAGCCGAAGTCCTCTGTCGCCTCGAAGAGGCGGACGATGTTCGCGTGCGTCACAACGACGCCCTTCGGCCGGCCGGTCGACCCGGACGTGTAGATGACGTACGCCGCGGCTTCCGGCGAGACGCGCGCGGGAGCCGCCAGCGTCGCCGGCGCCGGGGCGTCCGGAGCGACGACGGTCACCTCCGCGGGCAGGAGCTCGCGCAGGTCGGGTGTGGCGACGACGACGCGGATGCCTGCGTCCTCGACGATCGCGCGGAGGCGCTCGGGCGGCAGGGCAGGGTCGAGCGGGACGTACGCGGCGCCCGCCTCGAGCACGCCGGCGATCGCGACGACGAGCTCGCACGAGCGCTCCAGGCAGATGCCGACGCGCTCCTCCGGCCCGACGCCTTGCGCGCGCAGCGACTGCGCCAGCGGCCCCGCCTGACCGACGAGCTCGCCGTACGTGAGCGACGAGCCGCCGCACACGACAGCGGGCGCCTTCGGGTTCGCGCGCGCACGTGCCGCGAGCAGCTCGTGAAGACATGCATCGGGCGGCGACGCGGGACGCGCGGCGGGTGCGAGCAGCGCGCGCCGTTCCTCGGGCGCGACCAGCGAGACGGCGTCGACGCGCGCGGCCGGCGAAGCGGCACAGGCCTCGAGCAGGCGCTCGAGCCGATCGAGCAGCAGCTCCGCGGTCTCGCGCTCGAAGAGGTCGGCGTACTCGAGCGTCGCGACGACCGACCCGTCCTCCGCCTCCTCGACGTCGAGCAGCAGGTCGAACTTCGCGGCGCCGTTGTCGACCGGGACGAGGCGGGACTCGACGCCCGGGAGGCGCGGGACGGGCCGGCGGCCCTGGTAGGCGAACGCGACCGAGACGAGCGGATGGCGGCTCGGGTCACGCGCGGCGGCGAGGTCGGCGACGAGGCGGTCGAACGGCACCGGCGCGTGGTCGAGCCCCTCGAGCAGGACGCCGCGCGCGTGGGCGACGAGCTCCGCGAACGACGGCCGGCCGGAGAGGTCGACACGCAGCACGAGCGTGTCGACGAAGAAGCCGACCACGCGCTCGAGCTCGGGCAGCGGCCGGTCGGAGGCGGGCGTCGCGATCAGCAGCTCTTCCTGCCCAGCGGCGCGACCGAGGAGCGCGGCATACGCGGCGAGCAGGCACGGATAGAGCGTCGCCTCGTTCTCCCGGCCGATCTCCTCGAGCCTGCGGACGAGGCTCGCAGGGAAGCGACGCGCGACCCGGCCGCCGCGGTAGCTCGGGACGGGCGGACGCCCGTGGTCGAGGACGAGGTCGACGTCCTGCGGCGCGCCGTCGAGCTGTCGGAGCCAGTAGGCCAGCGCCTCGGTCGCCTCGTCCGTCCGGCTGCGCTGCCAGCGGCAGGCGTCGAGGTGGCGGAGCGCCGGCGGCTCGGGCGGCTCCTGGCCGTCCCGCAGCGCCTGGTAGAGCGCCGAGAGATCGTCGCCCAGCACCCCGAGCGACCAGCCGTCGACGACGGCGTGCGGCGCGACGAGGAGCAAGACGTGGTCCTCGGGCGCGAGGGTGAAGAGAGACGCGCGGAGGAGCGGCGGCGCGCCGAGGTCGAACGGCCGCGCGGCCGCGCGCCCGAGCAGCGCCTCGAGCTCCTCCTCGGTCGCACGGACGCGGACGATCTCCGGCGCGGCGGGCGGGCCGACGACCGCTTGCACGCCGGCCGGCGTCGCCTCCAAGCGGGTCCGCAGAGCGTCGTGCCGCGCGACGAGCCGCTCGAGGCTCGCGACGAGCGCGTCCACGTGGAGCGGCCCGGCCAGTCGCACCGCGAGGTGCACGTTGTACGCCGCGGCGCTCGCCGGCTGGGCCTCGGCGAGGACGAAGAGCCGCTCCGCGCCGGGCGCGGCGGGCGCACGATCGTCGGATCGCGCCTCCAGCTCCGGCGCCGACGCCTCCCCGGACGCGGCAAGCCCCGCGGCCACTTCGGCGAGGGAGGAGGCGTCGACGAGCAAGCGGACGGGCACGCGAACGTCGAGGCGGCGCCAGAGCCGCGCCGCGACCTGCATCGCGCGGACAGAGTCGCCGCCGAGCGCGAGGAACGAGTCCTCCGCCGAGACGTCGTCGACCTCGAGGACCTCCTTCCACGCGCGAACGAGCTCGCGCTCGAGCCGCGTCTCCGCG
>DASUZD010000296.1:0-4398 GCA_036377055.1 Gaiellaceae bacterium | reverse complement strand
AGTGGGCGCTCGAGCGCATGGCATGACCCCACGGCTCAGGCAGGCGCAGCAGTGGATCGCGCTGGTCCGCGTGGCCGCGATCCCGTTCGCGGTGCTCGAGGTCGGCGTCTTCACGCCCAGCTACCCGCGCGGCTACGAGCTCTGGGCCTGGCTGGTCACGGCCATATTCGTCGTCGGCGCGCTCGCCCTGCTCGCGGTCGTGCGGCGCTCGCCGGGGCGGGCGATCGCGCTCGCAGCGCTCGCTTTCGACACGGCGATCCTGGTGGCCTACCTGTTCGTCTACGCGTACGAGGCGGACGAGCAGGTGAAGGCGCTGCTCTTCCTGCCGGTGATCGAGGCTGCGTTCATTTTCGGGCTTCCCGGCGGCCTCGCGATGCCGCTCGTCACGGCGCCCTTCCTCGTCGGCGCCGAGGCCTTCCGGGAGTCGCGGTTCGGCTTCGCCTTCAACACCGACCACGTGACGTTCGCGGTCGGGCTCGAGCTCGTCGTCGGCGCGATCGTCGGCCGGCTGACGAACCGGCTCGAGGAGCAGACCGGAGTGGCGCAGACGCGGGCCGGCGAGGCGGAACGGCTGCGGGACGCGCTCGCCCGCCGCGTCGACCTGCTCGAGGCAGCGAACCGCTGCGCGCGAGCGCTCGGCTCCTCGCTCGAGCTCGAGCCTGCGTTCGCGGCGTTCATCCGCGAGCTGCGCGGGCTCGTCCCCTTCGACCGGGTAGCGATCGTCCTCGGGGAGGACGGCGTGGCACGGGTGATCGCGACGTCCGGGGTCGGCGCAGAGGTGTTCCCGCCCGGGAGCTTCAGGCCGATCGAAGGCTCCGTCCTCGCGCAAGTGCTCCAGGGCGAGGCCGTGTATCGCGAAGACATGGCCGACGCGCGGTATCCCGAAGAGGACGACATGGCGAGGCTCGGGCTCCGATCGCGTCTCTGCGCGCCGCTTCTCCTCGGCGCCCGCGCGATCGGGATGCTCTCCGTCGTCCGGCGGGAACCCGCGTCGTTCACCGAAGAGGAGATCGAGTTGACGGCGCTGCTCGGGCGGCTGGTCGCGACGGCCGTCCAGAACATCCGCGCGTACGAGGCCGAGCGCGCGACTGCGGACGAGCTGCGCCGCCTCTCGAGCCTTCGCGCCGACTTCGTGTCGCTCGTCTCGCACGAGCTTCGGACCCCGATGGCGGCGGTGATCGGCGCTGCGCAGACGCTTCAGCAGCGGTGGCGCGAGCTGTCAGCGGAGCAGCGCTCGTCGTTCCTGACGCTGATCGCCGGCGAGACGACGCGGCTGGCGGCGCTGATCGGCGACGTCCTCGACACCTCCCGGATCGACGCCGGCACCTTCAGCTTCTCGTTCGAGGACGTCGACATCGAGGAGCTCGTCGACGAGTCGGTCGCCGCCGCGGCCTTCGCCCAGGACGAGGTCCAGGTGCGGGCGTCCCTTGCGCGGCCGCTCCCGCACGTGCGCGGCGACCGCGAGCGGCTCCGGCAGGTGCTCGTCAACCTGATCGACAACGCCGTCAAGTACTCGCCGGCGGGTGACGAGGTCGAGGTCTCGGGCGGAGCCGAGAACGGCACGCTCCGAATCACGGTGCGGGACAACGGCCCGGGGATCGCGCCCGAGCACCAGAAGCTGATCTTCGAGAAGTTCGGCCGCGCCAAGGTGGCCGGCAAGGCCAAGCCGGGCACCGGCCTCGGGCTCTTCATCGCGCGCTCGATCGCCGAGGCCCACGGCGGCTCGGTCGAGGTCGAGTCGGCCCCTCAGCGGGGCGCGACGTTCACGCTGGAGCTGCCGGCGTAGCGAGCTCGGGCGCGAGCTCGCTCGCGCGCTCGGCGACCCGCGCACGCAGGTCCTCGGGCTCGAGCACGATCGCCTCGCCGCGGTACGAGAAGATCTCGCCCACGAGCCAGTCGGTGCTCCCGACCGGAACCTCCCTCACGGCCGCACCGTCCGCGAGCAGCTCCGCGCCGCGCTCGACCTGGAACCGCGCGATCTTCTTCGAGTACCAGACGCGCGCCGTGCGTGCGTCCCGGAGCTCGTTCGGCTCGAACCCCGGGCGCGGCTCGAACCGCTCGTCGGTCGCGCGCGCGCTGCGCATCCGGTCGAGCCGGAAGCTCCGCTCGCCACCGCGCGTGCGGTCCCACGTGTGCACATACCAGTACGGCAGCCGTCGCTCGAGCGAGTACGGCTCGACGACGTGTCGCGTCGGCTCCGACTCCTCGCCCTTCAGGTATTCGAGCTCGACGACCCGGCGACTGCGGATCGCCTCGCTCAGCCGCCCGACGAGGTCGGCCTCCGTTTCGTCGACCTGCGGCTCCGGCGTCTGCGGCAGCTGGAACTCGCCGAACGTCTCCTCGAGCTTCGCGCGGACGCGGTCGAGCGGGGTCCGCGCCTCGGCGGCGATCGTCGGCCCGACGAACTCGAGCGCGAGCCGGATCGCGCGCGCCTCGAGCGGCGTGAGGCGCGGCGCGGCCCGGAACGTGTCGCCGTACAGCTCCTTGTCGACGTGCACCTCGTCGCCCTCGAGCTGCGCGTAAACCGTGTAGCAGCCGCCGCCGAAGTTGACGAGGTTGAGCAGCGAGAGGTGCTCCTCGAGCTCCTCGGGCGGGATCGAGAACCGCTCCACGAGCTCCTGCGCCGGCACGACCGCGCTCCGCTCCTCGCCGCACGCGGCGAGCAGGTAGGCGAGGAGCGCCTGGAGGATCCCGAACCGCTCCGGCGCGACCGGTCCGCCAGGGCGCGCGGGAACGCCGTCGGGACGCTCGCCCGGGGGCGCCGGCTTCGTCGGCCGCCCGGCGTGCCGGGAACGGACGCGCTCGAGGCTCTTCGCCGTCTCGCGCACGAGCTCCTCCGGCTCGAGCGGCGTCGCGCGCCCCTCCTGCCGGAGGATCCAGCTCGCCAGCTCTGCCGCGTTCGAGTAGCCGGTGACGAACGTGTCGCCGTCGAGCTCGCCGTGCTCGCCGTAGAGCCGCTCGACCCACCACGCCGTCTCGGGCGCGACGCGGATCCGCGCCGTCGCGCGCACGCCGCCGATCTGCCAGTCGGGCGGCAAGCGGTGCTCCTCGACGTCGAACTCGGCGGGGACGCGGAAGTCGCGTTCGCGGCGCGTCGCGAACCTGATGTCGCCGCGGATGCGGGAGACCTTGAACGTCTTGATCCGGTCGTCGCCGAGGTCGCGCGCGACCACGTACCAGCCGCGCTCCTCGCGCAGGAGCGCGTACGGGTTGACGACCCGCTCGCGCGTCTCGTCGCGTCGCATCGAGTGGTAGGAGAACCGGATCGTCCGCTGCTTGGAGATCGCGTTCTCGAGCTTGGACAGGCGGCCGGGCATCTCCTGCGAGTAGTCGGGGTCGCGGACGGCGACGCGCGACGCGGTCTCCGTCGGGACCTCGCGGAAGCCGGGGCGGCCGAGCGCGAGGTTCTGGAGCGCGAGCCGCAGCGGCTCGGCGTACGCGAAGCTGCCCTCGAGCATGTAGAGCGACGTGTGGAGCGCCGCGAGCTCCTCGTCCTCGAGCGTCAGGGCGGGGAGGAAGTACTGCTCCGACTTGAGCGTGTAGAGCTCCTCGCCGGTGTACTCGTCGCGCTGGGAATGGAGCGGGACCCCGAGCGCGTGCAGCTCGGCGCGGTCGGAGTAGAACCGACGCGCGAACGCCTCGTCCGACATCTCGGAGTAGCCCTCGACGTTCACCTGCACGTCCCGCGCGGTCAGCGGCCTGCGCTCCGCCATCAGGAACGCGACCAGCGAGAGCTGCCGGATCAGCTTGTCGGTGTCGTGCGACACGACCGCCGAGCCTATCGCGCGGCGGGCGTCCTGCGGAAGGAGATTTTCAGGCGGCTACGGGAGCGCGCTCGAGATGCTGGTGCGATGGGCAGTAGTCGCGGTCGGGGAGCGGCGTCCGCTGGCACGGCTTGCCCTTCCGCGTCGTGGCGCGGCAGCGGGCGACGCCGCCGTCGAGCGCTCCGGCCTCGACCTGCTCCTCGATGAAGGCGACCGCGGCCGCGACACCCTTGTCCACCGCCCACGCAACCTCCGCCTGGCAAGTGATGGGGAAGTACCGGCGGATGTCCTGGAAGAGGGCTCGCGAAGGGTTCGCGAAGTAGAGCGGATCCTTCGCCAGACGCTCCATCGTCTGTTCGCAGGCATCGAGGACGGCGCGGCGGTACTCGAGCTGGGCCTCTTGATCCACGTACGGATCGATCAGGTCCTTAATTGAGCGGTAGATGGCCCTCGAGTATTGATACATGCAGCGCTGGAGCTGGAGTGTTCGCTCGTCCATGGCTAGTATCTTCGTCTCCTATTAAGTCCCCGCAAAGCTTTGTTAACGACGGGTTAATCTGCTCCTTCTCGACCGCCCTTCGAAGCAGTTTACAGTGCCGCTGGGGCTGTTACAAAGTCCGCCTCCGCGTTGTCT
>DASUZD010000295.1:0-14362 GCA_036377055.1 Gaiellaceae bacterium | reverse complement strand
CGCGAGGACCTCGACGCCATGCTCGATCTCGCCGACTCGGGGATCACCGCGATTCGCCATCCAGCGCGGCACGCTGTCCTCCACCGACGCCGTGCACAGCACCTTCGTCTTGCCCTGCGAGTAGAGGACGGCGCCGTGCGGCTGCTCGAGGTAGTCGACCACGAGCTCGAGCGGGCGCAGCTCGTCGGCCCGGCGGCCGTCGTGCCGGCTCAAGCCGGAGCCGCCTCGAGATCGGCGACCGCGACGTGCTCGACCTCGCCGAGCGGCAGTTGCAGGAAGCGCTCGCCGAGGCCGCGGAAGAGCGCCGGCTCGCCCGTGGTCAGGAACCGGTACGAGCCCTCACGGCCCTCGCCGTTCTCGATGCCCTTGCGCGCAAGCGTCTCGGCCACCTCGCGCGCGGTCTCCTCGGCCGAGAAGACGAGCGTGACGCCGCGGCCGAAGACGCGCTGGAAGACCGGCCGGATCAGCGGGTAGTGCGTGCAGCCGAGGATGACCGTGTCCACGTCGGCCGCCTTCAACGGCGCCGCGTACTCGCGCACGGCCTCGGTCGTCTCCGCGCCGAAGGGCTCGTCGCTCTCGATCAGCGGGACGAGCCGCGGGCAGGCCACCGGGACGAGCTCGGCTCCAGCGTCGAGCGCTCGCACGAGCTGCGCGTAGCGGCCCGCCTGGACGGTGGCCTCGGTCGCCATCAGGCCGATCCGGCGATTGCGCGTCGCCTGCACCGCGGCGTGCGCCTCAGGGGTGATCACGCCGACGACCGGCACGGCGAGCTCCTCCTGCAGCTGCGGTAGCGCCGCGGAGGTGGCCGTGTTACAGGCGACGAGCAGCAGCTTCACGCCCTGGCGCTCGAGGTACGCGGCGATCTCCCGCGCGAAGCGGCTCACTTCGTCCAGCGGGCGCGGCCCGTAGGGCAGTCGCGCGTGGTCGCCGAGGTAGACGAAGTCCTCGTGGGGCATCGTCACCAGGCACTCGTGCAGGACGGTCAGCCCGCCGACGCCCGAGTCGAACACGCCCACCGGTCGCGAATCCATCGCGCGATTGTAGAAGCGGCGCACGTTGACTACCTTTGGCCCGTGCGCGTGCGGCTTCTCCTCGTCTCGCTCGTGGCGCTCGCGCTTGCCGCGCCCGCCTTCGCGGACACGTTCGCGAAGCAGGACCTGACGATCGCCGGCCAGACCGGGACGCCGCTCGCGGCGACACTCTACGAGCCGACCTCGGCGCCGCCGGCCGGCGGCTACCCCGCGATCGTCATGTTCCACGGCCTCGGCGGCACGCGCGCGTCGATGAACGTCCTCGCCGAGGGCTTCTTCGCGACGCAGGGCTACGTCGTGCTCACGTTCGACGCCCGCGGCCACGGCCAGTCGGGCGGGCTCTGGGGCCTCGACGGGCCGAACGAGAACGGCGACGCGCAGGCGCTGCACGACTTCCTCGCCGCGCGGCCGGAGGTGAACGCGAAGAAGATCGGCGCGTACGGGATCTCGCTCGGCGGCGGCGCCGTCTGGAACTCGACGGCGATCGGGAAGGTGCCGTGGGCGGCGATCGTGCCGGAGGCGACCTGGACGAGCCTCTACGACGCGCTCTTCCCGCAGAACCTGCCGAAGTCGGGCCTGATCGCGCAGCTCGGAATGCTCGTGCCCGACGCGCGCACCGACCCCGAGATCCTGCTCCGGAAGCCGGACGCGATCGCCGGCACGAACCTTCCCGACCTGCACCAGCTGACGGACTCGCGGTCGGTGCGCGGGAAGCTCGGCTCGGTGACGACGCCGACGCTCATGCTCCAAGGCCGGCGCGACTTCCTCTTCGACGTCGACCAGGCTCTGGCGGCGTTCCGCGAGCTGCGCGGTCCGAAGCGGCTCTACCTCGGCGACTTCGGCCACGCGCCCTCGACCTTCGCGAGCCCCGACCTCGAGTACAGGGAGACCGAGGCGCGGCAGTGGTTCGACCGCTTCCTGAAGGACGAGCTGAACGGCATCGACAAGCGGCCACCCATCGAGCTCGCGAAGAGCCCGTTCACCGGGACCGTCCAGTACCCGGCGGTGCCGGTGACGACGAGGCTCGTCTTCCGCGCCGGCGGCGGCTCGGTCGGCACCTCAGGCGCGCTCGTCCGCAGCTTCGCGCTGCCGAAGCGCCGCCTCGAGACCTTCGGCTCGGCCACCGTCTCGACGACGCTCGCGAGCGGCACGGCGAGCGCCCACGTCGTCGCAGTCCTGAGCGCCATCGCGCCCGACGGCTCCGAGACCGTGGTTAGCGAGGGCGGCGTCCCGGCACCCGCGGCGACGAAGCCGCGCAAGGCGACGATCCGCCTGATGGACGAGGTGACCGCGCTCGCGGCCGGCTCGCGGCTCAAGCTGACGCTCGCCGGCACCTCGACCGCACAGAGCTCGGGCAACCTGCTCTACCTCTTCGGCAACCCGCTCGGCTCGCGCGTCCGGATCGGGAAGGTCACCGTCACGCTCTCGGTCCTGCGCACGCCGGTCTCGCGGTGACGAAGCTCCTCGCGCTCGTCGCCGCGCTCGCGCTCGCGGGCGGCGGCGCGCGCCCCGCCGCCGATCCCGGCGTCACGTCGAACAAGGTCGTGATCGGCGGCACGGTCCCCCTCTCCGGCCTCGCGTCGGCGTTTGGCACCGTCGGGCCGGGCGCGAAGGCCTACTTCGCCTACGTGAACGCGCGCGGAGGCGTGAACGGCCGCCAGATCGACTACCGCTACTACGACGACGGCTACGACCCGTCGAGGACCGTCCTGCTCACGCGGCAGCTCGTCCAGCAGGACAAGGTGTTCGCGATCTTCAACACCGTCGGCACCGACAACAACATCGCGATCCGCTCGTACCTGAACGAGTCGAAGGTGCCGCAGCTCTTCGTCGGCGACGGCTCCAGCGAGCTCCAGCAGCCGCAGAAGTACCCGTGGACGATGGGCTTCCTGCCCAGCTACCGCGGCGAGGGCGCCGTCTACGGCCGAACGCTCGTGAAGGCGAACAAACGGGCGCGGATCGCCGTGATCTACGAGAACACCGACCTCGGCGACGACCTCGTCAGCGGTCTCGAGCGTTCGATCAAGGGCAAGGGCCCGCGGATCGTCGCGAAGCAGTCCTACGAGTTCACCGACCCCGACATCTCGTCGCAGATCGCGATCCTCAAGCGCTCGCGCGCGGACACGCTGATGATCTTCGCGACGCCGAAGTTCGCGATCCAGTCGTTCTCGGCCGCGCACAAGCTCGGCTGGCGGCCCCGCGTGTACGTGAGCTCGATCTCGATCGAGCCGGGGATCATGGCCATCTGCCGCGCGATCGCGCCCGAGCTCACGCGCGGGGCGCTCTCGATCGCGTACGTCAAGAACCCGGACGACCCGATCTGGAACAAGGATCCGGCGACGAAGCTCTACCGCAGGATCATGCGCACGTACGACCCATCCGGCCGCGTCACGGACGTCTACAACTGGTACGGGATGACCGTCGCCTGGACGATGGTGGAGACGCTCCGCAAGGCCGGCCGGAACCTGACGCGCGACAGCCTCCTCCGGGCGGCGCAGAGCCTCGACCTCCGCAACAACCCGTTCCTCCTCCCGGGCGTCCGGATCAAGACGTCGAAGACGATGTACTTCCCGGTCCGCCAGGTCTTCCTCTACCGCTACGACAACAAGCAGTGGGTGAAGGCCTCGAAGCTGCTCGACGCCCGAGCTAGTTAACTCGCGTCGGCTTTCCGCGTCTCATAGGCTTGGGCGGAGCGAACGAAGCCTGACAAGGAGGGGGAAATGAAACGAGGGGTACGCATCGCGCTGCTCCTGGGGGTGATCGCAGCGGCGCTCGCGTTTGCGGGCGGCGCGCTCGCGGCGTACACGCCGAAGATCGTCGTCTCGCACGACCCGCTGACGCCGCAAGGCGGTGGCAAGACGGACATCGCCGTCTCGGTCGACCAGAACGACGACGCGACCGCGCGCGTGCTGATCTACGTGCCGCAGGGCTACACCGGCTCGCTCGGAACGCCCGGGCAGCAGGTCGGCACGGCAGAGGCGCAGGTGCTGACGTCGATCGCTCCGACCCAGCCGATCCCGGTGACCGGCGCGATCGTCGCCGACGACCCGTCGAAGTACGTCGCGCCGGCGACGCAGTGCACCGGCACGCCAACGCACGCCGGCGTCTGGCTCCTCCGGCTCGAGGCGGCCGGTCAGCAGCTGACGGTTCCTGCCTACGTCGACCCGGTCACGGCTGCGCCGGAGGCGGCGCTCGGGAGCTTCAAGATCACGGTCTGCCTGCCGTCGCCGTACATCCCGCCGTCCGCAGGCGGGGCCACGCTCGGCGCCAAGCTCGTCAGCGCGACGCTGCACCTGACCAACGTCTTCGTCCTGCCGGCGCAGAACGGAAGCTACGGCTGGACGCTCGTCGCGACTCCCTGGACCGTCGGCGCCGGCACGATCAACGCGGCCGGCACCGTCCAGGCGCGTGGGTTCGTGAACATGCCGGTTCTCCTCGGCCTGACCGCGAAGTACTCGAAGAAGACGAAGAGCTACATGGTGTCGGGCAAGCTGACCGAGAACCTCCAGGGGCTCTCGGGCGTCGCCGTCCAGATCTTCTCCGGGACGAAGGCGTCGAGCCTGAAGCGGACGAAGACGCTGACGACCGGCGCGGGCGGCTCGTTCTCGTTCAAGGTCGCCGCGAAGAAGACGCAGTACTTCCAGGCGCGCGTGTCCGTCGCGGCCCGCAGCACGGCGTGCACGGTCGCGGTGCCGGGGATTCCATGCGCGACGGGGTCGATCGACCCGTTCTCGGCGAAGAGCACGACCATCAAGACCGCGAAGCGGAAGAAGTAGGTCGCTTTTGGGCGGGGCCCCGCGCGGGCCCCGCTCACTATCCTGCCCGGGTGCCCCCGATCCGCATCGGCACGTGCAGCTGGGCCGACGAGTCGCTCTCGAAGCACTGGTACCCGAAGGACGTGTCGGCGCGGGCGCGGCTCGAGTACTACGCCGAGCGCTTCGACACGGTCGAGGTCGACTCGACGTTCTATCGGCTTCCCGCCGAGGAGATGGTCGCGGGCTGGGCGGAGCGGACGCCGCCCGGCTTCGTCATGCACGTGAAGGCGTTCGGGCTGATGACGCGGCATCCGGTCAAGCTCGATGCGCTGCCGCCGGACCTGCGCGAGGGCGCGCCGGTGGACCAGCGCGGCCGCGTCGACCGGCCACCGCGCGAGTTTCGCGGCGAGGTCTTCCGCCGGTTCCTCGACGCGCTCGACCCACTGCGCGCGGCCGGCAAGCTCGGCGGGATCCTCTTCCAGCTTCCGCCCTACGTGGTCTTCAAGCCGCTGTCGTTCGACTACCTCGAGTGGGCGCGCGAGCAGCTCGGCGACGACGAGATGCTGGTCGAGTTCCGGCACCGGAGCTGGCTCGACGAGGAGAACCGCGCGGAGACGCTCTCGTTCCTCGAGGGGCTCCCCGCGACGCACGTGATCGTCGACGCGCCGCGGTCCGAGACGGCTCGCAATCTCGCCCCGACGGTCCTGGCGCTGACGAGCCCGACGGCGTACGTGCGCTTCCACGGGCGGAACCTCGAGACGTGGAACAAGCGCGGCGGCAGCGCGGCCGAGCGCTTCGACTACCTGTACTCCGAGGACGAGCTGGGCGAGTGGGTCGAGCCGCTCGGCGAGCTCTCGCAGCAGGCGGAGGCGGCCTACGCCTTCTTCAACAACAACGCGAGCTCGCCGGGGCCGCACGGCGGCCGCGTCGCGCAGGCCGCGACGAACGCGTTCGAGCTGCGGAAGCTCCTCGACGTCGCGGGGATCCCGGCGACCGGGGGAACGGAACCCGAGCGCGCTCCGTCGCTGCTCGACTAGGTTTCGATACGTGTACGTCCTCGCGCTGATCCATGGCCGTCAAGGGCGGTCCGGCGTCTTCGGTGAGGCCGTCCAGGCCCGCGGGCACGAGCTCGAGGAGTGGAGCCTGGCCTGGGGCGAGCCGCCGCCTCGGCCGCTCGACGACTACGGCGCGGTGCTCGTCTTCGGCGGCTCGATGCACGCCGACCAGGAGGACCGGCACCCCTGGCTGAAGGAGGAGACGCTCTTCCTCCAGCGCCTGCTCGACCTGCGGACACCCGTGTTCGGCGTCTGCCTCGGAGCGCAGCTCCTCGCGCGCGCCGCGCACGCTCCGGTCGGGCCGGCCAGCGAGCCGGAGATCGGCTGGTACGACGTCGTGCTGACGCCCGAGGCCGCCGACGACCCGGTGCTGTCGCGGCTGCCGGATCGCTTCCGCGCCTTCCAGTGGCACTTCTACACGTACGGCGTGCCGACCGGTGCCGTCGAGCTCGCGCGGAGCGCGGTCTGCACCCAGGCCTTCCGGCTCGGCGACGCCGCCTGGGCGATCCAGTTCCACGCCGAGGTGACGCGCGGCCAGATCGAACGGTGGCTACGCGAGGACGACGCGCCGGGCTTCGACCGCGACGCGATCGCGCGCGAAACGGCGGAGCGCGTCGAGGCGTGGAACGACCTCGGCCGCGAGCTCTGCGCCGCGTTCGTCGAGGCGGCGGAGCGCGTCGGCGCGCCGGCGTAGAACCTTTCTCGACTTTCGTCAGCCAGAGTCGTATCGTCGGCGACATGGACGCGACGGCTCCCGCCGAGGGGCTGGACGAGCCCACCGTCGACGACGAAGCGTCGGCGACAAGACAGGGGTACTGGTTCTGGGGCCTCGTTGTCGCCGCGATCCTCATCGTCGAAGGGCTCGGCGCAGCCGCTGGGTGGCTGAAGAAGCACTTCGAAATCACGATCGACTGGCCGACGATCTCGTCGACGGTCGGGCACCTCGAGGACTTGCGGTCGGACGTCGCCGCCCTCGTCGTAGGAGAGGCTGAGCATTCGATCTTCAAGCGGCTTGCACCCGCCGCGGGTGCGGTTCTACAACGCGCTGGTGCCGCTCGTGGCCACGGTTGCCGCGCTCGGGATCGCCAGAGTCTTCACGAGCGAGAAGTACACGATCGGTTACGCGATCTACGGCACCTTGGCGGCGTTCGGAATCGTCATCCCGAGCGCGCTCGTCCTCGTCGCGCACCGGGAGGTGCAGTTCCCGACCCTCTTCGAGACGTTCCGGCGGCTTCGTTTGGCGAAGCCGCGGCTCGCCGCGACGCTCGGAACGATCGTCGCCGCCGGCCTCGGCGTCCTGACGATCCATCTCGCGCTCTACCCATGGCCCGACATTACGAAGGAGCCGACGAACTACGCCGGCCTCGACGCCAAGCAGGCTCGCGAGAAAGCACGTGTCGCTCTCGGGAAGAGCACGACGCTGAGGTATTCGATGCAGGCGCGAGGCGTGGACCGTGTCGGAGACGAGGACAAGGAGGCGTGGCTCGTTTTCTTCTCGGAGTCCACCGACTCCGGAGGATTCGGCGCCTGCGTCGTGGCGGTGCGAAAGGACTCGCCACCGCACGTACGCGGCTGCTCGCAGTAGGGTCAGCGCTCGAGCCGGTCGGCGCCGTAGCCATGTCTCCTAGCCGCAGTGCCCGGGGGTCAGGCCCTGGGACCGGTCCCAGCGCGACAAGTGCCCGCTTCCGGTGCGCGGTTCCGCGGACGCGTGAGTTCGTCCCGGACACCGCTGGAAGGGGCTATCGGACAATGTCCCTCTACCGCTCGGGCGCGGCTCGGGAGCGCTCGAGCCGTGGCCATGTCTTCAAGCCGCAGTGTCCGGGGGTCAGGCCCACGGACCGGTCCCGGCGAGACAGTCGCCCGCGCCGGGTGCGCGGCTGCGCGCACCGGGCGGGCCTTTCGGGGCTTGGCCCGAAGAGGCCGGCGGACAATGTCCTTCTAGCGCTCGAGGGGGAGCTCGGGATGGCGCGACCACTCGTGCCACGAGCCGGCGTAGTTGCGCGCTCGGTAGCCGGCCGCGCGCAGCGCGAGCACCGCGCGCGCCGAGCGCGAGCCGGAATGGCAGTACGCCACGATCTCCGCGCCCGGCGGAAGCGCGACCGCGGCGCGAACCGCGTCGGCGCTCCGGGGCCGCCCCGACCCGTCGAAGAGGTCCGCGAGGTCGAGCCTCCGCGAGCCGGGTAGATGACCCTGGCGCGGATCGCACGGATACCCGCCGCGGCCGGAGTGCTCGTCCGGAGTCCGCACGTCGAGGATCGCGAGCTCGGGGTCGTCGAGGCGAGCGAGCAGCTCGTCTCGCGTCGGGAAAGCGTCGAGACGAGGCTCGAAGCGCGTCTTCACGGGTTCGAGCTCGAACGCGCCGACCTCGAGCTCGCCCGGCCACTCCGCCAGACCGCCCAACAGCACCGCGACCCGCGGATGCCCCGCCAGCTCCGCGAGCTGCGCCGACACGATCGCTCCGAGGCCGTCGCCGCGGTCGTACACCACCAGCCGCTCCTCCCCGCTCACCCCGTGCCGGCGCAGCCGCAGCCCGACCTCGGCCGCCAGCGCATCGACCGTCTCGGCATCGGTCATCGGCGGCGGCGAGCCGAGCACGAGCGGCCGCGAGCCGGGGAGGTGCCCCCGCGAATGCGCGTTCGGGCCGCGGACGTCGCCGACGACGAGATCCGGCTCGCGAAGCCGTCCCGAGAGCCACTCCGCGTCGACCACCGGCGGCAGCGGCTCGCTCATCCGACGCGGCGCAGGAACTCGAGCAGCTTCGCGTCGAACTCCGCCGGCCGCTCGAGGTTCGGCAGGTGGCCGACGCCGTCGAAGACGACCGCTTCGCCGTCCGGCGCCACGGCAGCGAGCTTGCGCGCGTACTCGGGCGGCGCGATCGGGTCGTGGTCGCCGACGACGATCAGGAACGGCGCCGCGAGCCCGGCGACCACGCCGGTCGAGTCCGGCCGGTCACGAATCGCGCGGACGGCGCTCGCGAGCCCATCCGGCGGCTGCTCCAAAGCGATCGCCCGCAGCCGCTCACGCAGCTCGGCCGAAACCGTCTCCCCCGCGACGACCGGCTCCATCTGGAGCCACATCCCCTCCGCGCCCTCTCGCTCGATCCGCTCCAACGCGGCCTCACGCCCAGCCTTGCGCTCCGGCGAGTCTGCGTCGGCGCGCGAGCCCGCGAGCACGAGACCCTGCACACGCTCCGGCGCGAGCCGCGTGATCGCGAGCGCGAGGTAGCCGCCCATCGAGGCCCCAACCAGGACGAGCTCGTCGGGAACGCGCTCGACCAGCGTCGCCGCCCACGCGTCCATCGACGAGCCGCCGAGCGCGTAGAGGTTCGGTGCCTCGACCTCGTACTCGGCGAGCGTGTCGAGCTGCGTCTCCCACATCCGCTCGTCGAGCGGCAGCGCGTGCAGCAGGAGGACCTTCACCTGAGCGCGCCGACCAGCTCGAGCTCGGCGGCAACCGCCGGTCGCGCCGACAGACGCTCGAACCACTCGGCCAGCGCCGGATGCTCGTCCAGCTCGACCCCGAGGTTCCGCCGCGCGCGCACGATCCACGGCAGGTACGCGATGTCGGCGAGCCCGTACGCGCTACCGGTCAGGTACCCGTCACGCGCGACGACCGAGTCCAGCTCCGCGAGCCGCGCGCCGAGCTCGCTCCGCGCACGCTCGTGACCCCGCCGCAGCGCGTAGTACGCGTCGGAGAAGCGGTCGAAGCGGAAGATCGCGAGGCGCGCGAGCGCCCGCTGCTCGAGATCATCCGGCAGGAGCGGCGGCTCCGGGAAGCGGTCCTCGAGGTACTCCATGACCACCGCCGACTCGGGGAGGCAGAGGCCGTCGCCCTCGAGCACGGGCACCTTCCCGAGCGGGTTCTTCTCGTAGATCCAGGCGGGGCGGTCGTCGAGGTCGACCGTCACCGTCTCGACGGCGATGCCCTTCTCCGCGATGACGATCCGGACGCGCGCGCAGTACGGACAGCGAGGTGCGTCGTAGAGGACGAGCACCGTCCGATCGTAGCCGCGGCCGACGTGCCTAGGGCGTCGTGTACGCGAGCGCGAAGCGGCCGGCGCGCTTCGCCTGCACGGTCACGACCGTCGTTCGCGCGCCGCAGACGGTCGTCGTGGCGCTCCGCCCGCCGGCGGACTGGCGAGAGCCGCGGCCGTTCACGAACGCGACGCGTATTCCGGCCGGCCCGGTCGCGGTCGCTCGCGCCGTCCCGTCGAGCGGCGTCGCGATCCGTATGCGGCGAACCTGCCCGCGCCGCAGCACGCCGGAGAGCTGACGCGACGGCGTCGCGACCCACGGCGTCAGCACGTCCTGCCCGACCAAGGCGAGCGCGGTCGTGTCCGGGAGGAACACGTCGGCGACGATCGGCCAGCCGATGTCCGGCCAGGTCCCGATGCGCAGGCTGTTGGCGAGGCGGAACGCCTCCGCCCAACCCTCGCCGGGATTCAGCTCGTAGCCCGCGCTCTCGTCCCCAGGGAACATGTCGCCGGCGAACGCGTGCGGGCAGACGCGCATGTACGTCGCCCAGCGCTTCGGGCCCCAGTCGACGGCCGGCCACGGCGGGTTCGAGCGGCTCGCCGCAACGTGGTGCCCATACTCGTGCGCGAGGATCTGCTCGATCGGCACCTCATTGCCTGGCGGGAGCGAGGTCGGGACGAAGAGCTTGTGCTCGCCCGGGTAGTAGCAGGCGAGCGCGACGATCCCGCACGCCTCCTGAACCGTCGTAAAAGCCCCGAGCTCGACGGTGAGAGTGCTCAGCTCCGGCCCGTGGAGGAGCGCGCCGAGAAAGTCGGCCGTGGACTGGCCCGCGACGGCATCGGGCGCGGACAGGCCCGGAAAGACAACGTGGACCCCGACCCCGTCCTTCGTCGTGTACGTGCCTTCCGGGTCAGTGCCGGTTTGGCCGAAGCGGACCGGCGGGCGGCGAAGGACAGCGTCGCGAAACGGCGGAGCGGGCTGGGCGAGGCGGCTTATTCGAAGCGGCGCCATGCCCGTCCCCGCGAGTGCGCCCGGCGCCGCGGCGGCAAGAGCCGCGAAGACTGCTACGACGAGCGCTCGCGGGAGGGTCATTCCTGGTGAAACCCGTGTTCCGCACCCGTGAGGCCTAAAACTCCGGCGACCTGCGCGAGCAGCTCCGGTCCCGGCGGAAGCTCCGCCGGCGACGACGCCGTGCGCACGACCGCGCGCACGCGCGCCGGGTCGGCGCCCGTCAGCCGCGCCACCAGCGTCGGGTTGGCCGCGAGCGCCAGCTCGTCGACGCGCGGGAGCGGCCCGTAGTAGCTCGGCACCGAGAGGTACTCGTCGACCATGCGGCCGCGCTCGAAGAGGAGAAAGCGCACGACGGCAGCTTCCTCGAGCGCGATCGCGACCACGACCGCGCCGAGGCGCTCCGAGAGCTCGCCCGCCAACCGCCGCTGCGCCGCCCGATCGCGGTCGCAGAGCTCGTCGTAGACGACGATCCAGCCGTTCCGCGCCTCCGTGATCGTGGTTCCTCGGGAGCGGCCGAGCCGCGGAACGAACTGGTCGATCGCGCGGGCGACGGATCGCTCGTCGTCGGTCTGCACGTGGATCGAGCCGAACGAAGGCGGCTTCTCGTCGCTTTCCAGGCGCGCCGCGAGCGGCTCGAGCTCCGACACCATCGTCCGCACGACCTCACGGAACCCGAGCCGCTCCCAGACCACGCGGGCCTCGGCGTTCGCGGTCAGCACCTCGAGCGACACGTAGCGGACGCCGCGCTCGCCCAGTCGGGCCGCGGCCTCGCGCAGGAGTGCCTTCGCCATCCCGCGGCGACGCCCGCGCGGCCTGACGTAGAAGTCGGTGACGTGGGCGCGGCCGTCGACGGGCGCTGCAACCGCGACGTACGCGAGCGGTAGGTCTTCTTCCGCGAGCAGGACGATGCCGCTCGAGATGTGCTCGCGGATGCCTGCCCACGCCTTCTCCCACGTGTCCGGAACCCACCCCTCCGGCTCCGGCACCTCGGCCTCGAACTCCTCCCACAGCTTGCGGAGGATCGGCTCGTCGGCTTCGGTCGCGGGTCGGACGTTCACCGCAGGAGGAGCGCCAGGAGCAGGTAGTGGGCCGTCAAGTTCTGGAACGGGTGGAAGCACGCACCCGCGGCGCGGGCGTCGCGGAGCTCAGGGTAAAACGCAGCGAGGGCCTTGCGCAGGCCGAGGTCGCCCGCGGGCCACGCGGTCGGTCGCGCGAGGTGCCGCGCGAGGAACCACTCCGCCGTCCACTCGCCGATGCCCGGAAGCGCAACGAGCCTCGCCCGCACCTCGTCGTCGGGCAGAGCGGCGAGGCCGTCGAGATCGAGGTCGCTCCGGGCGAGCCCGATCGCGTACTCGGCCTTGCGGCGCGAGAAGCCGAGCGCGACGACCTCCTCGGGCTCGGCCGCCGCGAGCGCCTCGCGCGTCGGGAACGCATACGCGTGGACGCCGCGCCGGCCGAACCGCTCGATCACGCGGTTGCGGATTGCGACTGCGGCGAAGAGCGAGATCTGCTGCGCCGTGATCGAGGTGACGAGCGACTCGAACGGGTCGGGCGCGAGCGGCGGGCGGTAGCCCCGGAAGCGCGCGACGATCTCGGCCAGGACCGGATCGGCCCCGGCGGCGAACGCCCCGAACGCCTCGAGGTCGAACTCGACGCCGAGGAGCTTGCGCAGCACGGGCTCGTCCTCAGGCTCGAGTGGCTCGGCGTCGACGCCGCCCGGCGCAGCCGTCAGCCGGACCTCGCGCCCGTGCACGACGCGGTGCAGGCCCCCGTCGTGCCAGAGGTTGGCGAGATCGCCGCCGAACGCGCGGAACCGGCTCGTCGAGAGGTCGAAGTCGTACGGCGCTGAAAGACTTATGAGCGCCACGAGCGGGCTAGCGTAGCCCGCGGACCGAAGGAGGACACTTGAAGCGAATCGCCGTCTGTCTCGTAGCCGCCACGCTCCTCGCCGTGCCCGCAGGTCGCGCGACCGCGGCCTCCGCCGCGAAGCCGTCACCCGCCGCGCAGATCAAGGCGCTCCAGAAGCAGGTGACGACCCTCCAGAAGCAGGTGAGGCTCCTGACCAACGCGCTCGAGATGAACTACGCCTTCGACGAGTGCCAGACGGCGATCGTCGCCGACACCTTCCAGTCGACGTGGGTCTACGCCGACAAGGAGGGCTTCCCGTTCTTCCAGGGCGGCGTCACGCCACAGGTCGACGACAAGCAGGCGTGCGGCGCCATCAACGTCACCCGCCCGACGGTGAGCGACCAGGTGACGCCGACCGGCGCGATCTTCCAGGCCCTGATCAACTGGATCGGGTAGAAGATTGAAACTCAGCCATTATTTATTCTCAGGATGGGTATAATGACGCGTTGTGGAGGGCGCACTCATCAGAGCTCTGCGCACGGCGAAGAGGCTTAGCCAAGCGACGGTCGCTCGCAGCATCGGTGCTAACCAGCCTCGACTGTCGCTCGTCGAGCGCGGCCACCGGAAGCTCACGACGCGCCAGAGTCGCGAGCTGGAGCGACTCCTGGCTCTCGGCGAACCGAGCGAAGACGACTCGGATCCCTGGTTCATCCTCGTCCAGCATCAGGAAGGACGGTTTGAGCCGTTGTTCGACGCTAACGACCGCCTCGGGATCTACCGCGAGCGCGGAGTCGCCGAGATCGCCCGACAGGTGTTGGAACTCGCCGAGATCCCCGCAGATGTCGCTCCTGCGTGGTTGACGTACGCCGCCACACACGCCGTCCGCCGCCTCGGCAAGACCGCAACGCAGGACGGCGTCTTCGTGGTCGGCTTCGAGAAGAGCGACCGCGATACGGCCGCGGCACTCGTAGCGCACGTCGGGAGCATCATCGAGGGCGAGAGCGACGGCGGCGAGGCGGCCAAGCGTCTCGCCGCAGCGCTAAGGCATCGCGGCCGTCCCGACGAGGAAGGGCAAGAAGCGTGACAGCACGTCGGGGGCCGCCCGATTTTCAGAAATGGGCCGAGTTCGTGCTTCTCGTGGTTTGCCTCGCAGTAGGCGCTGCGGTCGCCGTCGCGTTGGCCATGAGAGGCGGGTCGATCCCGACTACAGGTGCCTTGACCGTCACCCTCGGTGCCTTACTGATCCTCGCCGGCCGTTCCTGAGCTCTCGAAGCTAGAAGTGCGACGTCACGCCCGCGGGGTCCTGGTCGGCGTCGCCGGCCGGTGCCGGCTCGTCGTACCACGAGTACGCGTACTTCCCGTCGTCGAGCTCCTGCGCCAGCTTCGACAGCTTGAGCGGGCGGAAGGTGTCGCACATGACGGCGAGCTCGTGCGTCTCCGTCATGCCGATCGACTTCTCGGCGAGGCCTGGGTGCGGCCCGTGCGGCAGGCCCGACGGGTGCAGCGTCACCGAGCCGACCTCGATCCCGCGCCGCGAGCCGAAGTTACCGGAGACGTAATAGATCATCTCCTCCGACTGGAGATTCGAGTGGTGGTACGGGATCGGGATCGCCAGCGGGTCGAAGTCGAGCTTGCGCGGGCAGAACGAGCAGATGACGAAGTTCGGCCCGGCGAAGGTCTGGTGCGAC
>DASUZD010000294.1:0-11492 GCA_036377055.1 Gaiellaceae bacterium | reverse complement strand
CCGGGTGGGAGCTCGTACAGGCTCGCGCCGAGGTTCTCGCCGGCCACTCGTTTCCTTCGCCACGCGAAGCCGGGCCGCTCCGGCGGCCACGTCCGCTCGAGCCAACCGTTGTCGTCGAGGAGATTCATCCGCATGAGCCGGGACTCTAGGTGCCTAGACTCGCGAGGTGCGGCCAGAGGAAGCACTCCGTCGGCTCCGCGCGCTCGGGTTCGACGAGACCGATGCGCAGACGCTCTTTGACCACTTCGACGACGCCGAGCGGCGCGGCAAGGCCGGGCACGGATACTCGCGGATCGAGTGGCTCGAGACGCTCGAGCTCGACCCTCGCGCGAAGCCCGAGAAGGTCGCGTCGGCGGCGGGCTTCGAGCACTGGGACGGTCGCGGCGCGCTCGGTTACCTGACGCTCGGCGCCATCTGCGGCGCGATCGTCGACGACCCGCCTCGGCCGGCGCGCGTCGTCACGGCCGCGCGCTGCTTCCCGACCGGTGCGCTCGGCTACTGGGTGCGATGGCTCGCCGACGCGGGGCTCGTCGCTCTTCTGACGGCCACGTCGCCGCCGCGGCTCGCGCACCCGGAGGGCGGCCCGCCCGTCGTGGGGACGAATCCGCTCGCGATCGGGATCCCGACCACCGACGGGCAGCCGATCGTCGTCGACGTCTCGATGGGGAAGGTGACCTACGGAGACGTCCTCCGCGGGGCCGCGTCGCCTGACGATCTCGTCCCGTTCGGCGGCGAGCAGGCGCACAAGGCGTTCGCGCTCGCGCTCGGGCTGCAGCTCCTCGTCGAGACGTGCGCCGGTGACGGCTACGGCGCCTTCCTGGTCGTCGTCGACGGCGAGTTCGGCCCGAGCGACATCCGCGAGCGCTTCCCGGGCCTGCGGCTTCCCGGCGACCGGTGACGTCGCCAGCGGTCCAGCCGTGGGCGCAAAGAGCGTGTCCGCGGCTCGAGCGCCACATGGGGGTCTGACCCCGAATCTGCGCCGACCACGCGCACGGGGACCCACAGCCGCGAGCTCGAAGCCCCGTCGCAAGCGCAAGTCGGGCCGCGCGCCGAGACCGGGGTCTGACCCCGGCTTGGCGCGAACCACGCGCACGCGCGCCCACAGCCGAGATCGGAAGAGACTCGTCTGGTTTAGCGCGTGGTCCGCTAGTCGAGAAGCTCGTTGAAGCCGGGGTCGTCGCGCAGCGAGGCGAAGTCGTCGTCGCTGCGCGCCGATTCGCGGAACCGCGGCTCGCGGCGGATCGCTTCGGCGAGCTCCGCCAGAGCCGTCTCGCGGTCGCCGGCAAGGGCCGAGAAGCACGCGAGGTTATAGCGGAGGCCGGCCGAGTCCGGGAACTCGGCCAGGCCTTCGCGCAGCGTTTGCGCGGCCTCTGAATAGCGGCCGGCGCGGTAGTGCTTGAACGCCGGATCCGAGTACGGCCACGTGAGCTCGTAGTCGGACGGCACGAACGCGGCGCCCGGCTCCCCGCCCACGGCCAACACGACCGTGTCCGCCTCCTTCGCGACCGCGCTTCGCTTTGCCGACGGCTCGCGCACGTAGACGATCGTCCGCGCGGGCGCATCGACCTCCTCGCCGTCGATCCTGAACGTGGCGTGGCCTTCGAGGACGACGTAGAGCTCCTCGTGGAGGCGCCAGTCCTCGCGGTGCTCGGTGATCAGCTGGTCGCCCGTCGAGTCGCCCTTGAACGCGTTGATCCCGACCGCGCGCACGCCGAAGTGGTGGCGGATCGGGATCCACTCGTCCCGCCGCTCCAGCTCCGAGAGATGCGCCGACGCCCAGCGGCTCACGGCTCGATCCCCGCCAGGTCCTCGTCGTCGCGAGCCCGCTCCGCCGCCCGCGGGTCGAGCTCGATCGCGCGCCGCAGGTGCTCGCGCGCGTCGTCCCGGCGGCCGGCCAGAGCCTCGTGGCAGGCGAGGTGATAAAGGAGCCAGGCACGCTCGCCGAGCTGGCGCAGCCCGTCCTCGAGGATCTCGATCGCGCGTTCCGGCTCGTGCGCGTACGACTCGAAGTACCACTCCCACTGCGACGGCTCGAACGGCTTGTCCGGCCAGCCGCCCACCGCGAGCACCGTCGTGCCCTCCTCTTCGGACACGGCCTTCCGCTTCACGTCGTGCTCCGGCAGGAAGACGATCGTCCCCGCCGGCGCGTCGAGCTCCTCGCCGTCGAGGGTGAAGCGAGCCCGGCCCGAGACGACGAGGTAGAGCTCCTCGTGGCCGCTGCCCTCGACGTGCTCCTCGACGACCAGCCCGCCCACGCGCTCCGACGTATAGGCGTTCGTCCCGAACGCGCGGATCCCGAGGCGACGCCTGAGCGGCCGCCACTCGAGCCCCTCCGTGACCGGGATCCGGTCGAGCTCGTCGAGGCTCAGCACCTCGTACGGCTTCGTCATGTCGCGACCAGCGCCTGGAACTCCGCGTCGTCGCGGAGCGGCGCGAAGTCGTCGTCGTCCCGCGCGTAGCCGCGGAAGCTCGCGTCGAGCTCGATCGAACGCCCGAGGTGGTCGAGCGCGTCGTCGCGCCGCCCGGCGAGCGACTCGAAGCACGCGAGGTTGTAGAGATTCCCGGCGTGCTCGGGCCGCTCCTCGAGCGCATGCTCCATCACGCGCACCGCTCCCTCGTTGTCACCGCGCTCCGAAAGCTCGACGGCGTAGCGACCGTGCTCCCAGCTCGAAGGAACGAACGCCTCGCCTGGTCGTCCGCCGACCGCCAGAACGGCCGTGTCCGGCTCGAGCGCCGTCGCGGCCCGCTGCACCGCCGGGTCGCGGACGAAGAGGAACGAGCCCGCCCCAAGCTCGACGTCCTCGCCGCCGACCGTGAACCGCGCACGGCCACGCAGCACGACGTAGAGCTCCTCCTGGCCGCCGTCGCCGCCGGTCTCGTGGTGCTCGTCGACGAGGACGTCGCCGGGTTCGCGCGCGACGTTCGCGTTCACGCCGAACGAACGGATGCCGAAGTGCCGCCGGACCGGGCGCCAGTCGTAGCCTTGCCGGGCCCTCGGCCCCTGGATCTCGTCCAGGCGCGCCACGGCCCATCCGCGCTCGCTCATCGCGCGCGCAGCTCCTCGAGCACGACCGGGTCGATCGCGTCGATCCCGTCCACGCGCTCCTCGAGGTTCTCGTTCCCGGCCCAGCGGAAGAGCGCGTCGCCGAGCTCGCCGTCGTAGCCGAGCCGGGCCAACCGGTCGCGCACTTCGCCTGCGAGCTCCTCGTCGACCCTCACCCACTGCGCTCGCGGCGTCTTCCCGAAGATCGCGTCGTGGAGCCGGTAGAGCCGCTCGAGCTCCTCGATCGGCCGCTCGTGGTCGTCGACGCGCAGGTCGACGAGGACGTCCGAGAGCTTGGCGTAGCCGCCGTCGCGCTCGACGACTAGCAGCGCCGACGATTGCTGACCGCGCGAGTCGCCGCCCGCCGCCTGCGCCGCCGCGAGGCACTCGATCAGGCGCTCGCCGAGCGGCTTCCCGGAGCTGCGCTCGAATGTGGCCGCGAGCGCGTCCACAGTCGCCTCCGAGACGAGGATGTTCCCCTGCGCCGCGTGGCACGCGCCGGTCTTGCCGCCGGCCCAGTCGTAGCACTCGCTGCCGGTGTAGGTCGCGCTCCCGCCGCGGGCGTCGACGACACCGACCTGGCGGTGGTCTCGTCCGTCGTCCGCTGCCGTCAGCCGCTCCACCACTTCGTCCGCGGAGAAGTCTTCGCGCAGGAGCTGGAGCCCATTCGGGCCGTAGCGCGGATTCGCGTACGCCTGGGTCGCGATCGCGCCCACCTCGGGCTCCGCCCACGGCACGACCGAGCCGACGGCGAGGAACTTCGACTGCGTCGCGACGCCCCATTGCCGAGCGTCGAGGTCGCAGGCGGCGATCGAGTACGTGGCCACCACGGGCCTAGCCATACGTGAGAGCCACCAGGTCCAAGTCGAGGAGCTCGCTCGCGCTCTCCGGGACGAGCACGCACGCCACCTCGGGCCGGCGGAGCGCCGCGAGCACGCCTTCGGGCGTCGACGCGCGCGCGACGACCGGCCGCCCCTCGACGTGCGCCGCGTGGAGCGAGTGCGTGTCCGAGACGTCGTCCACGACGAGCGTGTCGCGCGTGATCGGCACGGCGGGGTCGCCCTCGAGCGCGATCTGCGGCACGCGCGTTCCCGTCGCGCCGAGCCAGCGCTGCCTCACAGGTCGACCGTGCCTCCGGGCTCGGGGGCGTCGATCTGGACGTTCGGCGCGAGCTGCCGGAGCTCGTCCGGGCTTCCGTGCAGGAGCGGGAACGTCCCGTAGTGACATGGCACGCAGCGCCGCGTGCCCAGGAGCTCCAGCGCCACCGCCGCCTCCTTCGGCCCCATCGTGAAGTGGTCGCCGATGGGGAGGATGGCGACGTCGGGCTCGTAGATCCGGCCGATCAGCTGCATGTCCCCGAACACGCACGTGTCGCCCGCGAAGTAGAGCTTCGTGTCGTTCTCGAGCGTGACGACGATTCCGCACGCCTCGCCGGTGTAGTCCCCGTCCTCGCTCGAGCTCGAGTGGAAGGCGTTCGTGAGCGTGAACTTCACACCGGCCGCCTCGATAGTGCCGCCCTTGTTGGTTCCAGGCATCTCGCCGACGGGCGCCCCCTGCTCCCCGAGCCAGCGCTTCAGCTCGACCTGGGCGACGATCTCCGGGACGAACTTCTTCGCGAGCTCGATCGTGTCGCCGACGTGGTCGCCGTGGCCGTGCGTCACCGCGATCACGTCGATTCGCTCCGGCTCCTGCTCCGATTCGGGGCATTTCGGGTTCCCGTGGAGGAACGGGTCGACGTAGATTCGCTTGCCGCCGGGCGTGTCGATGCGGAACGAGGCGTGGCCGAGCCACGTCAACGAAGCGTCTGCCACCTGGACTCCTTTCGTGCTCTGGGCGCCGCTGAGCCTAACAACGCAGGAACGTCCGACGCGGCCGCGAATCTGCGTCGGAATGACGCGACGCGCGCTCTCCCCCTCGCTCGTCGTCGCCGCGGTGCTCGCCGACGCCCAAGGCGAGCACCGCCTCGCCTTCTACGCGCTGTTCGCCGCGATCCCGGCGCTCGCGGTCGCGGCGATCGGCGCGTTCGGCGACTACCTCGAGGGCTCGAGCCCGATCTTCGTCTGGGTGAACTCGCTCGCGCTCGTGCTGGTCGTCGCCGGCACGGCATTGCGGGCGCCGGCTCTCGCACAGGACCGCGTGCCGACGGTCGCGCTCTCGGCGCTTGTGCTCGTCGTGTGTGTGCTCGCGGCGCAGAGCGTGCTCGAGCTGGCGCGCGGCTGGCTAGAGCGGCAGCGACCGCGTCGCGTGGCCGGCCAGGTCGATTAGCGGCTGGACCGCGAAGAACGACCCGATCGCGACGGCCAGGCACGCAAAGACGGACACGTGGAGCAGCGCCTCCCGCGGGGGCGCGCCGCCTGCGGGCGCGAGCTGCAGCTCGGCCGCGCTCCGCATGAAGAGCGCCCGGATCACCGCTAGGTAGTAGTAGAGACTCACGAGCGTCGCGGCGACGCCGACGATCACGAGCCACGTCCAGCCGTGCCTGTACGCGGCCGCGAACGCGTAGAACTTCCCGACGAAGCCGCCCGAGAGCGGGAAGCCGACGAAGCCGAACATGAACGCGGCGAGCGAGAAGCCGAGGAACGGTCGCTCCCAGCCGAGGCCGGCGAGGTTGTCGAGCGTGACCGCGACGCCGAGCTCGCGCTCGCGGGCGGCGACGACTCCGAACGCGCCGAGTGACATCGCCGCGTAAGGGATCAGGTAGTAGAGGAGCGCCTTCCCGCCCAGCTCCGAGCCCGTCGCGAGCGGGATCAGCATGAAGCCCGCGTGCGAGATCGACGAGTACGCGAGGAGCCGCTTCACGTTCCGCTGGACGAGCGCGGCGAAGTTCCCGATCGCGAGCGAGATGCACGCGATCACCGCGAGCGTGACCGACCACAGGTGCTCCTCCTGCGGGAACGCGGTCACGAGCAGCCGGAACATTACGACGAGCGCGACCGTCTTCGTCGCCGCGGCCATGAAGGCCGTCACGGGCGTGGGCGCACCCTCGTAGACGTCCGGCGTCCACATGTGGAATGGCGCCGCCGAGGCCTTGAAGCAGAGCCCCGAGATGATCATCGCCAGGCCGAAGAGGAGCACGACGTCGCGCTCGAGCCCCTGTGACGAGACTGCGTTCGCGATCCCGCCGAAGCGCAGCGAGCCGGTCGCGCCGTAGACGAGCGCCGACCCGAAGAGGAGGACCGCGGAGCCGAATCCGCCGACGACGAGGTACTTCAGGCCGGCCTCGAGCGCCCCGACGAGCTCGCGGTCGATGGCGCAGAGGACGTACAGCGCGATCGAGAACCACTCGAGCGCGAGGAAGAGCGTCATCAGGTTGTTCGCCGTGACGAAGAAGGCCATGCCCGCCCCGGCCGCGGCGAGCATCGCGTAGTACTCGCCGATGTGGTCGTCGCTCGAGCGCTCGGCGTACGAGATCCCGATCGCGAGCAGGCCCGAGCCGGCGACGATCATCTGCGCGAGCGCGCCGAACCGGTCGCGCCGGATTGCGGCGGCGATCTCCTCGTGCGCGTCGGGCGTGTGGCTGTAGAGGACGGCAGCGAAGATCAGCGCGACGAGGAAGCCCACGGCACAGAGGAACGCCGAGAACGGGCGGCGCGCCGGCCGCGGGAGGAACACCGAGGCGAGGAGGATGATCGCGCCCGCGGTGAGGAGCGCGTTCGAAGGCGCGAGCGCGAGCCAGTCGACGTGCGGCCGGTGGATCACGGCGTTCCCCGGCTGACGTTGAGTGTGACCTGCGTTTCGCGCACCACGTAGGAAACTGCGCGGAACTGCGATCGCACCGCCTGCTGAGGCTGATCGTTCGGGAACGACCGCTGGCTGATCGCGGCCGGCCAGGCGGAGAGCGCGAGCAGCACCCCGACGAGCGGCACGACGATCGCGAGCTCGCCGGGCCGTAGGTCGAGCGCCGCCTCAGGCACCGCGGGGCCGACGTCCTGGTGAAGGATCCCGGAGATCATCCGCAGGATGTACATCGCCGCGAGCACGATCGCGACCGCGCCGACGACCGCCCACCCCCAGCCCTGCTGGAAGACCCCCGCGAGGATCAGGAACTCGCCGGCGAACGCGCTCGAGAGCGGCACCGCGAGCGCGATGATCCCCGTCGTCATAAGCACCGTCGCGAGCGCCGGCCGGCCGCGCGCCATCCCGCCGAGCAGCGCGAATTCGCCCGTCGAGGTGCGCCGTTCGACCATTCCGGCGAGCAGGAAGAGCGCCGCCGAGATCAAGCCGTGGTTCACCATCTGGAGGACGGCGCCGTCGAGGCCGAGGTCGTTCACGGCGAAGACGCCAAGGGTGATGAGACCCATCTGGGCGAGGCTCGAGTAGGCGACGACGCCTCGGACGTCGGGCGCGCGGAACGCGAGCAGCGAGCCGTAGACGAGGCCGATCGCCGCGAGCGCGAGGATCGCGCCGCGGAGGTCGCTGGTCGGCCCGGGGAACTTCGCGATCGCGATGCGGATGAAGCCGTAGGCGGCCGCTTTCGAGACGACGCCGGAGAGCACCGCCGAGACCTCCGGCGACGACTCGCGGTACGCGTCGGGGAGCCAGCCGTGGAACGGGAACAGCGGCGCCTTGATCGCGAACGCGACGACGAAGCCGAGGAAGACCCAGTCGCTCGAGCTCGGCCCGATCTCGAGGAGGTCGAACGTCCCCTGCTGGAGGCCGTAGACGATGATCGCCGCCAGCATCAGCAAAGAGCCGGCCATCGTGTAGATGACGAACTTCACCGTCGCGCCGAGCCGGCCGGCGCCGCCCCAGACGCCCACGAGGACATAGAGCGGGATCAGCATCGCCTCGAAGAAGGCGTAGAAGAGGAGCAGGTCCTGCGCCGTGAAGACGCCGGCGATCGCGCCGGTCAGGAACAGCATCAGCCCGAAGTAGGCGCGCGGGCGCTCGCGTCCCACCCAGACGGCGTAGGCGACGGCGGCCGCCATCACGACCGCCGTCAGCCCGACGAGCCAGAGCGAGAACGGGAACAGCCCGACGTGGTACGAGACGTTCAGGTCGCTGAACCAGCTCTGCCGCTGGTGGAACTGGAGCCCCGAGCTGTCGAAGTCGAAGCGGACGAGCGCCTCGATCCAGAGGCCGACCTCGGCGAGGCTCGCGAGCAGCGCGACGCCGCCGGCCGCGAGACGCGAGAGCGGCAGCAGCCACACGATCAGCGCGACGGCGACCGGCATGAAGATCAGGACGGTCGTCAGCACGGCTAGCGCACCGCCACGAAGACGACGGCGATGACGGCGAGGCTGGACGCGATCGCCAGGACGTAGGTGCGGACGAGCCCCGTCTGAAGACGCGAGAAGCCGCGCCCGACGTCGACGGAGCCCTCGGCGAGCTCGCGGCCGGTGCCGGCGATCAGCGGCCGCTCGAAGAAGCGTCCGAGGAGCAACGAAAGACGCATGGCCGGGCGGTAGAACGCGAGGTCGTACGCCTCGTCGAAGTACAGCTTGTGCACTAGTGCACTTTCGACCGGGGCCACCCGCGGCACAGGCCGCGGGCGCCGCGCGCCGTACAGGAGCCACGCGACCCAGATGCCGCCGAGCCCGAGCGCGAGCGCGGTCCCGCTCGACGTCCACTCCATCCAGTTGGCGGGCTCGACGAGCGGTCGCGCGACCGGCTCCAGCCAGCTCGTGACCGGGTGCCAGAACGGCGACCACTGGATCCAGCCGCCGATCGCCGCGAGCCCGGCGAGCGTCGCGACGGTCGAGGTCATCGAGAACGGCCCCTCGCCGTGACCCTCGTGGTGGAAGTGCTCACGCACGAACGCCGAGCGCTGGCCCCCGAAGACGACGAAGTACATCCGGAACGTGTAAAGCCCCGTCAGGAACGTTCCCGCGAGGCCGGCCACCCAGAGCAGGTAGCCGTACCAGCCGCGGTCCATCGCGGCGGCGAGGATCGAGTCCTTCGAGAAGAACCCGGCGAACGGGAAGATCCCGACGAGTGCGAGCGAGCCGATCAGGAAGCACCAGCGCGTGAACGGCATCAGCTCGCGGAGCCCGCCCATGTTGCGCATGTCCTGCTCGCCCGCGAGCGCGTGGATGACGATCCCCGCGGCCATGAAGAGCAGCGCCTTGAAGAAGGCGTGCGTCATCAGGTGGAACATCCCGTTCGCGTACGCGCCGAGGCCCGCGCCGAGGAACATGTAGCCGATCTGCGACATCGTCGAGTACGCGATCACGCGCTTGATGTCCGTCTGGACGAGCGCGATCAGGCCCGCCATCACCAGGGTCGCCGCGCCGAGCCCGGCCGCGAGGTCCTCGATCTTCGGCGCCTGCTCGAAGATCGGGTGGGTGCGGACGATCAGGTAGACGCCGGCGGTGACCATCGTCGCCGCGTGGATCAGCGCGCTGACGGGCGTCGGCCCCTCCATCGCGTCCGGAAGCCACGTGTGGAGCGGCAGCTGCGCCGACTTCGCGACGGCGCCTCCGAGGAGCCCCAGCGCGATGAGATTGATGGCCCACCCGCCGAGGAAGCCCTGGCGCGCGAAGACGTCGCCGAAGTCGAGCGAGCCGGTCTTCTGGATCAGGATGAAGAACGCGAGCGCCATCGTCGCGTCGCCGACCGCGTTCATCACGAACGCCTTCTTCGCGGCCGCGATCGCGGAGTGCCGCTCTTGCCAGAAGCCGATCAGCAGGTACGACGAGAGGCCGACCATGCCCCAACCCGCTAGCAGCAGGATCAGGTTCCCGCCCTGGACGAGGAGGAGCATCGAGAAGACGAAGAGCGCCATGTACGCGAAGTAGCGACGCTCCTCGGGGTCGCCGTCCATGTAGCCGATCGAGTAGCCGATGATCAGCCCGCCGACCCCGGAGACGATCAGCATCATCATCGTGCTCAGCGGGTCGACGAGCACCGAGAAGCCCGAGTGGTACGAGCCGCCCGCGATCCACGTCCACCCGGTCGAGAGATGCGAGCGGTCGCCGGCGTCGTGCGAGAGGAGCGAGAAGAACGAGATCGCGGCGCCGATGAACGCGACGAAGGTCGCGAACGTGGCGAGGTAGCCGGCGCCGCGGCGCGAGAGGGCGTTGCCGCCCAGCGTGATGAGCAGCGCCGCCGCTAGCGGGGAGGCGAGGCAGAGCCAGGCGCCCCAGATCATCCGCGCAGAAAGTTCAGCTTGTCGACGTCGAGGGCCACGCGCTTCCTCGACATGGCGACGATCAGCCCGAGCCCGACGACGACCTCCGAGGCGGCGATCGCCATCACCGAGATGGCGAAGATCTGCCCGTCGCCGCGGCCGTGGTGGCGCGAGAACGCGATCAGGGCGAGGTTCCCCGCGTTCAGCATGATCTCGAGCGAGAGCAGGACGATCAGCGGGCTCCTACGGACGAGGACGCCGAAGGCGCCCGTGGCGAAGAGAAACGCCGAGACGGCGAGGTACCAGCTCACCTCCGGGCCGAGCATCGCGATCGTCACGGGGCCTGCCCCCGCGGAAGGCGCGCGCTCCCCCACTCGTAACGGCGCCGCGCGTGCGCCCCGAGGACGACGCCGCCGACCGCCGCGACCAGCAGCACGATCGACGTGATCTCGAACGCGAGCAGGTGGTCGGTCAGGAACAGCCGCCCGATCTGGGCCGGGCTCCCGAAGCTCCTTCCGATGTGGGCCTGGTGCGAGAGACGGCCGCCCGCCTTCAGCCCGATCACGACGATGATCTCGACGAGGAGCGTGCCGGCCGCGAGCACGGCCGCGAGCGACTGCCACGTCGGCCCGCCGGCCCAGGGCGCGTCCGCCTCGCCGCCGAGATACGCGATCACGAACAGGAACATGACCATCACGGCCCCGGCGTAGACGAGCACCTGCGCGGCGGCCACGAACTCGGACGAGAGGAGCAGGTACAGAACGGCCAACGAGCCGAGGTTCCCGATCAGCGCGAGCGCCGAGTAGAACGGGTTCGAGAAGCTGACGACCGCGACGCCGGACCCGAGGCACCCGAAGGCCGCGAAGACCCAGACGACCCAGACGAGGAAGTTGCCCATCTACGAGTGCGCCTTGTAGTAGGGGATGGGCGTGTCGTACAGGTCGGGATCGGCGACCGGGACCTTCTTGATCGGCTCGGCGAGCAGCATGTCCTTCGTGTAGATCTGGTCGTCGCGCGCGTACTCGGAGAGCTCGAACTCGTTCCCGAGCGTGATCGCGTCGAACGGGCACGCGAGCTCGCAGTACCCGCAGAAGATGCAGCGGCTGAGGTTGATCTCGTAGATGCGCGCGTAGCGCTCGCCCGCGGAGACCCGATTGTCGGGCGTGTTCTCGGCCGCGACGACGCGGATGCAGTCCGCCGGGCATGCGGCCGCGCAGAGCGAGCAGCCGACGCACTTCTCGAGCCCGTTCTCGTGCCGCCAGAGCCGGTGCCGCCCGCGGAAGCGCGGGTAGACCGGCCGCTTGTACTCCGGGTACTCCTGCGTGATCGGCTTCTTGAAGATCTGCCGGAAGGTGACCCCGAAGCCCTTGAGCGACTCGA
>DASUZD010000293.1:0-2190 GCA_036377055.1 Gaiellaceae bacterium | reverse complement strand
TTGCCCGCGACGATCGTCTGCGGGGTGCTCTTCTCTGTCCTCGGCGATGGTGCGTCACAGCGCGCCGGGAACGTGACGTTGTTCGCGTGGTTTGTCTTTTCTCGCTGTGCGCTTGATTCGAACGGCAAATGCACGTCAAGTGCAGACCGCGTGACAGAGTCCGGCGAGCGGGATTTGCGCTCGTCGCGCTCTTCCCGCTCGCCGGGTTATGTCGTGCAATGACGCGTCCTGACCTACGGCGACGGCGACTCCACGAGCGCGCTGCCGCCGCCGCGCCGGACGGGCTCCGCTGCGGCTACCACCCTGCCGCCCCCGAGGAACTCGATCCCGGTCGCTGCGCCGATCTCCGGCGTCGAGCTGAACGTGTGCCCGCGCGCGCCGAGGGCGGCGCGCCACGTGCTGATGAACGCCGGCTCCGCCTGCGTCGAGCTCGAGTTCCGCTGGCTGGCGCGCGGTGAGGCGAGCGCGTCCGGCAACGTCATCCCGAAGTCGAGACGGTTGACAAGCATCTGCAGGACGGTCGTGATGATCGTCGCGCCGCCGGGTGAGCCGAGCACGAGGAACGGCTTGCTGTCCCTCAAGACGATCGTCGGGCTCATCGAGCTGCGCGGCCGCTTCCCGCCCTCGACCTGGTTCGCGGTGCCGGTCGAGTCGAAGTTGAAGTCCGTCAGCTCGTTGTTGAGGAGGAACCCGAAGCCGGGCACGACCATCCCGGCGCCGCCGATCTGCTCGATCGTGAACGTGTACGACACGGCGTTGCCGTTGCGATCGACGACCGTCAGGTGCGTCGTCTGTCCCGGCTCGCCCTCCGAGGTCGAGACCTTGACCGACGCCGACCCGCCGCCGCCGTTATAGGGCCATGGGTCGCCCGGGGCGACAGGACTTGTTGCGGCGGTCTCATTGATGAGCGAGCGCCTCGTCGCCGCGTAGTCCTTCGACAGGAGCCCCTTGAGGGGCACGTTCACGTAGTCGGGATCCGCGAGGTACTGGTTGCGGTCGGCGTACGCGTAGCGTGACGCCTCGAGGTAATAGTGCAGCGCTTGTTCGCGCGGCAGGGTGCCGAGGTTGTACGGCTCGAGGATGTTGAGCGCCTCGCCCACGGTCGACCCGCCGCTCGACGGCGGCCCCATGCCGTAGACGTCGGCGCCGTGATAGGTCACGTGCGTCGGCGCCCGCTCCGGCGCGATGTAGTTATGCAGGTCGCGCATCGTCATCACGCCGGGGTGCCACCATGCCGGGGTGGCGGTCGTCGTGACGGGCGGGTTCTGAACCGTGTTGACGATCGCGTCTGCGACCGCTCCGCGATAGAAGCCCTTGAGCCCCAGGTGCGCTATGCGCTCGTACGTGCTCGCGAGGTCGGGGTTCCGGAAGACGGTGCCGACGTCGAGGGCCGTGCCGTCGGACTTGAGGTAGAGCGCCGCCGACGACGGCACGTCGCGGAACGCCTGCTGGTTCCCCGCGATCTGATCGTGGAACACCTGGTCGACCACGAAGCCGTTGCGCGCCAGCGCGACTCCCGGAGCGAGCGCCTGGGTGAGGGAGAAGGTCCCGTACTTCGCCAGCGCCTCGCCCCATGTTGCCGGCGTGCCGGGCACGCCGATGGACATGCCGCTGTAGCGCGCGGTGGTGAAGGCCGGCGCCTTCCCGTTGTCCCACATGAACGACGTGGGCGTCATCGCGGCCGGGGCCGTCTCGCGGCCGTCGATCGTCGTGACCTTGCCGTCGGACGCGCGGTAGATGACCATGAAGCCGCCGCCGCCCAGCCCACACGAGAACGGCTCGGCGACGCCAAGGACGCCCGCGGCCGTGACGGCCGCGTCGACCGCGTTTCCACCGCCCTTCAGCGCGTCGATCGCCGCCTGCGTCGCCAGCGTCTCCACGCTGGCCGTCGCGCCGCCGGTCCCGGTCGACGTGGGCGGGCCGGACGGTGCGACCGCGGCAGCGGCGACGCCGACCAGCACGAGGAACGAGGAGAGGAGCGCCGCAGCAACGCGCAACCTGCTCATGCCTTCCCCCTTTCGACTTGGATGCCGGAACCTACAACACCGATGCAGATCATCGGGCGACCTGATCCGGCGAACGGGAGATGCGCTTGCGGGGTCGTCGTTCTCGGGAAGCGGCGATTAGCAGGCACTTTAGCGAGAGCCCTCTGACGGACTCGAACCGTCGACCCCCTCCTTACCATCGAGC
>DASUZD010000292.1:0-8215 GCA_036377055.1 Gaiellaceae bacterium | reverse complement strand
CGTTCCACTTGTCCGCGCGGCGATCGCTTCCGAGCTTCGGAAACTATCCACTGCCGATCAAGATCAAGAGACGCTACGTCGCGTGTGATCGCCGCGAACGCAAGTTCCTCGTCACCTACCTGAGCGGGGTCGGACTCAGCCTCGGCTGTCTCTCGAGGTAGCCGCCGCCGGCTAGTCAGCGCCAACCTCGAGCACGACCTTGCCACGCTTCCCGCGGGCCGCGACTCGCTCGAACGCCGCCCGGGCCTCTGTGAGCGGAAAGACCGAGTCGACCTCCGCGCGAAGCTCGCCTGCGTCCACGAGCGCTGTCAACTCCGTCAGTTGCTCGTGGTCGGGCTCGACGATGAAGTAGATCGCGCCCGGTGTCTCCTCTGCGATCGTGACCACGCGCTCGCCAGCGGGGACCTCGCCGCCACGTGTGTCGAAGACCAGATCGACCGGCCCGCTCTCCACGACCGTTGCGCCGGCGTGTCGCGCAAGCTGGACGGCGATGTGCCCAACCCCGCCCGAGGCGCCCGTGACCAGCACCCGCTCGCCTCGGGCGAGCCGCCCGTGCACAAACAGTGCTTGCCAGGCGGTCAGCCCGCCCATCGGCAGAGCCGCCGCCTCGACGTGGCTCAGCCGCAAGGGCTTCGGTGCAAGCGCATCGGCTGGGACGACGGCGTACTCGGCAGCCACGCCGTCGCGATCGAAAGGCGTGAGCGCATATACCTCGTCACCGCTGCCGACGACAACGCCCGAAAGCTCGTAAGACGGAATCGCAGGCAGTCGATCGACCGGCCACTCCAGCTCGTCACGTGTAATCGCTGCCGCACGCACGCGCACCAGCACCTCGCCCGGATCCGGCGACGGCGTCTCGATCTCCTCAACCTTCAAGCCGTCATGGTGCAGCCGTACCGCTAGCACACCGCTGCCCCTCTTGGACTTCGTTCCTCAGGCGATCTTGCCATCTAGCACCTCCTGGCGTCCTAGGCTAGGTTCGGAGTGACAGGACGATCGCGCCGTCCGCTCCCGCGACTACCTCGCGCAGTGCTTGTGCCGCCTGTTCGAGCGGACGGACGGACGCGATCGGCACGCTAAGGGTGCCGCAGGCCAGCAGCTCCGCGAGGGCTGACAGCTGCCGGCCGTCGGGTCGGACGTAGACGTCGGCTACGGCGACGCCCCGTTCCTCGCGCGGCGGGTCGCCCGTGATCGTGGCGAGGCGGCCGCCGTCGGCAACAGCCTTCAACGTGGTGGCCGCCTGGCCGCGGGCAGCGTTGACGGCCTTGGGGGCGCCGCCCCCGGTGATCTCGCGAACGAGCGCAGGCCAGTCGCCGTGGTAGTCGAGCACCTCCGACGCGCCGTAGCCGCGGACGCGCTCGGCCTTTTTCACGCTCGCGGTCGCGATCACGCGGGCGCCGCGAGCTGCGGCAAGCTGGACGAGCAGGCCCCCCGTGACGCCGCCGGCTCCGTTGACGACGACCCAGCCGCCGCTCTCGATCCCGAGAGCCTCGTCGAGTGCCTGAGCCGCGGTAAGCGCGGGAATGGGAAACGCTCCACTGGCTTCCCAGGACGCCGCTCGCGGCCGGGGCGCGACGCTCGCCGCCGGTGCGAGCACCTTGTCCGCCCACGTTCCGTGACGTCGGAGGGGCAGGGGATGTGTCATCACCTCGTCCCCGTCGCGCACCTCGGCCACACGGGAGCCGGCGGCTACGACCGTCCCGGCCGCCTCCGTCCCGAGCGCCATCGGAGCCGGGCCGCCGAGCTGCCAGCTGCCGATCCTGACAAGCTCGTCCCAGTTGCCGACGCCGGCGGCGGCGACGTCGAGCAGGACCTCGTCTGCGGCAGGCGGCGCGAGCTCGTCCACCTCGAGGATCTCGACGGGCTCGCCGCGTGCCGTGATCCCGGCCACTCGCATCCTGTTCGACACAGGTTAGTGGCGTCGGTGATCCGGCGCGGACAGCCTTTGGAACCTCGCGCTGGCATGCGCGAGTGTTGCCATGTACACCCTGACGCGTCCCGAGCTTTGAGTGGGTGCGGCGCGGTGTCAGAAGCCGTCTAGCTGAGACCGAGCCGCGTTCGGACGCGGTCGGCCAGCACCAGGTACGACTGATAGCGGTGGTACCGGGGATGCGCCGGATCCGCCAGAACAGAGGCCGGAGGACGCTGGCGGACCGTGGGTTCGCCAAGCACTTCCCCGTTATCGAACTGCTCGCGAGTCAGGTCGACCTCGATCCCAGACGGGAGTCGGTTCCACATGTGCGCCATGATCCGGTCGCCATCGAGGAACACATCGGACGCCATGAGCTCACCGCCGACGAGGTCGTGAACGACGAGTGAGGTCACGTCGCAATGTCCGCGAGCCGGATTATCCGCTGACCAGCCATCGTCTGGATCGACGGTGTCAGGCCCCCAGCTTTGTCGGATCGCTTGTTCAAGTTGAACGAGGGTGTACAAGCGGCCGACGATAGCCCATCACCGTGGGGGTCGACGGCGACCGCCAGGCGGTAACTCGCTCCGCTGCCCGAGTGTTCGGGAAGGTTCCCCGAGCGATGGGCCCACCTAGATCCGCGTTAAGAATTCATCCCCGGAAGGGTCCAAGCATGGGGGTTGATCCCAAGGTCAGCTGCGAAGTCGGCCCATGTCCGGATCCGCTGCGGCGCGGGGACAGGGGGAAGCGCCCAGTACAGGATGGTGGTGTTGGGCGTGTGCTGATACACGCCAGTGGCGGGACCCAGCTGTGCTGCCAGAAAGCCGTCGGCCGCCAGTCGGGCCCACGTTCGGGTCAGGAACGCGGTCACCGAGTATCGACGAGGTCCCTGGATCACATGCCCCACCGGTCGATCATTTGCATGTAGGCGGTGGGGCACAGCTCCTTGTACCGATGCTCGACGACGCCGTGCTCTAGCCAGGGCTCTCCGGGTGACAGGTAGAGGAAGACGTCGTCGTAGACACCGAGCTCGGCGGCGATTCCGCTGTATCCGGCCTCGGCAGAGGCCCGGTGGCGCCCGCGCATTGGCATCAGCTAGGAGAATCTAGACGTGGCACGCACGCCGCCCGATCGCACGCTCGATTGGGTCCTCGGCGTCATCGGCGCTGGCGCGCGGATCGTCGAGAGCCGGACGCTCCACGGTGACGAGCCTCCGTGGCAGCTGCGGATCGAAGACTCGAGTGGCACGACACATGCCGTGCTGCGGATACCGACTCCGCCGGCGATCAACGCCTCGATGGTCGCCACCGGGGCAGCCGCACTCGAGTTGGCCGAACGGCACGGGTTGCTCGCTCCGCGACTGATCGATGCCGATCTGCAGGGTGACAAATCAGGAGTGTCCGCGACACTTGAGACGCTCGTCACGGGCACGACGGCATGGCCGGCGACTTCGTCGGTCGAACGATTGCGTGCTGCCGGCGCCGCCCTTGCCCGTGTCCACACCGTCGTGATGGCCCCGCGGGAACATTTGCCCTTCCGGCCGCGACCGATCGCCGTGGACCATTTCGCCCATGCCCGCCAAAAGGGCTGGATGCCGACGACACCTTTACTGCAAGCGGCGGACGACGTGATCAGGGCTCACGGCCTACCGCTCGGCGAAACCGTCTTCGTCCATGGCGACGCCTGGCCCGGCAACCTCCTCTGGGCCGGCGACGAGGTCGCCGCGCTCGTTGACTGGAAGACGGCCGGCGTCGGCGCGCCCGGTGTCGACGTATCTGAGCTCCGCAAGCAGGTCGCGATCATCTTCGGTCCAGAAGCGCCCGACCTCGTACTCGAGGGCTGGGAGCGCGCGACAGGCACGAAGGCTCGGGACGTCGCGTATTGGGACGCGGTCGCGGCCCTCAACACTCGCACCGAGCTAGACGACGGCTATCGCTCCGGCGGGTGGGCGCCGCTGCTGGACACCGCAGGCGCGACCCACCGCCGTGACGAGTTCCTGAGGGTCGCGCTAACGAATCTTGGGAGCTGATCAGCGACCGATCGACGATATGGCGCATACCCGGGGCTGCGGATCTCGTCGCCACCCTCCGTGACGGCCGCGCCTGACTCGAGCGTGACCTAAGGCGCCTTCGGAAACCCCAGGATGCGATGGATGAATGCGTCGCGCTTCTCACCCTTGAGCCGGGGCTCGTCCGTCCAGCTGCGATCGGAGATCGTCTGGTGCTCGAGGAGGTACTGCGCCTTCTCGGTGTCCGGCAGGGACTTCCACTCCGGCGCCTCTTTCGTCTTCTTCGGCTTCGGCGTCGCTGCCTCTGCGTCTGGCTCGGTCTCCTCGACCGGCTCGCCGGTCGCCTCGACGATCGCGACGACGGTCGGGATCTCGCCGCCCTCTGTGTTCTCGGTCAGGACATTGTTGCGGCGGATCCCTTCCTCGCGGGCCTTCCTGATCCGCTCGAGATCCCTCTCGTGCGAACGGCCAACCCTTAAAGAGTGGTCGATGCGATTGCAGAGGCGGTGCGCCAGGATGGCGTTGTCCACGGCCTCCCTGCCGCCATCTTTCTTGTAGACCGGGAAGTGCTCGAGGGTGGGCATCCAGTCGCTCCTCCAGTCGCTCCAGTCGTTGGTGACCTGCGCGAAGTAAGACGCGCCCCCGAGCTCCTCCGGGCAGAAGCATTCGGGCATCTTGCAAGCGAGCTCCGTGATGTAACCCTGCTCAGCTGCCCTGATGAGCTCTCGCTTCTGTACGCCGAGCGCCTTCAACTCGGCTGCAACGGCTCGGCCGCGTTCAGGATCCCGCTCGACCCTCGACATGTTCCAACGTTATGTGGTCTGACAGCCCTTGCCGATGGGTCAAGCGATATGGCTGCAGCATGGGCCAGCGTTCGGGAATGTCCCCCGACGCGCAGGTACGGTGCGGTGGTGGCTCACGGATTGACTCGCTTCTGGATCGAGTTCGATCTGCAGCCCGGCTTGCCAGTCGTGGCGCGAGGCGGTGTGGGGGTCACGGCACTCGACCGCGACGATGCCCTGCGGCTGGTCGACGAGCGGATCTTCGAGGGCGAACCGTTGCCCCCGATCACGGAACTCCGAGAGCACGTCGACGTGTCGACACTCGACGAGGGACACGTGATCCCGAACATGGAGCCGCCGCACACGCGCGGGATCTGGTTCCCCCGCGGCTACAGCTGAGTCCCGTGTGCCAGCGTTGCCTCGCCAGAGGCTCGATCTAGCCTGGGGCGACTTCGACGCTTCTCTGTTGGATTGGGCGCGTGGTGCGGCCAGAGGTGGACGCTCAGGCGGCGGCCTCGCGCCTCTCGTCCTTCGCCGCGTGCTCGGCGAGCAGCCGGTCGATCTCCGCGGGCGGCGCCGGCCGCGCGAACAGGAAGCCCTGAGCGAGGTCGCAGCCGAGCTCCCGCAAAGACGTCAGCTGGCCGTCCGACTCGATGCCCTCCGCGATCGCCAGCAGGCCCAACGCGTGCGCCAGCGAGACCAGGTTCGCCGTGATCGCGGCGTCCTTCGTGTCGTGCTCGATGCCTTGGACGAACGAGCGGTCGACCTTGATCATGTCGACCGGAAAGCTCCGGAGCTGGCCGAGCGACGAGAAGCCGGTGCCGAAGTCGTCGACCGCGATGTGCACGCCGAGGCGGTGGAGCTCCTGGAGATCAGCGCGGGCGCGCTCGCCGGCATGGCCTTCCTGGACGAGCGCCGTCTCCGTGACCTCGAGCCCCAGGAACCCAGGCGGCAGTCCCACCGCAGCGAGCGCCTCGCGGACCAGGACGCTGACGCCGCCCGTGGATAGCTGCTTCCCGGAGAGATTGACCCAGGTGACGAAGCCGTCCGGAAGATCAGCGGTCAGACGCCACCGCGCGGTCTGTGCGCACGCCTCGTGCACCACGAACTCCCCGAGCGGGATGATCAGCCCCGTCGCCTCGGCGATCGGGATGAACTCGGCCGGCGGAACGGAGCCCCGCGTCGGCGAGTGCCAGCGCAGGAGCGCCTCGACTCCGACCATCGCCGCCGTGTCGAGCGCGATCTCGGGCTGGTAGTGCAGGGTGAACTCGCCGCGCTGGAGGCCCAGCCGCAGCTCGTGCTCGAGCCCGAGCAGCTCTCCGAGCTCGCGGGCCATCTCGTAGCGGAACACTTCGTACCGGCCGCGACCGGCCTCCTTCGCCGCGTACATCGCGACGTCGGCGTGCCTGATCAGCTCCTCGCTTCCGGCTGAGCCGCCGGCGTGCGCGGCGATTCCGATGCTTCCGCCCAGGGCGAGGTCGTGCCCGGCGATCCGGATCGGCTCCGAGAGGCTCCGCAGCAGCCGGCTCGCCGCGGCGACGGCCTGCGGCTCGGCAGTCTCCTCGAGCAGCATTGCGAACTCGTCGCCGCCGAACCTCGCCAGCGTGTCGGTCGGCCGGATGACCTCGGCGAGGCGCGTCGCGACCTTCTTGAGCAGCTGGTCGCCGGCGTCGTGGCCGAGGCTGTCGTTGACCTGCTTGAAGCCGTCGAGGTCGAGCAGGAGCACCGCGAGCGGCTCCGGCGAGCGTTGCGACCGCGCGAGCGCGTGGTCTAGGCGATCGCGGAAGAGGGCGCGGTTCGGCAGCGCCGTGAGTCCGTCGTGGAAGGCTTGATGGGTCAGCTCCTCCTCGAGCCGCAGCCGCTCGGTCACGTCACGCGCGTTCAGCACGATTCCGCGGATCTGGCGGTCGTCGCGTAGGTCGGTGACGTGCGCTTCGAGCTGGCGCCACTCGTGGAACTCGTTCGCGAGCCGGACGACGATCTCGTGCGGCTCGCCGTGCGCGCAGGCGGCGCGGAGCGACGGGAGATCGTCCTCGTGCACGAAGCGCGCGAATCCCTCGCCGAACAGGTCCTCCTCCGTGTGGCCGAGCATCTTCGCGACCGATTCGCTCGCGTATCGGCAGCCGCCGTCCCCGAAGACGAGGACGAGGTCGGTAGACGACGTGACGAGGCTCCGGAAGTGCGCCGTCTGCCGACGTGTCGCGGCGATGAGCCCGAACGCGAGGAGCAGCGAGCTGAGCAGGCCGACCGCTCCGAGCACGAGCTCGATCACGATGAGCCGCGTGATGTGGCGATCGTCCTCGGCGCCGATCGTATGGGCTGCGTTCAGCGAGACGTTCGACGTCAGCGCTGCGAGGACGCGCAGCCGCTGGACGGGGTCGCGCACGCTCAGCCGCTCGTCGGCGGTCAGCTTGATCGACGTGGTCGGCCGGCCGGCGAGGACGGCGTCTCCGGTGGCGGTCAGGTCGTGGACGAGCCTTCGCTCTTGCCGGAGCTGCGCCCGAACCATCCCGCCGTCCGCGCGCGGGAGCGGCGTCTCGTCGTCGTCGCCGTCGACTGCGGGAGCGACCCCGCCGTTCAGCAGCGAGTCCGCGCTCCGAGCGAGGAGCCGGCCGGTCTGTGCCGGATCGGCCTGCGCGCCGGCTCGCGCGAGCAAGACCTCCTGCACGTAGCGCTCCGCGAGGGTCCGCTGCCGCGCCGCGACCTCGAGCACCGCGGCGCGATGCTGTGAGCCCGACGTCGCCCAGATCGACACGGTCACGGTCATCGCCGAGAAGAGCGCGAACGTGGCGAGGATCCCCACGATCGTCCGCCGCCCACGCGTCGCGAACGGCCTGAACGCCTGGCGCCGGCGCATCGCTACCCCACCACCAGCCTGGCGTGCATGCCGCCCAGGTAGTGGCCGGACATGTTGCAGAAGAGCACGTAGCGGCCCGGCGCGAGGTGGAGCCGCAGCTTCCTGGTGCTGTTCGGCGAACCGGGCTCGAGCGCGCCCGCGATGACCGGCTCGAGCCGATCCTCGTCGACCGTCGTGCCGTCGCGGCGAAGGGGCAGCTTGAAACGCTGCTCGCGGACGACGATCAGCTCGTGCCCGTCGGGACCGCGATTCCGCACGGAGAGCAGAACGTCACCCGACTGCACCCGCTTCGGCGCCTTGATCTGGAAGTCGCGCTCCGTCACGCGGAGAACCGTCTGACCGCTTTTGGTCGATCGTCGGCTCGAGCCGCAGCCGGCGAAGGCAAGCAGCACGAGGGCAAGGGCCAGGAGCGGATGCCGCAGGTCCATACGGCTTTGTTTCGACCGCAACGAGGCTTACAGCTGACCCCCATACGGGGGACAGGGAAGGCCCGAGGTCGGCCGGGCCTTCCCTGATTCGTGCGCTAGGACTGGACGGTGGTCGTCGCGCTCGCCGTGTTGTTCGACGTGTTGGGGTCGGACGGCGAGGTCGCCGCGACCGAGACCGTGTTCGTGATCTGACCCTTCTTCGTCGGCTTGACGTTGATGGTGATCGTGACG